>JAZQOC010000058.1:0-42564 GCA_045627645.1 Lachnospiraceae bacterium
GCCACTCCTTGGCTCACAGAACGACATGGCTCCGATCCGACTTGGCGGTTGGTCTGTACATCCAATTGAACATGTTGTCAGTGCTTTTTTTGACATAACACATGGCGTTGGCTTGGCCATTATTACTCCAGCTTGGATGAAGTATGTTCTTTCAGATTCAACAGTTGATAGATTTGCGAGATATGCTAAGGAAGTTTGGAATGTGAATGGTGATGACAAATATGAAGTCGCCAAGGCAGGAATTGCAAAAACAGAAGAATTTTTCAAAGAATTAGGTATGCCATTAACATTACATGAAGCCGGTATTTCAGATGACGTGATTGAGGAAATGGCAAAGGAAAGTTATAGAACAAATAATGAGTTTGCTCGTGCATACGTTAAGTTATCTGTAGAAGATATAAAAAGCATACTTACAATGTGTAAATAATTTTTTGGCTATGGAAGAGTTCTTTACTCTCTATACATAAATAAACTCTCATCAACGAGGATGGTCATATAATATATGATCATCCTTTTGAGTTTAAAATGTTTAATAGGCACTAATATATATATCAAGGTTTCTCCTCCTCAATAAAACTTAAGAAACTTTGGTGTTATATTGGTGCTTTATTATTGTGTTCTTTTTGAATAATAAAAACTAATCATTTAGTAGTAGAAAAATAAGCTTTTGGTGTAATATACAAAATTCACAATAAAATATATACTCTATTTGAATTACTAAAGAGAAATGAAGCATTTCCTCCCATAGTAGTGACATTCTTGAGTCTATACATTATTAACAAACAAAGGCGTTTGCGAAAGCAGGCGCCTTTTGTTTTATTGTAAAGGTTAGGTGAGGTAGAAGTATGAGAGAAGTTGACTTGTATAAACATGCAGATTCCGTGAATGAACTTCTTGCGAGGTACGGTGTAAAGTTTGGTATCTACAAAAATGGAACATTTAAAGAGCAACTATTCCCCTTTGATGCGATTCCAAGAATTATAAAGAAAGATGAATTTGATTATCTTGAAAGGGGATTAAAACAGCGAGTTGTAGCTTTAAATTGTTTTATTAAAGATATATATGACAAAAAGCAAATAGTAAAGGATGGCATAGTTCCTGAAGAATTTGTTTATGCATCAAGTGGATATTTATCTCAATGTGAAGGTGTAATGCCATCGAAGGGCATTTATTCACACATATCAGGTATTGATTTGGTACAGGGCAAAGATGGTGACTGGTATATTCTTGAGGATAATTTGAGAGTTCCTTCAGGTGCATCATATCCAATGATAGCAAGAGGATTATGTAGAAAGGCATCACCAAAGACATTTGAATCTATTGCTATAGAAGATAACAGAAATTACGCGCAGATATTAAAGAATACAATGGACTATGTTAATACTGGCGGTCATAACGTTATTCTTACACCAGGCAGATATAATGCAGCATATTTTGAACATTCTTACCTTGCAGAACAGACGGGCGCACATTTGGTTACAGGTAGTGAACTCTTAGTTGAAGGGGACAGGTTATATTTTGTCGACTACAGTGGCAGAAAAGAGCCGATAGGCGCTGTTTACAGAAGAATTTCGGATGAATATCTTGATCCAATGAACTTTAACAAAGAATCAGTTATAGGTATTCCACATATCTATGATGTATATAGAAAAGGTAATCTTGCTATTATCAATGCACCTGGAAATGGTGTTGCTGATGATAAGGGAATTTATTATTTCGTTCCTAAGATGATTAAATATTATCTGAATGAGGAACCTATTCTTAAAAATGCACCAACATATTTACCTTTCTATAAAGAGGATATGGATTATGTTCTTGCAAACTTCGATAAACTGGTATTAAAGGATGTTGCTGAAGCTGGTGGATATGGAGTTGTATTTGCTGAAAAGATGACTAAACAGGAAAAAGAAGATTTCCTTGTTATGTTAAAAAATGAGCCACGAAGATTTATTGCACAGGAAGTAATTGATTTCTTAGATATTGACATTATGGATAAGGGAGAGATGGTACCAAGAAAGGCAGATTTAAGAGCATTTGTATTACTTGGTGAAGAGCCTGTAGTATGGAAATCAGGACTTACAAGATTTTCTCGCAATCCAGATTCATTTATTGTTAATTCATCACAAGGTGGAGGTTTTAAAGACACATGGGTATTATCTCAGTAGAAAACACAGATCGTTTATATTGGTTAGGAAGATATACAGAAAGAGTTTATTCCACAATAGGAGGATATTCTAGGAGTTTTGATAGCATGTTGGATATGGATTTTGACAGCTATGAAACATTTTGTGAAGACTTGGATATTCCAAATATTTATAAGGACAAAGAGGACTTTATCACTCGTTATTGCTACGATGAAAATGATCCTAATTCTATTTATTCAAATCTCATGAGGGCATATGATAATGCAATTGTTCTTAGAGAAGAAATAGGTTCAGAACCTTTGGCTTATATACAATTGGCTGTTTACGCTATGAATAAGGCTAAGACCTCTGAGGCACCAATGATAGAACTACAGAAGGTTGTTGATAATATTCTTGCCTTCTGGGGAATTGCTGATGATTTGATTGAAAGTGAAAATATTAGAAACATCATCAAGGTTGGCAAGCGTGTTGAACGTATTGACATTTATGCTAGAGTTGGAGCCCAAAAGAAAGATATCGTTCGAGAGGTAAATAGATTAAAGGACAGAATCAAGGGAACACATCTCGAGTATGAGAGTGGTAAATTAGAGGAAATATCTGAACTGATAAAAGCTGATGTAATTGATTATTACAAGATAGTGTACGATGTTGAGACATTCATAGCTTAATGTAATAAAAAGGGGGCAGAGATATGAAAAGGTTAAAATTTTCGTATGATATGCAGATACAATTTGATGCTCCTATACGGGAGCATCATTTTACGATTAAATGTACTCCGTATAATGACGAGCGACAACGAATTGAAAGAATTAATACAGTTATAGAACCAAATTACTATTTATCAGAGTCTGTGGATTCTTATGGAAATAGATGCATCTATGGATATATGCCAGATGAACATGATTTGTTTTCGATACATGTTGATGGAGTAGTGAGGACTGGTCTTGACTATAAAAAGACAAGTAGAAATGATTCTAGAAATGATATGTACAAATATCCAACTGCAATAGTAAGACCAGGAAAAGAGATTAAGGGCTTTTTTGAGACAATAAAGATTAGAAATATAAATGATAAATTGGAAATGGCTTATGAAATAGCATATAGGCTATTTCATGAAATGAGTTATGTATCAGGTAGTACTAGCATAGAAACTTCTGCAGAGGAAGCATTTAGCATGCGTAAAGGTGTATGTCAGGATTATGCACATATTTTTATATCGTTATGTCAGTTGGCTAAAATACCTGCTAGATACGTTGTTGGATTTATGAAGGGAGAAGGGGAATCTCATGCATGGGCAGAAATTATTACCAGAGATGGAATTTATGCATTTGATCCAACAAATAACGAATTAGTACATGATGATTATATAAGGATTTCATGTGGACGAGATTATAATGACTGTCTAATAAACAACGGTGTATTTTATGGAAATGCTAATCAAAGCCGCGAAATCAAATTAAAAGTTGAAGAAATGTAAAGGATAGAAAAATGATTAAAACAGTAACAGAGGTTGCACTTCCAGTTGATGAGAAACTGGTTATTGTAAAAAATAGAATTAAGGGTGATGGCAGTTGTAATAAAAGAATTAGTGTTGTAACTGGTATTCACGGTGATGAGCTTGAAGGTCAGTATGTGTGCTTTCAGGTAATCAACAGAATTAATCAAAACAAAAAATACTTAAAGGGAACTGTGGATATATATCCAGCACTTAATCCATTTGGTATTGACACTATAATGCGTGGTATTCCTGCATTTGACTTGGATATGAACAGAATATTTCCAGGTAATACAGATGGTGATATGAATGAAGCTGTGGCAGCAGACATAATGAAGGATGTTGAAGGTTCAGATCTTGTGCTTGATATACATGCAAGCAATATGTATTTGACAGAGGTTCCACAGATTCGTATCAATGAATTACAAGTAAATGAGTTACTTCCATTTGCAAGAAAATCCAATGTAGATTTTGTTTGGGTACATTCAAATGCAACGGTACTTGAATCTACTTTTGCATATTCATTAAATACTAGAAATACACCAACACTTGTTGTAGAGATGGGTATTGGTATGCGTATTACAAAAGAGTATTGTAATCAGCTGTGTGATGGAATATTTGCCCTTATGAAGGAACTGGGAATCTGGGGTGGTCCAGTAAATGATGTTAGAGAGCCAATACTTTCAGACGGACCAGATGATGTATATTTCTTAAATGCGCCAGTAGCAGGATTGTTTGTAAAAGAAAAAGATCATAACACATATGTTACGAAAGATGAGATAGTTGGAAGAATTCTCAATCCACTTACGGGAGAAGTATTAGAAGAGGTGAGGGCACCTGGAGATGGATGGTTATTTACAATTAGAGAGTACCCTATTGTAATGGAAGGTACATTGACTGGAAGAATATTAAAAGAAGAAGTATATAAGGAGGGCAAATAAATGGAAAGAGTAAATGTATTCGAATTAGATGCCCTTTACAGAGATAATTTCAGAGTAACAGGATTTAAGTTTGGTGATGAAGAAAAGAGTGTATGTATTATTGGATCTATGCGTGGAAACGAGAATCAACAGCTTTATACATGCTCGTTACTTATCAAAAAGCTCAAGGAACTTGAGGAAAGAGGAAAGATTGCTAAAGGTCAGGGAATAATGGTAATTCCTTGTGCTAATCCGTATTCTATGAATGTTAAAAAACGTTTCTGGACTATTGATAATACAGATATAAACAGAATGTATCCTGGTTATGATGAGGGTGAGACAACTCAGAGAATTGCAGCAGGTGTATTCGAAGCAGTTAAAGACTATAAGTATGGAATTCAGTTTCCTTCATACTATATGCCAGGAACTTTCTTGCCACACATAAGAGTAATGAAGACTGGTATGGAAGATTTGGAGTTAGCTAAGCAGTTTGAGATGCCTTATGTAATATTGCATGAGCCAAGACCGTTTGATACCACAACACTTAATTACAATTGGCAGATATGGGAAACAAAGGCATTCTCTGTATACACTACCGATACAGATCATGTAAATAAGAAGAGTGCTAAGGAAGCGGTTGAAGGAATCTTAAGCTTTTTATCTAAACAGGGTATTTTAAATTATCATAAATTCTCGGGATATAATTCAGCTATTGTAGATGGAAAGAAGTTGATTAATGTTAGAACAACTGAGGCAGGTTTCTTTGAAAGCAAAGTATCTGTTGGTGAAGATGTTTTAAAGGGACAATTACTTGCATATGTGTATGATGTATATACTCACGAAATTCTTAGTGAGATTAAGGCACCTGTTGACGGTGTGGTATTCTTCTTGCACAATGATCCAATGACGTATGCCAATACAGCGGTAATTAAGATAATAGAAGATGAGCAGTGGTAATCATTTTTAAAGGACATATTGAAGAGAAATATGTTTTGTGCTATATTGACCTTTGTAAGGCAAAGGCGTCTACATTTATTTGTAGACGTCTTTTTTTATTTTCAAGGAGGCAAATAGAAATGAATGGATTAATTATGATGATTATTGCAATTATCGTATTAGGCGGAGGCTATCTTGTGTATGGTAGATGGCTTGCTAAGACATGGGGAATTGACCCAAAGGCTAAGACACCTGCGTATGAATTGCAGGATGGTGTTGATTATGAACCAGCTGATACAGCCATAGTTTTTGGCCATCAGTTTGCATCAATCGCTGGTGCGGGACCTATTAATGGACCAATTCAGGCGGCAGTATTTGGATGGGTCCCAGTACTTCTTTGGATTCTTATTGGTGGATTGTTCTTTGGTGCTGTACAGGATTTTTCAGCTATGTATGCATCAGTAAAGAATAAAGGTCGTACTATTGGTTATATCATCGAAGCATACATTGGTAAGTTGGGAAAGAAGTTATTCTTATTATTCTGTTGGCTTTTCTGTATCCTTGTTGTAGCAGCTTTTGCAGATGTAGTCGCTGGTACATTTAATGGATTTACAGCAGAGGGTGAAAAGATTGCGTCAAATGGTAGTGTTGCTACAACAAGTATGTTATTTATTATCGAAGCAGTTGCACTTGGTATGGTTCTTAGATTTGCAAAACTTAACAAATGGGTCAATACAGCAATAGCTATTATCCTACTTATTGTAGGTGTAGCAATTGGATTAAATGCTCCTATATTTGTATCAACAAGTGCATGGCATATCATTGTATTCTTCTATATTTTAATTGCCAGTGTTGTACCGGTATGGGCTTTGTTACAGCCAAGAGATTATCTTAACAGTTATTTACTTGTATTTATGATTGTTGCATCTGTTGTTGGTGTAATTATTACAAATCCAAGCATTAATCTTCCTGCGTTTACAAGCTTTAGTGTAGAAGGTACAGGAAATATGTTCCCAATATTATTTGTTACTATTGCCTGCGGCGCTGTATCTGGTTTCCACAGCTTGGTTTCATCAGGAACATCATCAAAGCAGATTAAAAACGAGAAGAGTATGCTTCCAATTTCATTTGGTGCAATGTTAATGGAATCTATGCTTGCTGTAATCGCATTAATCGCAGTTGCTAGTTTTGCAACAGGCGCAGCAGCTGAAGCTGGATATACAACACCAGCACAGATCTTTGCAGGTGGTGTTGCTAACTTCCTTGCAGAAATTGGTTTGCCACATAACATTATCTTCACACTTATTAACCTTGCAGTATCAGCATTTGCATTAACAAGTTTGGATAGTGTTGCTCGTATCGGTCGTTTGTCATTCCAGGAATTATTCCTTGATGCATCAATTGATGATGACAACATGGAAGGCTGGAGAAAAGTTTTGACAAATAAGTATTTTGCAACAGTTATTACATTGATTCTTGCATATTTACTTGCTAAAGCCGGATATAAGAATATTTGGCCACTCTTTGGTAGTGCTAACCAGTTACTTAGTGCACTTTCATTAATTGCATGTGCTGTATTCTTTAAGAAAACAAACAGAAAGGGATGGATGCTCTGGGTTCCAATGATCATCATGCTTGCTGTAACACTTACAGCTTTAGTACAGAAGATTATTGCACTTATTGGCAATCCAACACCTGGAAATATGCTTCAGTTAGCATTTGCAATTGCATTGTTTGTTCTTGGTATTATTGTAGCTATGTTAGGTTTGAAGAGACTTGCAGAAAAAGAAACAGCATAATGACAGAATTAAAAAAAGGTACAAGAATTAAAAACAGATATGAAATACAAAGCCTCCTTGGAAAAGGGGGCTTTGGCTCTACTTATAAGGCAGTTGATCATCTGCTTAATAGATATGTGGCAATAAAATGCTCTGATAAGAGTCTGGCTCATGAAGCTGAGATACTAAAGGCTTTAAATAATGTGCCATATATATCACATATTTATGATTACTTTGTCGATCACGACAATCATTATATTGTCATGAGACTTGTAGAGGGTAAATCTCTGTCCGCGTATAGACAGAAATGTGGTGGAACAATTCCTATAAATGTATTAAAGGAAATGTTGCCATCAGCGCTTATTACCCTTGATCAGATGCATGAAAGAGGCATAATACATCGAGATATTAGTCCAGGTAATTATATTATTTCAGATGACACTATTCTTCATCTGATTGATTTTGGAAATGCAACGGCATTAAAGGAAAGTGGACTGAAAAACAGATTCAATAACAGACACTTAGGTTTAGAAGCTCCTGAGCACAGCGATGTTTCAATGCAGGGACCGTGGACCGATATTTATTCGCTTTGTACATCTATTGTTTATCTTTTGACTGGAGAAGGTATTCCTTCACCTGAAGACAGAACTAGGTATGATGCTCTGCCAGGTATGCTTACAGGATTATCTCTTACGGCAAAAATGCAGAATGCAATAATGAAGGGATTATCCTTAGAACCTAAAAAAAGATATCAGTGTATCAATGATTTTGCCAATGATTTCTTTGGCAGAGTAATAAGTGAATCAGCGTTAACTGATAAATATTCTGTTCATTATCATGCCAGAACGGATATTGGAATAAGATCAGTAAATCAGGACAATTTTATGGTTGATACAAAGTTCGCCTATGCAGGAGAAGACTGTGAGATTAAAGGTTATATAGAATGCCATAATGATGAAATTCATGCTGTGGCAATTGCAGATGGAGTGGCTTCTTCAAATCACGGAGAATTGGCATCAAAGGCAGCAATACAGGCGGTGTCTCATTTTATTGATTATTATCGAGGCAGTGATGGATTACTTCAGAATATGTTGGAAGAATTTCTTACCCAGCTTAATGAGAAGATAATCACCCTGGGGAATAAGATAGGAAAGACTGCGTCAACCATTTCTATTATGCTTTGGAGAAATGATGAATATTGTATAGCAAACATAGGAGATAGTCCAATTTATAAAATATCGGATGGAAAACTGGAGCAAATATCTCTCGAGCAGACTTTGGCAAATGAAAAGCATAAGGCAGGAATACAGACTTCAGTAAAAGATTACCATACATTAATTGCTTATCTTGGTAAAAGTGATATAGCAGGAAGCGAGATGGCATATATAAAAAGTGGACAGATAAAGCAGGGAGATATCTTTATGTTGTGTTCAGATGGTATAGGCGGAGTAACTACAGAGGCAGAGAAGAAAAAGTATATGAAGAAGGATGGAGATAAGGCAATAGAGAAGATTTTTAAATGTGCCCACAAGCATCCCTATATGGATAACTGCACTGCTATTATATTGAAGTTTTGATAATTTGTGGATATTAAATTCTGTTAATAGTGATATAACATATCGAAGTAGACATTTGTAAAAAATAGTTTTATACTGTCATAGAATAATTTAATATTACGGATTAAGGTGCCTTTGACTATGTGGTATCGCATAGGGCCAAAGGGTAAAAGGGAAACAGGTGTGAATCCTGTACGATCTCGTCACTGTGTAGTGGAGCTTACTATTAATTAAGTCACTGGAATATTTCTGGGAAGGCAGTAGTAAGCGATGAAGCGAAGCCAGGAAACCTGCCTTAAGTCTGGGTGCACATGATTACGAGGACTTAATCGTACCGTTTGGAAAAGGGGATAATATTACCTTTTATTTTTTGTGTGCTTATATTCATTGAATATAGGCTTTTTTATTTGCGCAAAAAGTTATGCAGATAAATTGGCTTATAAATAAATATAAGAGGTGAAAAAAATGAAAAAGAGAATTTGCGTAACATTGCTCGGTATGGCATTGATGATGTCATCACTTGCAGGATGTGGAGAGACAAAAACTGATGTATCAGACGTAACATCAGAAGTAGTTGAGGATGTAGTTGCTGACGTTGAGGAAGCAGCAGAGGAAGTAGTAGAAGAAGCTGTAGATCAGGCTACAATCGATCAGGCTGCAGCTGATGCAGTTGCAGCACTTATCGATGCAATTTATGTTCAGGAAAGAACAGCAGATACAGATGCACAGTGTAAGGCAGCTAAGGAAGCTTGGGATGCACTTACAGATGCACAGAAGGAATTAGTTGAAGGCGAAGAAGCAGATCCAGATTACTTTGGACGTGATACAGGTGATGCTTCCTTAGATGATACATTGAATCAGGATGGTATTGGTGAAAATGAAATCCTTGTAGTAAGCTTTGGTACTTCATTTAACGATAGCCGTGCAAAGGATATCGGTGGTATTGAAAAGGCTATCGCAGCAGCATATCCAGACTGGTCTGTAAGAAGAGCATTTACAGCTCAGATTATTATTAACCACGTTCAGGCTAGAGAAGATGCGCCAATAGATAACATGGAGCAGGCACTTGAGCGTGCAGTAGCAAATGGTGTTAAGAATCTTGTTATTCAGCCTACACATTTAATGCATGGTGCTGAGTATGATGAGATGAAGGAAATGGTCGATGCTTACGCTGATAAGTTTGAGTCAGTTGCAATTTCTGAGCCACTTCTTGGTAACGTTGGAGCAACAGCAGATGAGATTAATGCAGATAAGAAAGTGGTTGCAGAGGCTGTTACAGCAGAAGCAGTAAAGGAAGCTGGATTTGATTCATTGGATGCTGCTAAAGAAGCAGGTGTGGCATTCGTATTTATGGGACATGGTACATCTCATACAGCAAAGGTTTCATATACACAGATGCAGAACCAGATGGCAGCACTTGGATATGACAATGTATGGATTGGCACAGTTGAAGGTGAGCCAGAAGAAACAGAATGTGAGAATGTAATCGAAACAGTTGCAGAAGCAGGTTATTCAAAGGTTGTTCTTCGTCCACTTATGGTTGTTGCTGGTGATCATGCTAACAACGATATGGCTGGGGATGATGACGATTCATGGAAGAGCATGTTTGTTGCATCAGGAAACTTTGAATCAGTAGATACACAGATTTCTGGTCTTGGACGTATTGAAGAACTCCAGAACCTTTACGTATCTCATCTTGCAGAAGTTATTAAATAATAATTCTTTGATAATGCTGAATAATATAGTTTCAGAGATTTTGGATTAAATTATGAAAACAAGAATATTAATACAGACAATGTTAATGGTAGCATTGATTACTGTATCTGGTTGTGGAACAAAAATAGACGTATGGGAAAAGAATGATGCACAGACAATCTCACTGGAAGCTAATACTACAGAGGTAGAAGCGGACATAGTCGAAGAAGTTACTGAGTCTGAAGAGGCTGTAGAAGAAACTAGTGTAATAAACCAGAAGATTGAACTGAATGATGGAATATATTCTGTTAAGTTTGATACTGACAGTTCCATGTTTCATGTCAATGAAGCAGAGGAAGGCAGAGCCATATTAACAGTAACAGGTGGAACTGGTAAACTTCATCTGATTATGCCATCAAAGAATGTTTTAAATCTTTATAGTGGATTTGCAGCAGATGCCGAGGGCGATAAAGACAACTGGATTGAGCCAACAACAGAAGAAGTGACATACGACGATGGAATTACAGAAGAAGTCTTTGCCTTTGATGTTCCTGTATTAGTTTTGGACGAAGAGTTTGATCTTGCATTAATCGGTAAGAAACAGGTGTGGTATGATCACAAAGTAATCGTTTCAGATCCGATTGTCTATGAAGGAGAGCAGGATGAAGAAACAGCTTCAGCGGAAACCGTTAATGTTGAAAATGGAACAGTTGAAGTTACATTGGAGGGGGGCACGGGAAAGGTATCCCTTACATCTCCAACCAAGATAGAACAGATTGAGGATGGTTATCTTGTTACACTTGAATGGAGCAGTAAGAACTATGACTACATGATTGTAGACGATGTAAAGTATCTTCCGGCTGAGGTTTCTGAGACATCGATTTATGAGATTCCAGTTAAGACTTTAGAGGAACCCCTCAATGTTATTGCAGACACAGTTGCTATGAGCAAACCTCATGAGATTGAGTATGTGATTACATTTGATATTAATTCTATAAAATAACAAAATATGCATTATCCCATAGTCATTTTTGGCTATGGGATAATTGTGGTTATATTGAAGAGGATAAATGAGAAAGTTTTTATTTATTTTATGCGCAGCACTTTGCCTTTTGGGGTGCAATAAAGTAAGTAGCAATAATATTGAATCAAAAACAGGTGATTTAGCCCCAATTGGTCAGCTTGAATTATTATATGCGACTCAGTATAGTGTTGATTTTTACGAAAATGACTATGTTCACATTAGTGTAGCCGACGGAACTGATTATATTGTAGTTCCTGAGAATGAAAAAGAGAACAATCTTGGATTTGAGAATCCAGTTTATATACATATGCCATGTGACAGTATTTATCTTGCGGCGTCGTCAGCTATGGATTTATTTCTTGAATTAAATGAACTTGGAAGTATTTCTTCATGCAGTACGCAGGCGGACGATTATTCAATGGACGAGGTTAAGAAGGCTATTGAAGCAGAAGAGATTATGTACGTTGGAAAATACAGTGCACCTGATTATGAACTGTTACTTAGTAAAAAATGTGATCTTGCTATAGAGTCAACTATGATCAGTCACTCTCCAAAAATTAAGGAACAGATAGAGAGAATAGGAATACCAGTATTTGTGGAACGATCCAGTTATGAAGAAAGCCCGATGGGAAGACTGGAATGGATAAAACTGTATGGTGTATTGACGGGAAAAGAGAAAAAGGCAAACGCATTTTTTGATACTGAGCTTGAAAAAATAAAGAGTATCACGGCATCTAACCTAAATGCTCAGGAAGATCATGCACAGGACAAAGAAGCTGAGGATGAAAAAAGCCAGAATACAAAGAAAACAGTAGCGTTTTTCTCAATAACGTCCACAGGCTATGTAACAGTTAGAAAGCCAGGAGATTATATCTGTAAGATGATTGAGATGGCTGGGGGAGAATATGCACTCAATAATCTTTTGATAGAAGAGGAAAATTCGCTTTCCACAATTAATATTGGTATGGAAGATTTCTTTAGAGAAGCCTCGAATGCTGACATATTAATTTATAACGGAACTATTGATGGTGGAGTAAGTAATCTTGGTGATTTTGTAGGGAAGAATGAACTGTTAAAAGAATTTAAGGCTGTTAAAGAGGGCCATGTATGGAGTACCAGTCTTAATATGTTTCAGGAGAGCAGTAAGATTGCAGAAGTAATTGTAGAGATGTCAAATCTTATTAATGAAGCCAATATGCAGGAGAACTATCTGAAACATTTGGAGTAGAGAAAGCTAATCAGATAAAACAACTTTGAATAACATGTTTTTAAAAACTAAACAAACTTAAGGAGCAACCTGGTTTGAGAAAGAGAATTGTTGTAGTATATGTCATTTTAATATTGTCGATAGCCATGCTTGCAGTTGTTAATCTTTTTGCTGGAAGTAGCGATATCAGCATATCTCAAATGAGAGAAATCTTATTCAATCATAATGTCAATGATACATATTCAACTATCATTTGGGAGATTAGAATTCCGAGACTAATTGAGGCAGCTTTGCTTGGTGGAGCATTGTCTTTGGCGGGATATCTGTTACAGTCATTTTTTGCCAATCCAATAGCGGGCCCATATGTGCTTGGTATTTCTTCCGGAGCTAAATTATTCGTCGCAATTTTGATGGTATTTTCATACAAGATGTTCTTTAACATGTCCTCAATTATGATGGTTATTGCATCCTTTGTAGGTTCATGCATTGCGGCATTGATGGTCATTTTAGTTGCAAAGCGAGTAAGGAATATGTCCGTTTTAATTGTATGTGGTGTAATGATTGGTTATGTCTGTTCAGCGGCTACAGAGTTAATAGTAGCCTTTGCAGATGATTCTAATATTGTCAATCTTCATAACTGGTCTATGGGCTCATTTGGCGCTGCTTCTTGGAACAATGTGAGAATAATAGTACCTGTGATAGTGTTGGGATTTATTTGTTCATTACTTTTGTCTAAAGGGATATCGGCATATTTGTTTGGCGAAAATTATGCGATCAGTGTTGGATTGAATATTAGGTTATTTAGATTAATGCTTATTTTAGTCTCAAGTCTTTTGTCGGCAATTGTAACAGCCTTTGCAGGACCAATCTCATTTGTGGGTATTGCAGTTCCGCATGTTATAAGAACAGCAACAAAGACAAGCAATGTTATTACTATGATAATTGCATCTTTTCTGGGAGGAGTTGCATCCTGTCTTATGTGCGATTTAATTGCTAGATGTATGTTTGCACCAATGGAACTTAGTGTTAGTACAATTACGGCTGTATTTGGTGCTCCAATAGTTATTATTATGCTTTTTAACAGAAAGAATAGTGCAGGATGAACACAAAAGAATTATCAGTAGGATATGACAATAAAATAATAGTTAAGAAAATAAGTCTTGAAGTGCAGGCTGGCAAAATAGTTGTGTTGGTAGGTCCTAATGGTGCTGGAAAGTCTACTATCCTTAAGACTGTTGCTGGACTGTTAAACCCAATTAAGGGAGAAGTTTTGATTAATGACCAGCCTATCAGCGGGATGAATTTGACACTTAAGGCCCAGAAACTTGCAGCTATGCTTACGGAACGTTTTTCTGATGAATATATGACCGTTATGGATGTTGTGGCAGGAGGAAGATATCCATACACTGGCATGCTTGGAAAACCCTCTGACAATGACATCTCAGAGATAGAAAATGCGCTAAAAATCGTTGGTGCATTAGAGAAGAAGGACGAAGAATATAACAAATTAAGTGATGGACAGAAGCAACGAATTCTTCTCGCCAGAGCAATAGCCCAAAAGCCAGAATATATGATTCTTGATGAGCCAACAAGCTTCCTGGATATTGGATATAAGCTTTCATTTATAGAGACTTTAAAAGAACTTTCAAGCAATGAGAACATTGGAATCCTTATGTCATTGCATGAGTTAGAGATGGCAGCAAAGGTTGCAGATACAGTTGTATGTATCTCAAAAGAGGGAAAGATTGATAAGGTTAGGACTCCTAAAGAAGTATTTAAAAATGAGTACATTGAGAAACTTTTTGAGGTAAAACCTGGCCTTTTAAAAGAAATATATCATTTCGGTAAAATAGATAATCCTGTGGCTGAGGTTAAAGAAAAACTACAAAATAAAAAGGCGCATTTTTTAATGGTACAGGGAACGATGTCCAGTGCAGGAAAAAGCCTTATTGTGGCAGGACTTTGCAGGATTTTTAAGCAGGATGGTTACCGTGTTGTACCTTTTAAATCTCAGAATATGGCCCTAAACAGTTTTATAACTGAGGATGGACTTGAGATGGGGCGCGCTCAGGTTATGCAGGCTGAAGCGGCCGGTGTGAAACCAAGCGTGTATATGAATCCTATTTTGCTCAAACCAACGAGTGACAGTGGTTCGCAAGTAATCGTAAATGGTCAGGTTCGCGGCAATATGAGAGCAAAAGACTATTTTGAATATAAAACACAACTTGTTCCAGATATTCTTGATGCGGTCGACAAGCTGCAGGAACAGGCAGACATAATAGTCATTGAAGGGGCAGGCTCTCCGGCTGAGATAAATCTTAAGGCCAATGACATTGTTAATATGGGTATAGCAAAGATGGTAGATGCACCGGTTTTACTTGTGGGAGATATCGATAGAGGCGGTGTGTTTGCTCAGCTTTTAGGTACGATTGAACTATTAGAAGATGAAGAAAGAAACAGGGTTAAAGGTCTTATAGTCAATAAATTCAGAGGTGATAAGTCAATACTTGATCCAGGTCTTGAGATGCTTGAGCAAAGAAGCAACATTAAGGTTGCAGGAGTTGTGCCGTATATGCATCTGCAACTTGAAGATGAGGACTCTTTATCTGAAAAATTTGACAGAAAGAATGATACTCCAATAAAGATTGGAGTTATTAGATTACCACATATTTCGAACTTTACTGATTTTGATGTGTTTGAACAAGTTGAACCGGTTGGTATTCATTACATTACAGGAATCAGTGAAATCGATAAGATGGACATGATTATTATACCTGGAAGTAAAAATACAATAGCTGATATGAGATGGCTTAGGGAAACAGGGTTGGAAGCGGCTATTAAGAAATACAGTTCCAGTTATAGGCCTGTAATTGGTATCTGTGGTGGATATCAGATGCTTGGGGAAAAGATAAGTGACCCTACAGGTGTTGAGAGCAAGGGAGAGATAAGTGGTCTTGGTCTTTTGCCAGTTGAGACAATTATGACAGCCGGCAAGCACAGAAGTCAGGTATGTGGCGCATTTGCCAATCCGACAGGCATTCTAAAAGAACTTAAAGGAATTGAATATACCGGCTATGAGATTCATATGGGTGAAACTAAATTGCTCAATGAGTCTGCATATGAATTCACAGATAAGTCCTCGGGCTATTGTATGGACAATATATGGGGGAGCTATGTGCATGGACTTTTTGATAATGCAGATATAGTTAAGAGAATTGTTGATGCACTTGCAGAACAAAAAGGCATAGACATCAATACCAAAGAGGTTATTGATTATAAGGAATTAAAAGAAATTGAGTACGATAGGCTGGCGGCTACAATGCGTGAATATATGGATATGGAGCTTATATACAGCATTATTGGAGTAGAGAGATGACAAAGGCAGAATTACTTGGCATTTGTGTGAAAAAGCTTGATTTACAAATATATAAAGAGACAAAAGCTAATTGGGATCATCTTTCAAAACCGTTGGATGGAATGGGAGATTTTGAAGGTATTATATGTCAGATTGCATCCATTTTAAATAATACGTTCCCAGACATTTCTAACAGGGCTCTTATAGTGTTTTGTGCTGACAACGGCATAGTAAAACACGGTGTAACGCAAAGTGAACAGGATATCACCAGTAAGGTTGCAGCCGCATTGGGGGCAGAAATTAGTACAGCAAATTGTCTGGCTAAAAGTGTTAATACAAAGGTTATATCTGTAGATATTGGAATCAATTCAGATGAAACATTTCCAGGTGTATTAGATAGAAAAATAGCAAAAGGAACCAATGACTTTTTAGTCAAACCAGCAATGGATGAAGAGCAGCTTTTGAAAGCTGTAGAGACGGGTATAGAACTTGTTAAGCAGCAAAAAGAACTAGGGACTGAACTTATTGCCACAGGAGAAATGGGAATTGGCAATACTACTACATCTGCAGCGGTTTTGGTGGCTTTACTTAATATAGATAGTGAAGAATGCGTTGGTCGCGGCGCAGGACTTAATGATGAAAAACTAATTAAAAAAAGAGAAGTAGTAAAATCGGGAGTTGATAAATACAAAGAGGCATTTGATAAGATTTCAGATGACGGAGAACGTGCATTTGAAATCCTGCGATGTTTAGGTGGACTGGATATTGCAGCCATGTGTGGAGTATTTATAGGCGGAAGTCTTTATGATATACCGATTGTAATCGATGGTGTCATAAGTGCGGTTGCTGCACTTTGTGCTCAGATGGTGGTTCCAGGTGTTAAGGAATTTATGATTGCTTCACACAGTGGCAGAGAAAAAGGAACAGGAATTGTTCTTGATAAGTTAGATTTAAAGCCGGCAATCAATGGCAATATGGCATTGGGAGAAGGAACAGGAGCATTGATGATGATGCCACTTCTTGACAGTGCATTATATCTGTACAAGAACGGGATTCGTTTTAGTGATGCAGGAATTGATGACTACGAAAGGTTTAATTGATGATAACGCTGATAGTAGGTACACCGGATAGTGGCAAATCGCTTTTGGCAGAAAGCATAGCCACAAAGCAGGCAGATAATGGAAAAAAGTATTATATTGCTACCATGATTCCTTTTGGTGAAGAAGGCGTTAAGCGAGTTGAAAAGCATCGTAAAATGCGTGAAGGAAAAGGCTTTGTAACACTTGAGTGGCCTGACAATATTAAAGAACGTGCAAAAGAGATAGATTTATCTGATGCAACAGTACTTTTAGAATGCATGTCAAATCTTGTGGGCAATGAGATGTATAGTGATTGCAACAAAGATCTTTCAGATGTTGATTTAATAGAAATTATAACGTATGCAATCAGCGAACTTGAGAAGATGGTTAATGATCTTATCATTGTAACTAATACCTTTGTACTGGATGATGAGCAGTATGATGCTGATACAAAAAGATATGTAAGTATTATTGCACAGGTCAATGAAAAACTTATTGAGATGGCAGATGTAGTATTTACATGTGAGAACGGAGTATGGAAGGGAAATGAGAATAATTAAAAATATAATAGTGGCATTTTCTTTGTATTCGCAAATACCAATGCCACGCTTTGAATGGAAAGAGGATGATATGAAACACAATATTGTTTTCCTTGCATGGATAGGGGCAGTTATTGGTTTGATATCATGGGGATTTTATGGAATTACAAGATATATAGAACTTCCTTTAATCTGCAAGGTGGCTATATACTCACTGATTCCTCTTGTGGTAACAGGTGGTTTTCATGTTGATGGTTATATGGATGTTCAGGATGCCTTAAAATCTTACAAATCAACTGCTGAAAAGCTGGAAATTCTCAAAGATCCACATATTGGGGCATTTGCCATTATCAGAATGATGATATATAGCTTGGTATGGATTGGGGCTATGGCTGTTATTGTTGATAGAAATAATAAGTCGTGTATTTACTCGTATTTTTTAATATTTTTTTTGGCCAGAACAATATCTGCCATGACAAGTCTTAAGTGCAAACATGCCAAAAAGGACGGAATGCTTAATATGGAGACCGCAAAAAGCACAAAAATTGATTTTGTCATGTGTGCTTTACAGGCTGTCATTGCAATTCTGGTATATGCATATATTGATTATAGAATCGCAATTGTAATTACTATAGTTTGCGTAGTGCATTGGGTATATTATAGAAATCTTTGTTACAAGCAGTTTGGGGGAGTGACAGGCGATACCTCGGGGTATTGCATTACTTCATTGGAAGAATGGCTTTTGGTTGCAATTGCGGTACTTTCGATAGTGTTAAGCTTAAGTATATAGTTTTAATTAGAGAAGCGAATGGAACCTGTAAAGGTTCATGTTTGGTGGAGAATATAAAATGCATGAAATTACATGCCTTCTGATTAGACATGGGAAAACAAAAGGAAATATAGAGAAGCGCTATGTGGGCTGTAAAACCGATGAAGAACTGTGCGACATTGGAACAAGTGAATTAAAGGCTTGCGGTTTGTCAGAAAATGAGACTTTAATTTATAAAAAAGTATTTGTTAGTCCACTTAGAAGGTGTATTCAGACATCAGAAATTTTGTTTCCAATGCATGAGATAGAAATTGTTGATGACTTTAGAGAGATAGATTTTGGCGAATTTGAAAACAAAAACTATTTAGAATTAAAGGACAATGGTGATTATCAGACTTGGATTGATTCAGGTGGGGAAATGACATTTCCTAACGGTGAGTCAAGAGATGAATTTGTGGCAAGAAATGTTAACGCCTTTAAGAAGGTTGTGATGCAACTTGATGATAAAGCAAAGGACTGTATTATTCCATTTGTTATTCATGGCGGAAGTATCATGGCTATAATGAGCACATTGACAGGTGAAGAATATTTTGATTTTCAGATTCCATGTTCAGGTGCATATAAACTTAAACTATCAGTAGGAGAGAAAAAGATTGATGTTATATCATATGATCGCATTTATAGCAGGTGTGATTCTTGACTGGATAATAGGAGATCCTATGAATTTTCCACATCCTATTAGATGGATTGGAAGTCTTATCAGTAAACTCACAGATAAATTGCTTGGACCTTTTTTAGAAAATGAGAGAGATGAGGTTAAAGAAAAACAAAAAGGATTACTGCTTGTTTTGGGAGTGTTGCTGATAACAATATTTGTTGCAGCAGGAGTCATTGGAGTTGCTTATCTGATTCATCCTCATATTGGAATTATTGTTGAGACTATAGCAACCTGTTACCTTTTGGCAGCAAAAAGTCTTTATGTTGAGAGCATGAAGGTTGGTAAAGCTTTAAACAACGATGGACTTGAGGCTGGCAGAGCAGCTGTAGCCATGATAGTGGGAAGAGATACCAATGTGCTAGATGAGGAGGGCGTTATAAAGGCTGCAGTTGAAACTGTTGCTGAGAATACTTCGGATGGAATCATTGCCCCTTTATTGTATGCATTTATCGGAGGTCCAATTTTAGGATATGCATATAAAGCCATAAATACTATGGATTCCATGGTTGGATATCACAATGACAAGTATGAGAACTTTGGATACTATGCAGCAAGGCTTGATGATGTAGTCAACTTTATTCCAGCTAGAATAAGCGCAGTCTTTATGATTCTGGCTTCGTTTACACTTGGTAAAAGCTACTCAGGAAAAGAAGCGGCAAGAATATTTAAAAGAGACAGATTTAATCACAAAAGTCCTAATTCTGCTCAAACAGAAAGTACCTGTGCAGGGGCTATGGGATTAAGACTTGCTGGAGATGCCAGTTATTTTGGTAAGATTGTAAAAAAACCATACATAGGGGATGAAAGAAGAAAGATAGAGGTTGAGGACATAAGAAGAGCTGGTGTGCTTATGTTTGCGACACAAGTCTGGGTGCTGATTGCCTGCTTGATTTTAATGCTGGCAGTTTACTTGGTAATGGTTTGATAGTTATTTGATTACCCAAAGGATTTGATTAAAAAGGATTCATTTATGAAACACGGTGGAGATATTTACTCTGAAGAAATTGAATATGATTTTTCGGTTAACCTTAATCCATTAGATTGTAGTGAAATAGCCAGAACTATTATGAGTGAAAGTCTTCCAAAACTGTGTCACTACCCGGACTCACAGCAAAGGGCTTTTAGAAAAGCAGTTGCTGAATTGGAAGGTGTTTGTGAAGATGAGATTTATGGAGGAAGTGGCGCTTCTGAAATATTATTGTCCTTAGTCGCCATGATTAAACCAAGAAGAGTAATGCTTTTGAATCCCTGTTTCACAGGATACAGGCATGTTCTGAATATTTTAAATGATTGTGAAATAGTTGAATATAAATTACTAAGAGAAAATGGATTTATGCCAGATGAGATATTTCTAGGAGTATTGGAATACGAAGCAAAACGTGGATTGGATATGCTGTTTCTGACCAACCCAAATAATCCAACAGGGAAGAACATTTCCAAGGATATTTTGATTAGAACCTATGAGATATGTAAAAACTATGGAGTGAATATTATAGTCGATGAGTGCTTCTTAAGAATGTCTAATAACGGATATTCTCTGACTAAGTATATAGGTGATTACAACAAGTTATTTATTGTCAATGCGTTCACAAAGATCTTTTCAATTCCAGGGGTCAGAGTAGGATACGTGATTGCAGATAAGAATAATATTGAACGACTGTCAATGCATCTTCCGGAATGGAATCTGTCTGTAGTATCTTCGATTGCAGGTGAAATCTGCAGTAAGTATCTGAAGGAACATGACTGGGAAGAACAGACTAAGAAGATTATAGAGAAGGAGCGAAAATATCTGACTGATGAACTGACTAAGCTTGGATTTGAGATCTATGAATCAGATACTGTTTTCATACTTCTGTATAGCGAAGAAGATATTTACACATCTCTTAAAAATAAAAAGATTCTAGTTAGGGACTGCACTTATTATGTAGGCTTGGAAAAAGGATTTTACAGAATTGCCGTAAAAACTCATGAGGAAAATGAGAGACTTATAGAGGCATTAATTTAAAAAGAGGGACGCAGATGGAATTAGAACATGTTATGCCTCAGGATATCGAGAAGCGAAGCTTTGAGATTATAACCAGGGAACTTGAAGAAAAGAATATTAAGATAGATGAAGATAAAGCATTCCTGATAAAGAGAGCGATTCATACAACTGCAGATTTTGAATATGCAGATACCCTGTGCTTTTCAAAAGATGCAATAAAAATAATGGCATCCATGATTAGGTCCGGAGCACATATTGTAACAGATACCAATATGGGAATGTCTGGGATAAACAAAAAAGAACTTGCTAAGTATGGTGGCCAGGTTCACTGCTTTATGGCTGACGAAGATGTGGCAAACGAAGCAAAAGAACGTGGAGTAACCAGGGCAGTTGTCAGCATGGAAAGGGCAGCAAGACTTAAGGAAGATGTTATTTTTGCCATAGGTAATGCACCAACTGCACTTATAAATCTTAGAGAGATGTATGATAAGAATATATATGTACCTAAGTTTGTTATTGGCGTGCCTGTCGGATTTGTGAATGTAGAATATGCCAAGGAACTCATAATGCAAACAGATATTCCCTACATTATTAACCGGGGACGAAAAGGTGGAAGCAATGTAGCTGCTGCTATCTGTAATGCGGTTTTGTATGAGATGAGAAGCGGGAGATTGACATGAGATACGGATTCACGACAGGAAGCTGTGCTGCTGCAGCTGCTAAAGCAGCAACCTACATGCTTCTAGGTGGAAACAGAAAGGAGAATATAGTTATAACTACTCCTAAGGGAATAGATTTCCATGCAGACATAGTTGATATATCTGTTAGTGAGGGATGTGTCAGTTGCGGTGTTGTAAAAGATGGTGGAGATGATCCTGATGTAACAACAGGTTATGTTGTATATGCTACAGCTAAGACTGTTTTAGGTGGGGACAATGAAATCTTTATCGACGGCGGAGATGGTGTTGGTATAGTCACAAAGCCGGGACTTAACCAGCCAGTGGGCAATGCTGCCATTAATTCAGTTCCAAGGCAGATGATAGAAAAAGAAGTAAGAGAAGTGATGGGACTGCTGGATTACAGTGAGTCTATTGAGGTAATTATATCTGTTCCGGGAGGAGAAGAACTGGCAGAGAAAACATTTAATCCAAGACTGGGAATAGTAGGTGGAATATCTATTCTGGGGACATCTGGAATTGTTGAACCAATGAGTAGTCAGGCACTTTTGGATACAATAAATGTAGAATTAAATCAGAAGAAAGCCATGGGTAAAGAGGTTATAGCTATTGCCCCAGGTAATTATGGAATAGATTTCATGAAAGAAGAATTTGCCTACAACCTTGAAGAAGCAGTTAAGTGTTCCAACTTCATTGGTGAGACACTTGATATGATAGGGCAACTTGGCTTTAAAAAAGTCGTACTGTGTGGCCACATTGGAAAGTTAATTAAAGTTTCCGGTGGTATCATGAATACCCATTCCAAAGAAGCAGATTGTCGAATCGAACTAATGATATATTCAGCACTAAAATCTGGAGCAGGTAAGGAAATACTTGAGCGGATTTCGGAATGTGTTTCAACCGATGCGGCTTATTCAATGATTCTTTCTGCAGGTTTGGAAAGGCCATTTATGGATAATGTCATGGACAAAATTGATTATTATCTTAAGAAGAAAGCTGCAGAGCGTTTCGAAATAGAATGTATAGTTTATTCTAACGAATTTGGACTCTTGGGCGAGACAAAAGGGGCAAGAAAGATTATCGAGGAGTTAGTTAAACATGAATAATAATGATGTGTTAGTACATTTTGTTGGTGCAGGGCCTGGAGCAGTTGATCTGATAACTGTCAGAGGAATGGAACTTATGAAAACTGCAGATGTTGTTATATATGCAGGTTCACTGGTTAATCCTCGTCTACTTGAATATGCACCTGAGGCAGATATATATGACAGCTCGCGTATGACTCTTGAGGAAGTAATTGAAATTATTAAAAGTAGTCATGATATGGGCAAGAAACTGGTAAGACTTCATACTGGTGAGCCAAGTATATATGGGGCTGTGAGAGAACAGATGGATGCATTGGATGAACTGGGGATAAGCTATGATTCAACTCCGGGAGTAAGTGCATGTTTTGGAGCCGCAGCCAGCCTTAACCTTGAATATACATTGCCAGAGGTATCTCAGTCGCTAATTATTACCAGAATGGCTGGAAAAACGTCTGTGCCAGAACTCGAAAGCATTGAAAGCTTTGCGGCTCATAAAGCTACAATGGCTATATATCTTAGTACATCCATGATTGATAAATTGTGTGAAAGACTGGTCAAAGGTGGATATAGTTTGGATACGCCAGCTGCGCTTGTATATAAAGCAACATGGCCGGATGAGCAAAAATTCGTATGTACAGTTGGTGATCTTGCCAAAGTGGCTAAAGATAACAATATTACAAAAACAGCATTGATTCTTGTAGGTGATGTCATAGATACAGCGAACTATGAGAAATCAAGATTATATGCAGCAGATTTCTCTACAGAATTTAGAAAAGCAATTAAAGGTCAGGATTAATGATATTTAGAATGTGCGCATTTACCACCAGGGGGTGGAAACTTGCTGACAAAATTGAAAATATAATAGATGACAGCGTCTTTGAAAGAAAAGCAATAGACAAGGACACAGACAATTGGGTAAATGAGTGCTTTGAAAGCAGATTGCCTATTATTTTTATTGGCGCCATGGGAATTGCGGTGAGAAAGATAGCACCATTTGTTCAAAGCAAACTTACGGACAGTCCTGTGATAGTTGTGGATGAAACAGGTAAATATATAATCCCGATATTATCCAATCATGTAGGTGGGGCAAATGAGCTTGCAAGGAAGATTGCTGATGCAATAAAGGGTGAGTTAGTCATCACAACAGCAACAGATGTAAATGACGCATTTGCAGTAGATATTTTTGCAAAGAATAATGGCCTTTTAATTATTAATAAGGATGGCATAAAGAGAGTTTCAAAGAAAATTTTAGAAGATAAATCCATAAATGTCTTTGTAAGTAAATCTATTGAAGTTGTGACAAATATTCCAGATTATATTCAACTGACTGGAACCGAAGAAGAGGCTGATGTGCTTGTAAAGATGCCTAAGGAAATGCCTGAAGCAGATACTAGCGATAATACAAATAAATTATATCTTATATACAAGCCTTATATACTGGGTGTTGGCTGCAAAAAAGACACAGAAGTTTCAAAGCTAAATGCTTTTATTGAGCAAACTCTGGCAGACAACAATATTGATGAAAGTCTTGTTGCGGGTATGGCAAGTATTGATCTTAAGAGCAAAGAAAAGGCTCTTTTATATTTCGAAGCAAAGCATAGAATTCCTTTTGTAACATTTGATGCCAATCAGTTGCAGGATGTACAGGGAGAGTTTAGTGATTCAGATTTTGTAAAAGAGATTACAGGAGTTTCAAATGTCTGTGAAAGAGCTGCCATGAAGCTTGCAGGTAAAAGGGCAGAATTGATATTACCAAAGCTTGCAAATGATGGAATGACAATAGCTATAAGTAAAAGAAAAGCGAGAATAGATACATGGGAAACTTGATATATATTGTTGGAATAGGACCTGGTAATGAAGAATTTCTCACTGGTCAGGCCAAAGAGGCTTTGTTAAATAGTGATGTGATAGTTGGTTATACTGTTTATGTGGAACTTGTAAAAACATTTTTTCCTGATAAGGAATATTTAGCTACAGGGATGACCAAAGAGATAGAAAGATGCAAGTTGTGTTTCAAGTTGGCCAGGGAAAACAAGACGGTAGCCTTGGTATGCAGCGGAGATTCAGGCGTATATGGAATGGCTTCGCCAATGTATGAGTTATTACCAAAATATAAAGATGTAGAACTCTGTGTAGTGGCCGGCATCACGGCAGCCAATAGCGGAGCAGCTGCACTTGGAGCACCACTTAATCATGACTATTGCGTAATCAGCTTAAGTGATTTGCTTACTCCATGGGAAGTAATAGAAAAACGACTTACGGCTGCAATAGAAGGAGATTTTGCCATAGCTTTATATAATCCATCAAGCAAGAAAAGAGCGGATTATCTAAAAAAAGCCTGCGAGATAATGCTTAGAGCAGGGGCTTTACCTGAAAGAGCCTGTGGCTATGTAGAGAACATTGGTCGTGATGGAATGGCAACAACGGTTTGCAGCCTGGAAGAATTGAAAGACAGAGAAGTAAATATGTTCACTACAGTGTTTGTGGGCAATTCAGAAAGCTATATATACAACAATAAGCTTATAACCAAGAGGGGATACAGATGAAAACAGTTCTTGTTTTTGCTGGAACATATGAAGGAAGAGAGTTAGTTGAGGCATTTGATCGAAGTAGGATCAAATGTCATGTTTGCGTTGCTACAGAATACGGTAGCCAGATGCTTAAAACTTCTGATAATGTAATTGTTCACACAGGAAGGCTTGATAAAGAGGCGATGGTCCAGCTTATGAAAGACATAAACTGTGACATAGTTGTGGATGCAACACATCCTTACGCGGTCATGGTTACAAAGCAGATAAAGGCATGTATAGCTAATACTGATATTAAGTACATCAGGCTTCTTAGAGAGAACGATGCCTATGTTGAAAATGAGAACGCCGCATTTTACTTAAGTGTTAGCGAGTGTGCTAAAGAACTGACTAAATGCGAAGGAAAAATTCTTTTAACTACGGGAAGCAAACAACTTACTGAATTCACAGCCAAACCAGAGTTAAAAGACAGACTAATCGCAAGAGTAATTCCAGGCATGGAAAGCTTTAAGCTTTGTTATGATGCAGGACTTGAGGGTGGGCAGATTATTGCGATGCAGGGACCATTTTCGCAGGCAATGAACGAGTCTGTCATTAAAGAATATAACATTGAGCATCTTGTTACGAAGGAAAGTGGGATAACTGGCGGAGTTGATTCAAAGTATGCTGCTGCACAAAAACTTGGAGTGAAACTTCATATAATCAAAAGACCTGATGAGGGTGATATAGAAGAGAAACAGGGCTTATCTATAGGAGATACTATAAAGCTTTTGGAAGAATATATAGGTATCGCATTTGACAGGGGCAAAGTGTCTGTAATGTTGGCGGGAATCGGACCTGGTAACCAGGATATGATGACTGAAGAAGTTAAGATGGCAATTGCCAAAGCTGACATAGTATTTGGAGCAAAGCGTATGCTTGAAGCTGTTAGTACTAAGGCAGTGAAGTATTCATATTATCTTAAGAAGGATATTCTTCCTGTTCTTAATAAACATGCAGATGAAAGATATGCTGACCTAAGGGTAGTGATATTGTTCTCAGGAGATACAGGATTCTTTAGCGGAAGCGCAAAGATGTATGACGCATTGATTAAAGAGACGGACTATGAAGTGGCTATACTACCAGGAATATCTTCTATTTCACTTCTAAGTGCAAAACTTGGTATTGGCTGGCAGAATTCAAAAATCATTAGCCTTCACGGCGTTGATAAAGAACAATGGATTCCAAGGCTTTTAGATTCAGTAAGGTACAATGAGAAAACATTTTTCATTGCATCTGGCGTAGATGATATTAATACTTTAGGCACTTTGCTTGAAGGGGCAGAGGACAATTATGATATTTGTATTGGATATCAGTTGTCGTATCCAGATGAGAAGATTATGAAACTTACAGCCAGTCAGTGCAAAAAGTTAGATGCGCCAGGACTTTACGCGGGTGTGATTATTTCAAAAGAAATAGCCAATAAATTCCTTGTTCCAGTTTTGAAGGACGAATTCTTTGTAAGGGATAAGGTTCCAATGACCAAAGAGGAGATTCGTAAGATTTCTATTTGTCAGATGGAAATAAAAGAGAATGATATTGTTTATGATATAGGAAGTGGAACTGGTTCTATTGCAGTTCAGACAGGAACTCTTTCTGGTAGTGTTCAGGTATATGCTTTGGAATGTAATCCTGATGCAGTTTCGTTGATTAAACAAAATGTAAAGAAAGCTGGATTGAACAATGTAAAAGTTATTGAAACGATGGCTCCAGAAGGACTTGACAATCTTCCTATGGCTAACGCCGCATTTATAGGCGGAAGCAAAGGCAATTTAAAGGAGATTCTTTTAAAATTGCATGAGATCAATTCATCCATGAGAGTTGTTATAAATGCAGTGAGCATGGAAACAATCTGTGAGATTAATAAGGTGCTGGATGAGCTAAATATCTGTAATCTGACAATTGAACAGGTATCTGTGAGCACGGCTAAAAAACTAGGTGAATATCATATGCTTAGTGCTAACAATCCTGTATTTGTTTTTGCATTTAATTTTATGTAACGGGTATAAATATGAAGAGCGCATTTATGATAGCAGCGACAGGTAGCGGATGTGGAAAGACTACGATTACCTGTGCGTTACTTAAGGCAATTAAAAATATGAATATGACTCCTAAATCCTATAAATGTGGTCCGGATTATATTGATCCAATGTTTCACAAATCGGTACTGGGAATTGAATCACAAAATCTCGATTTATTCTTTTCAGACGAGGATGAAGTAAAAGAAATCTTCTATGGTGAGGATAATAGTGATGTTTCCCTGGTTGAAGGTGTGATGGGCTTATATGATGGAATCAATTCATCATCTAATGATGGCTCATCTTATGATCTGGCCTGCAAACTGGACATACCTGTAATTTTGGTGGTAAATGCGCACGGAATGGGCCGTTCTTTACTTGCGGTTATTAAGGGGTTTAAGGCAATGGATGATGAGGACAGAATTAAAGCTGTTATCCTTAATCAGATATCGCCAATGTATTATGAGACCATAAGTGAGCAGATTGAAAATGAGTTAAATATAAAAGTAATTGGATATTTTCCAAAACTTGATAATATAAAAATTGAGAGTAGATATCTTGGATTAAAAATGCCAAATGAGATTGATAGTCTTGAGTCTGATATACAGAAGGCAGCTGCCACTATAGCACAGACTGTGGATGTTATAAAATTACTGGAAATGGCCACAGTTGATTCTGGTAAGCTGTTAGATAAACAGATGCAGGAACATAGCGACGAAAAGAAGTCTGTTAGAATTGGTGTAGCCAGAGATGAGGCCTTTTGTTTTTTCTATGAGGAGAACCTTAAACTCTTAAAAAGACTTGGTGCTGAACTGGTAGTTTTTTCACCTATTCACGATACGAAACTTCCAAAGGATTTGCATGGACTTCTTTTGGGAGGCGGTTATCCTGAGATTTATGCAAAACAGCTCGCAGATAATAAAACTATGCTTGAATCCATAAAGCATGTGATTGATTCGGGAATGCCATCTCTTGCAGAATGTGGTGGATTTATGTATCTGCATGATAGTATAAAAGTTGATGATGAACAGTTTGACATGGTTGGTGCAGTAAAGGGAAGCTGCGAGAAAAAGGATAGACTGGTAAGATTCGGATATTTAAACATTGAAGAGAAGGATAGTCAGTTTTTTGTAGCTGCTAATAAATCTGTCAAAGGGCATGAATTCCATTACTATGACAGTACAAACAATGGAAGTGATGCAATTTCAACAAAACCAACTGGTTCGCGTAGTTGGGATGCGGCACATATAGATGAAAATTATTGGTGGGGATTTGCTCATTTGTACTATCCATCAAATTTGGAGTTTGCAAAAGCCTTTATTGAAAAGTGTGAGAAGAGGAGAACAAATAATGGGTAACTCGTATAGTTATTTTGAAAACAGAGAATGTCAATATTATCCATGCCATAAAGGAATAGAGAATATTAACTGTTTGTTCTGTTATTGTCCCCTTTATAATATGAGTAATTGTCCTGGTGATTATAAGTTAGTGGAAAAGAATGGCAAACAGATTAAAAGCTGTGTTAATTGTAGTTTTCCGCATATAAAGGACAATTATGATAAAGTGAATCAGATAATAAAAAAAGCTAACAGTTGAGGTATCAATTGTTAGCTTTTTTAATAAGTTCATTGCTGATTTATTTTAGAGCATGCTTTTTTAATATTTCAAAAGTTTCTTCGCTAATATCATGTTCAATTCTACAAGCATCTTCTATAGCGGTCTGTTCACTAACACCAAGACTTATCAGCCAGTTAGATAGAAGCGTGTGACGTTCAAGAACACTTTCAGCTTTTTTCAGACCATCGTCTGTCAATGTAATATATCCGGTTTCTGCCATTGTGATAAGTTTTTTCTCTCGAAGGCTTTTCATAGCAATGCTAACACTGGCTTTTGTATATTCTAATTCTGTTGCAATATCTATTGATCGAACATGGCCATTCTTTCTTTGTAAGAGGAGAATGGTCTCTAAATAATCTTCCATAGATTCATCTGATTTGTGCTTAATATAACTCATACTAGTGAAGAACCTCCTTTATTAATATACAATATATCATTTTTACTTATATATGACAAAACATATAGAAAAAAATAATAATTGATAATAAAATTATAGTAAGGGGGGAAGGAAACTTTGTTTGTTGATTTGATAAACGAAGAATGAGCCACGCCCCGTTACTGTGGTTCACTTACACCCACAAATGTGGTATTATTACTATACGTATATGACTCAAAGGAGAGTTGCTATGACAGCAATGGAATTGGTTGAAAATTATTCATACAACATTGATGCTTCATCGATAGTATTTTGCGTAATTCTTCTGTTGATTATACGTTTTGTATTATATTTTTCAGTTGATAAGAAGTTTAGATTTGTAAAGTCAGCGATCATTTTTGTATTCTTTGGCTCGCTGTCTAATATACTTTTTGATGTTGTTTGTAAGACAAGTGGCAATAACTATTTGCTTTATTTTTTCAGGGCAGTTAACCATGTCAGTTTCACGTCTTGTTTATATCTGTATATCCTGTACATAGATGATCTTCTTGGTTTAAAAGATGGATATGTTAGGGCTGTGGCGCATTTTACAAGATTAATGTTCGTGGCGTTTATGACACTTGATTTGTGCTCGCCATTTACAAAGATTGGTTTTTGCTACACAGAAGAGGGCTGGAAGGATTCTATTATAAGTTTCTATAACGGATTCTATGTTTACGGAATGCTGTTACTTGGATGTATGTTGCTGTTCTATAATCATCGCCTGATTAAAACCGTAAGAATGAGTCTTCTTTCAACCGTTGGAATAATGGGCATTATTATGGTCAATGGTGCAATCAAGAATACCAATACATATACAAGTCTTACATATGTTCTGCCTATTGTTGTTGTACTGATTACACTTCACAGCAGACCAATTGATTTTAGAACTGGTGCAATGAACTATGAGAGTTTTGCGGCCTATGTAGATAGATATATTAAACTTAAGATTCCTATGGATTTTTTGGTGCTTGAGTTAAAAACAACCAATGCATCAGATGTGTCTGACGAACTTGGAAAAGTATTGACAACCTTTTGGTACAAGTATTATGCCAATGCGTCCTTCTTCACACTTGAAGGCGATTGTTATGTACTTGTTGTACCAAGAACGGAAGAAAATGGAGATACACTGGCAATAATGAATGAATTGTTCTACAAAGTGTTCCCTCCGTATTACAGGACGTTTAACCTGGATTATAAGGCAATAGGTATGCCTGATATGGACTTTATCCATACGGGTATAGATGTAAAACATATAGTAAAATATCTGCTTAAGTCTGTAGATGAGAACAGTCTTACTATTATCGATGATGAAAAGAAGGAATCCCTTAAGCTGATGCAAAGCGTTAAGGATGTTTTAGAAGATATAGCAAAGAAGCAGGACTTAGAAGATGAAAGAGTGCTGGTATACTGCCAGCCGATTAAAAATACAAAAACAGGTATTTATGATACGGGCGAAGCCCTTATGAGATTATCCATACCTGAACAGAATATTGTATCGCCAATGGTAGTAATTCCACTTGCCGAAGAATTTGGTTATATTCACACGCTTACTAAGATAATGCTTAATAAAGTATGTAAAGAGTTAAAGGCTTTAGAGAATGAAGGCTTCGAATATAAGCGTGTATCAGTTAATATAGCTGCATCGGAACTTAAAGAGGCTAATCTTTGTGATGAGATTATCGAAATAGTCAAGTCAAATGGTGTGGACCCGTCAAAGATTGGGATTGAACTTACAGAAAGTCAGAATGAGAACGACTACAATCGTGCGAAGGAAAAAATTGCGGCATTAAAGAAGGCTGGAATGACCATATATCTTGATGATTATGGAACAGGTTATTCTAACTTTGAACGTGTAACAAAGCTTGGATTCGATGTTGTCAAATATGACAGATCAATTCTTATGTCTGCTCAATATGATGGCAATATATCTGATATGCTTAGGAGATTTGCAGAAACCTTTAAAAAGATGGATTACAAGATTCTTTTCGAGGGTGTTGAGACCAATGAGCAGGCAGAACTTTGCAGTGACTGGGGAGCGGATTATTTACAGGGCTTTAATTATTCAAAGCCAATACCGATTAAAGAAGTAAGAGATTATTTTGTAAGACATTAATGTATGGGAGGACAATTAGATGAGAATTTTTGAGAATTTTCAAAAAGGAGTAAACTTAGGAGGCTGGATTTCGCAGTTTGCCAAGTATGATAAGGAACATTTTGATGCTTTTATAACAGAAAAGGATATTGAGTACATAGCTAGCCTTGGCTTTGACCATGTCAGAGTGCCAGTAGATTACAATGTTTTAGAAGACGAAGCCGGTGTACCAATCGAGAGTGGTTTTGATTATCTTAAGAACTGCTGTGAATGGTGTAAGAAGCATGGACTTCATATGTTAATTGACTTACATGAGTGCTATGGTTATTCATTTGACCCACTTAAGAAGGATATGGACAGACGTGCATTCTTTTATGATGAGGCACTTCAGGCAAGATTCTTTAAGCTTTGGGCAAAAATCGCAGAAACATTTAAAGATGATCAGGACATAGTTGCATTCGAACCACTTAATGAAGTTGTTCTTCAGGAGGTTTATGAGGCTTGGAATGGAATTGTTAAGAAATACATCGAACTTATTCGTTCGATTTGTCCAAATTCATACATCGTAGTTGGTGGTGTTATGTACAACCATGTGTCAAATGTAAAACTTCTTGATCCACCAGCAGATGATAAGATTGTTTACAATTTCCATTGCTATGAGCCATTCCTGTTTACACATCAGGGAGCTTACTGGGTAGATTATATGCCAGCTGATTTCCGTGTTAAGTATCCGCTTCCAATCGAGGAGTACAGAAGACTTAGCAAGGAAGCTATTGATGTATCAAATGGCGTTATCTTCTTAGACGAAGTAAAGGAATTAGGACCAGAGTTCTTTGAGATTATCTTCAAGGATGCAGTTGATGCAGCAGAAAAATATAATGCACCTTTATATTGTGGTGAGTATGGTGCAATTGATCTTTCAGACAATCCATCAAAGATTAACTGGTTAAGAGATATTCATACAGCATTTAAAAATCATGGAATCGGACGTGCTCTTTGGAACTACAAGGAGAAGGATTTCGGTTTTGTAGACGACAGCTTCGCAGAAGTTAAGGATGACTTTATAGCTGTATTGTAGTTGGCTTTATGAAGTGTAAGAGAGCATTGATGGGGTTAGCTGCCCTGTTTATAATAATATTTCACTTTTGGATGCCTTTGACCAATACAATGATAGAAGCATCCATATACCGAAGTACGTATATTGGCGTAGATATATTCTTTTTGGTATCGGCTTATTCGCTTTCAAAAAGAGAACATATTAATTATCTTGAGTTTATTAGAAACAGACTGCTTAATGTATATTTGCCTTTTGTTATAATGGCCATAATTTGTGCTATATATAAGCGATGGAACATACTTCAATTGTTGAAAGTGGTAAGTGGAGTAGAATTCTTCACTAAAGGCGGTGGATCGTTTCTGTGGTTCGCTATAGCCATAATGCTGATATACTTGATGGCTCCAGGTGTAATAATTCTAAAGAATAAAACGGGTTGGAAAGCCGGAGCACTGGTCATACTTGCATGGCTTATAATAGTAGTCGTATTGCAGTATGTATTTGACTATAGCACGATATTTATTATGCTTAACCGTATTCCGATATTTGTATTGGGACTGTGTTACGAAGATATAAAAAGAGTATTGGGTAAATGCGAAAGCGCCTGCATTGTAACAGGATTAATACTTGGGGGAATAATCATTTATTTTTGCTGCAGTAATGTGCGCATTTCCAAGCCAATTACCGATATTTATTATCTGTTTGTAATTCCATTTACAGTAGCGTTTGTACTGCTATTTGATTATTTGTCAGATAGGATTAATCTTCAAGAAGGACTGTTAGGGTTTGTAGGTTCCTTCACATTGGAAATTTATGGAATGCAGATGATATTTGGCTATGCCATAGAAACAAAGATTTTTAAATTTCTAAGAGTACTGATTTTAATATTACCGATAGCAAAGATTATTACCTTTGTACTTACGGTATTTATTCTAATATTGCTTGCATGGGCATTTAATTTATTAAAGAAATACCTTATGGGAAAAATTGTAAAAAGAGGATAGAATATGAAAAAATATTTTGCATTATTATTAGCATTTGTTTTGGCTTTTTCGCTAGCAGCCTGCGGAAACAATTCTACAAGTTCAGATAATGAATCAACTGAGATAACAATAGATGATTCAACTATGGGAAATAAACTTGCTGGAATGTTTTTAAACAAAATAGGCCAGGGTGATACACAGGCACTTGCGGAGGAACTTGCCGAAGCCTCAGGTCTTGATTGTGTAGTGATTGAAGCACAGGAAGGTTATCTCAATGGATTCACAGAAGAGGTAAAAGGATTCAAGTCAGCTGTTCAGTTTGCACCTATGATTGGATCTATTCCATTTGTTGGATATATCTTTGAAACAGATGACCCAGATGGCCTGAAACTCACGTTGGAATCAACTGCAGATCCACGTTGGAATATTTGTACTGAAGCTGCAGAGACCGTATGTGTTACTTCTGGGAACTATGTTTTCTTTACTATGTGTCCAGGAGAAGAATAATAAAATTTGAGGGTAACCAATACAAAGGTTGCCCTTTTTTAGTGCTTGTTTTTGTTTCATAATATGTTAAGATGTTTATATAACGATTAATTAGTAATTGGTCGATATAAGTTATATAAGTTTCATAAGATCGAAACGGATTTCGGTTTATTTTCTCAAGGATTGAGTGCTTATGGATATAGTAGTCTTACTATATCTTTTTTCATTTTGTCAGTTCTGACGATTATTTCCAAAATCTTGTTTTGAATAGTGTGTTTAAGTGCCTGTAAATCAAGGAGGATTGGCGTATGAACGTTAGTAGTGCAATGAGTGCATATCAGACACAGACTGAGTATGTTAAAAGCAAGTCAGTAAATGAAACCACAGATAATAAGACTAATTATGGTAAAACAGTTGGTGGACCACAGTTATCAGAAAAAGCTCAGAAATATTATGAACAGTTAAAGAAGAAGTACGGACAGTATGATTTTATTCTTGTTAGCTCGGCTGAGAAGGAAAATGCGAGAGCCAATGCTGGTCAGTATGCCAATAGTCTGAAGACTGTTGTGCTTATTGATGAGGAGAAAATAGAGAGGATGGCTACGGATGCGAACTTCTGCAAGCAGTATGAGGGTATCTTAAGTGGTGCTACGCAGCAGATTGAACAGATTAAGGCTGCAGCACAGAGTGTAGGCGCTAATCTTAAAGGCGTTGTAATGCAGGTCAATGACAATGGTACAACATCATTTTTTGCAGCACTTCAAAAGACTAATGATGCTCAGAAGGCTAGACTTGAGAAGAAAGCAGAAGAGAAGAAGGCAGAGAAAAAAGCTGAGCAGAAAAAGGCTGACAAAGCAAAACTGGAGGAAAAACTAAAAGAAATTGGTGAAAAGAATCAATCTTCCAGTGTTGATTCAGATGAAGAGATAGTGACAATTATGGCTGATGATTTTGAAAGCCTGATTACGAAAATTGAAGAATATAACTTCAATGAGCGCAGTAATAATATTCAGACCGAAAGTGAAAAGATGATAGGACAGAATATTGATTTCACAGCGTAATATTTAAACTGTTTTTATGGCAAAGGAGGGTTGCTATGAGAGTGAATTTACAACTTAATACTAATTCATACAAAAATAGCAATCTATTGTATGCTGTAAATAAGAAGATTAATGATTTTCAGGGAACTGCAGATGTAAACAATGGACATATAAGCCTAAAACGTATGCTTACAGAAGCAAAACAGGAAGAGAAGAAGCCGGTATATCTTAACAACAATAATATATTGGCCAGTTCTATGAGTTACAGTGAAAAGCTTAAAGCGCAAAGGGAGAACATGAAGAATGCTTCTCTTGAGAAGAAAAAATTAAAATACCAGTTTAAGGATATATCTTCTCAGATTATTCGTAGTAAGACTTCCCAGACCGCAAGACAGGCTGTAAGTTCTGCAAGACGTGAATTACTCAGGCTTAAACAGGAAAAGCAAAGTGGTAAATATGATCCTGAAGAAGTTGAGGCAGCAATCAACCACGCTAAGGCAATGGAAAGAGTTGCCAGAAAGAAAGTAAGTCATCTTGAGGAAGAAGAATTGGCTAAGGCTTCTGGTGGTCCATGCTCTGATGTAGTAGTTGAACAGGAAGAAAGTGATTATGAAGATGATATTGAAATGATGATGGATGACATGGAAGAACTTACAGAGGAAACTCTTGATGAAATGTCAGAAAGTATGCAGGATATGCTTGAAGAGATGGGCCTTGGAGAATTAACAGATTCGCTGATGGCTGCCAAAGGCGATATGGATCCAGAAGATCTTAAGATGCTTAAGATTAAACATCGATGCAAAGAGATGAAGGAAATGGTCAAAGCTGATGCGGACTATCTTAAAGCAGTATTCGAGCAGTTGGAAAAGCAAAAAGGCAGTGGAAGTTTGGGCATACCGCTTGGCAATAGTGGAGGCCTAAGTATAAGCTCTGATACTGTGATGCCACAAATTAATATCCAGGTAGATGCACCTATGTCTACTAGTATAGACGTATCAGTCTAATTGAATATAATATCAAAAAATTAGAGAGCCCCTGTTTGGGTGGAATTAACCCGCCTAAACAGGGGATTTTTATGCTTTTTAAATATGAAAATGCAAAAAATAGTATGCTTGATAATAGATGCTGTTTAGTGATATGATAGATTACGTATACGTGCGAGTATTTTTTGATTCATTAAGATGTAATTAACAGTAAATTTTGATCTGATTGAGGTGAGAAATGTTAGATAAATTGTTTGGAATCAATATTGAACTTGGAATGTCATATTGCATGGATGACGAGGACTTCTACAGAGAGGTTTTAGAAGAATATATTAACTCTAACAAGGTAGATGAACTTATAGCATTATTTGATGCCAAAGACTGGGCAAATTACAGAATCAGAATTCATTCGGTTAAAAGTACGTCTCTTACAATAGGAGCAGAAGAATTGTCTGCAAAAGCATTGGCTTTAGAAAATGCATGTAAGAGCGGTGATGTTAATACTATAGAGTCAAACCATGCGGATTGCCTTGATATGTATATTAAGACACTTGATATGGTTAAGAATGCGATAGCTTAAGATGAGAGATTTTTTTAGTGAAAAGGCTGATATTCTCATAGTAGATGATGAGCCTGTAAACAGAAAAATTGCAAATAGAATGTTAAAAGACTGGTTTACCACAAGGGAAGCTGCTTCAGGTAGTGAAGCACTTAAACTTGTTGAAGAGAAAAAACCAGATTTAGTTCTTCTTGATGTACATATGCCAGGGATGAATGGCCATGAGGTTATCAACTTTTTGAAAGGTAACGAGGCTACCAGAGATATCCCTGTTGTTTTTGTGACTGCAGATGATGACAGAGAGACTGAAGCAAGTGGTCTTATGGAAGGTGCAGACGACTTTATAACAAAACCTTTCAGACAGGATATCTTAATTCAGCGTCTTTCAAGAATTATAGAATTACATTTTCTTCAGACAAATCTTAAGGAAGAAGTTGCAAGACAGACTGCAAAAGCGGAAGAAAGAAGTAAGAAGATTGCGGAGATGTCTCTTCAGACACTGCTTACTCTTGCCAACATAATTGATTCTAAGGATCCTTATGCGGTTGGTCATTCTTCAAGAGTTAGTAAATATGCAGTGCTAATGGGTGAAGCATTAGGCTGGGATGATGAAAGATTAGAGAATCTTAAGTATTCAGCCCTTTTGCATGATATAGGTAACATTGGAGTACCAGAAAAACTTCTTAACAATCCAAAGACTTTGGATGAAAATGAGTTTGAAATGATAAAAACTCATACAACAGCAGGTGCTGAGATGCTTCAATCAAAGCTGCTTGTTAAGGGAGCGGAGGATGTTGCGAGACATCATCATGAAAGATTTGATGGAACTGGTTATCCAGGCGGTTTAGCTGGAAATGATATTTCACAGGAGGCACGTATAGTAGCTATAGCGGACGCATTTGACGCTATGAACTCAAAGCGTGTATATAGAAGAGCGCTATCTAAGGAACAGATTAGAGAAGAGCTTATTGAAGGTAAGGGCAAGCAGTTTGACCCTTATATGCTTGATGTTTTTATGGGACTTCTTGATCACGGTGTGATAGACGGATCTGAGCAGGTACCAGAAGGCGTTGGAATAGATGGTTCATCGTCATTGTTACAGACTGTTATGCAGTCTTTTGTAGCTAAGAATGGTGAAGATGATTATGATATTACAACTGGACTTTTAAGCAGAACTGCAGGTGAAAGAGTTATTGCTCAGGCCATAACTGAAAATCCAGGCTGTTTCGTATTCTTTGATGTTGATAACTTAAAGAAAATCAATGATACTAACGGACATAAGTCTGGAGATAAAGTTTTAAAACTAATGGGTGATACAATGAAAGCGAATTGCGATACCAAGCTGTGTTGCAGACTTGGTGGCGATGAATTTATTGTATTTTATCCAAATGCCGATAGAACAGAAGCTGAAAAATTAGTGCAAAAAGTTATTGCAGAGTTTACGACAGCTAAGAATAATATATCAGATATTAGTGTTGCTTCTTTATCAGCGGGCTTAGTAATGTGTACACCTTTTGATGAGTATGGTGATGTATATAACAGGGCTGATAAAGCACTTTACTATGTTAAGCAGAATGGTAAAGAAGGATATAGTTTCTACAACGAAGATAGTGACAGCACAGCGAAAACAAGTGTTGATATTAATAAACTTGTACATGGTATCAAGACAAGCGGAAGCTATGAAGGGGCTATGGATGTTGAATACAGACAGTTCACAAAGCTCTTTGAATATGTGGCTAATCTCGAAAAGCGATATGATCACTCATTTAAACTGATTATGATATCTATCGATACGGAAAATGTGCCAGATGCCACAGTTGATGAAATTGAACGAGCTATGTTATGTATGGAGCAGTCTATCAGACAGACTATTCGTAATGTGGATATCGTAACAAGATACAGTAAAGAACAGTTCCTGGCTATACTTTTAGAAGCTAGCTCGGAAGGCGTACAGATAGTAATTGATCGAATCTTTAGCGGATTCTATACGATTTTTGGAAGTAATAAATTTAGACCATATTATACTATTGCAGACCTTAAGAATCTTGGTGACAAGAATTTAATTTAGAGGTACTGATTAGGAGGTTTATATGAGAACGGGAATGGGTTATGACGTTCACCGTCTTGTGGAAGGAAGAGACCTTATCATTGGTGGAGTTAACATTCCATACGAGAAGGGATTGCTTGGACATTCTGATGCAGATGTACTGTTACATGCTATCTCAGATTCTCTGCTTGGAGCAGCGGCTTTGGGAGACATAGGAAAGCATTTTCCAGATACAGATGATAAATATAAAGGTGCTGACAGTCTTAAACTTCTTGGTGAAGTGGGAAAGATGCTTGACGAAGAAGGCTATATTATTCAGAACATTGACGCGACAATTGTGGCTCAGGCGCCTAAGATGAGACCACACATTGATACAATGAGAGCCAATATAGCAGATACATTGTCTATAGACATAAGTCAGGTCAATGTAAAGGCTACAACAGAGGAATGGATGGGATTTACTGGAAGTGGTGAAGGAATTTCAGCATATTCCATTTGTCTGATAGAAAGTCCATGTGATTTTGCAACTATGGATGTTACAAACAGAGGCTGCGAAGGCTGTAGTGGCTGTATTAAGCAGGCATAAAAATTTTTGGAATTAAGCGATAGGCTTGATATAGAGGAGAATAAGCAAGATGAGAATTTACAACACTTTGACAAAGAAGAAAGACGAATTTTTCCCATTACATGTAGGCCATGTAAGCATGTATGTATGTGGACCAACAGTATATAACCTGATTCACATCGGTAATGCAAGACCTATGATTGTATTTGATACATTCAGAAGATTCCTTGAATATAAGGGCCTTGACGTAAACTATGTATCAAACTTTACAGATGTCGATGACAAGATTATTAAGAAGGCTTTGGAGGAAGGCGTTGAACCTTCAGTTATCTCAGAAAGATATATCGAAGAATGTAAGAAGGATATGGCTGCTCTTAATATTAAGCCAGCAACAACACATCCAAAGGCTACAGAAGAGATTCCAGAGATGCTTGCATTAATAGATGAACTTGTACTTAAGGATCATGCTTATGTTGCTAAGGATGGAACAGTATACTTTAGAACAAGATCATTTGAAGAATATGGTAAGTTATCTCACAAAAATCTTGATGATCTTCAGGGCGGTAACAGATCACTTCTTGTATCAGGTGAAGATCAGAAGGAAGATCCACTTGATTTCGTACTTTGGAAGCCTAAGAAGGATGGTGAGCCATATTGGGATTCATTGTACTGCCAGGGTAGACCAGGATGGCATATTGAATGTTCAGCCATGAGTAAGAAGTACCTTGGAGATACAATTGATATTCATGCGGGTGGAGAGGATCTTATATTCCCTCATCATGAAAATGAGATTGCTCAGTCTGAAGCATGCAATGGTACAACATTTGCAAGATACTGGATGCATAACGCATTTTTAAATATTGATAATAAGAAAATGAGTAAATCTGCAGGTAATTTCTTCACAGTAAGAGATATCTTAAGAAGATATGAGCCAATGGTTCTTAGATTCTTCATGCTGTCAGCTCATTACAGAAGTCCACTTAACTTCTCAGATGAACTTATGGAATCAGCTAAGAATTCACTTGACCGTATCAGAACATGTGTTGAGAAACTTGAACATGCAATTGAGATGTCTGATGGTGACAGATTTGCCCGTAACGAGCCAAAGATTATGGATGGCATGAAGGACTTCAAACTTCGTTTTGAAGATGCCATGGGTGATGACTGCAATACTGCAGATGCTATTTCAATTGTCTTTGAACTTGTTAAATACATCAATATCAACATGATTGAAGTATCTACAAAGAAGGGCTTTGAGACTATGCTCAGCGAATTACTTCTTCTTTGCGATATTCTTGGTCTTATCGTTGTTAAGCAGAAGGAAAGCCTTGATGATGATATAGAGAAACTTATTGAAGAACGTACTGCAGCTAAGAAGGAAAAGAACTTTGCAAGAGCTGATGAAATCAGACAGCAGCTTCTTGATATGGGAATCGTTCTTGAAGATACAAGAGAGGGTGTAACGTGGAAGAGAGTTTAAGCCTTCTTGAACAATTAAAGAAAGAGTTTGAATGCAAAGAGGTGGATATCAAAACATATTCACCTCTTACACTTGCTTTTATAGGGGATTGTGTTTTTGATCAGATTATAAGAACTTTGTTGATTCTTGATGGTAACAGATCAACAGAGAGTCTTCATAAACAGAAATCAAAGATTGTTAAGGCACAGTCACAGGCTGTTATGGCGGAGAGCCTGTTAGATATTATGACAGACGCAGAAGCAGATTGTTATCGCAGAGGAAGAAATGCGAAAAGTTTTACTACTGCTAAGAATGCCTCTGTAACAGATTACAGAAAGGCAACCGGATTTGAGGCACTGATGGGATACCTGTATCTCACAGGTCAGCAGACCAGAATGATTGAGCTGGTTAAGGAAGGCCTTGTCAGGGCCGGATTGGAGATATATGGAAAGTAAGGTAAATGAGACACTTATAGAGGGACGTAATCCTGTAATCGAAGCAATCAGAGCAGGGAAGCCAATTGATAAGCTTTATGTATTGGATGGTTGCAACGATGGTCCTGTTATGACTATCAAGAGAGAAGCAAAGAAGAAAGATATATTTGTAAAATATGTTGCCAAGGAGCGTTTGGACCAGCTTTCGGAAACTGGAAAGCATCAGGGAGTAATTGCTTATGCCGCAGCATATGAATATAGCGAAATTGAAGAAGTATTTGCTAAGGCTGAGGAAAAGGGCGAAGCACCCTTTGTATTTATTCTTGATAACATTGAGGATCCACACAATTTGGGCGCAATCATCAGAACGGCTAATCTTGCGGGTGCTCATGGCGTAATCATTCCCAAAAACAGAGCTGTAGGACTTACAGCAACGGTTGCAAGAACAAGTGCAGGTGCTCTTAATTACACGCCTGTTGTTAGAGTTACCAATATAGCAAAAACTATTGAGGAACTTAAAGACAAAGGTCTTTGGTTTGTGTGCGCAGATATGGATGGAGAAGTGATGTACAGACAGAACCTCACAGGACCAATAGGTCTTGTTATTGGCAATGAAGGTGAAGGTGTATCAAGACTTGTTAAGGAAAAATGTGATTATGTTGCATCTATTCCAATGAAAGGCGATATTGATTCACTAAATGCCAGTGTTGCAGCGGGTGTACTTGCTTATGAGATTGTAAGACAGAGGATGTCTAAATAATTATTTATGAATCAGAAATTAATTAATAGCATGGAATTGTCAGATGATGAAATGATAATGAGTATTCACGATGGTGATAAGACTTACGTAGAAGTACTCATTAACAAATATAAGGATATGGTCAGGGCAAGAGCGAAGTCTATGTATATCCTTGGAGCTGAACCTGAGGATTTGATTCAGGAGGGCATGATTGGACTATTTAAGGCAGTTCAGGATTATGATATAGGCAGAGATGCTTCATTTTCTACATTCGCTCAATTGTGTATAAGCAGACAGATATACAACGCTGTTCAGGCTTCGCAAAGACAGAAACATATCCCGCTTAATACATATATTTCAATTCATGGTTATAATGATGATAATGGGGACGATTCAGGAAGCATGATTGAAAATGTGCCATCCAAGAAGGATGTTAATCCTGAAGAGATGATAATAGATAAGGAAAATGTGGAAGCGCTTGAAAAAAAACTGGAGGAAAATCTTAGTGATTTGGAGAAGCAGGTTCTGGAATTATCAATGAC
>JAZQOC010000059.1:0-9966 GCA_045627645.1 Lachnospiraceae bacterium
GGCTAAGGGAATGGAACAGGATAAGATCAATGCTTACATGACACTTTATACAGCACTTGTTACTGTATCAAAGGCAGCAGCTCCAATGATTCCATTTATGGCAGATGAAATCTATCGTAACCTTGTATGCTCAATTGATGCAAATGCACCAATCAGTGTACATCTTTGCGACTTCCCTGTTGTAGATACAAAGATGATTGATAAGGCTCTTGAGTCAAATATGGATGCAGTTGTTGATATCGTTGTTAAGGGACGTGCATGTAGAAATGCTTCTAATATCAAGAACCGTCAGCCAATCGCTAACATGTTTGTTAAGACAGAGAACAAGCTTGGTGAGTTCTATGTAGAAATCATTGAGGACGAATTGAATGTTAAGAAGGTTACATTTACAGATGATGTAAGAGACTTCACAACATATACATTTAAACCACAGCTTAAGACAGTTGGTCCTAAGTACGGTAAGCATCTTGGATTTATCCAGAAGACATTAGCTGCTTTAGATGGCAATGCTGCTATGGATGAACTTAAGGCCAACGGCGCACTTGTATTTGATGATGGAGAAGAAATCAGACTTACAGAGGAAGATCTTCTTATCACAATGAATCAGAAGGAAGGTTTCGTAACAGAGGCTGACAATAAGACAACAGTAGTAATGGATACAACACTTACTGCTGAGCTTATTGAAGAAGGTCACGCAAATGAAATCATTTCTAAAATCCAGACAATGCGTAAGGATGCTGACTTTGAAGTAATGGATCATATTAAGGTTGCTGTTCTTAATAACGCAATGCTTGCAGAAGTTGTTAAGAAGAATGAAAAGGCAATTGGTGATAAGGTTCTTGCTGATACATTCTCATTTACAGATGAATATGCTGTAAAGAAGGATTGGAACGTTAATGGAGAAAGCGTAACAATCTGCATCGAGAAGATGTAATAATTTCTCGTCCGTGGTTTCCACGGACGGATTTATGGGATATAGGGGCATAAAAGAAAGGATTTTATTTATGGCAAAGAAAGCACAGGCAACACTTGATTTTGATAAGGAATTATTTAAAAGAAGTGTATTGTACAATGTAAAAACTTTATATCGTAAGAATATCGAAGAAGCATCAAATCAGGAGATATTCCAGGCAGTTGGTTATGCAATCAAGGATGCAATCGTTGATCACTGGATGACAACTCAGAAGGAATATGAAAAGAAGGATCCAAAGATTGTTTACTATATGTCAATGGAGTTCCTTATGGGACGTGCCCTTGGTAACAACATGATTAACCTTCAGGCATACAAGGATGTTCAGGAATGCCTTGAGGAGCTTGGTGTTGATATCAATGTTATCGAAGATCAGGAGCCAGATGCAGCACTCGGTAATGGTGGTCTTGGACGTCTTGCAGCATGTTTCCTTGATTCACTTGCAACACTTGGTTATGGTGCATACGGATGTGGTATCAGATATCGTTACGGTATGTTTGCTCAGAAGATTAAAGACGGATTCCAGGTTGAGGCTCCAGATAACTGGCTTGCAGTTAACAATCCATTTGAACTTCGTCGTCCTGAATATACAAAGACAGTTAAGTTTGGTGGATACGTAAGTGTTCATGTAGATGAAAATGGAAGAAACGTATTTACACAGGAAAACTATCAGGCTGTAAATGCTGTACCATACGACCTTCCAATCGTAGGTTATGGCAATGGTATTGTTAATACATTAAGAATCTGGGATGCTCAGCCAGTTGAGTGTTTCCAGCTTGACTCATTTGACAAGGGTGAATATCAGAAAGCTGTTGAGCAGGAAAATCTTGCTCGTAACATCGTTGAAGTACTTTATCCAAATGATAACCATTATGCAGGTAAAGAGCTTAGATTAAAGCAGCAGTATTTCTTCATCTCTGCATCAGTTCAGGAAGCAGTTGCAAAGTATATGCGTTCACACAGCGATATCAGAAAGATGTATGAGAAGGTTGCATTCCAGCTCAATGATACACATCCAACAGTAGCTGTAGCAGAACTTATGAGAATCCTCATGGATGATTACTATCTCACATGGGATGAGGCATGGGATGTTACAACAAAGGTTTGTGCATACACTAACCATACAATCATGGCTGAAGCTCTTGAGAAATGGCCAATCGAGCTCTTCTCAAGATTACTTCCACGTGTATATCAGATCGTTGAAGAAATTAACAGAAGATTTATCATCGAAATCGAGAAGAGATATCCAGGTAATCAGGAAAAGATTAGAAAGATGGCTATCGTATATGATGGACAGGTTAAGATGGCTCATCTTGCAATCGTTGCTGGTTACTCTGTAAATGGTGTTGCAAGACTCCATACAGAAATCTTAAAGAATCAGGAACTTAGAGACTTCTATGAGATGTTCCCAGAGAAGTTTAATAATAAGACAAATGGTATTACACAGAGAAGATTCCTTCTCCATGGTAATCCACTTCTTGCAGACTGGGTTACAGCTCATGTAGGTGATGACTGGATTACAGATCTTGCAAAGATTAAGAAACTTAAGGTTTATGCTAATGATGAGCAGTGTCGTCAGGAGTTTATGAACATTAAGTATCAGAATAAGGTACGTCTTGCTAAGTACATCAAGGAGCACAACGGTATTGACGTAGATCCAAGATCAATCTTCGATGTACAGGTTAAGAGACTTCATGAGTATAAGAGACAGCTTCTTAACATCCTTCATGTAATGTACCTTTACAACCAGATCAAGGAACATCCAGAGATGGATTTCTACCCAAGAACATTTATCTTTGGTGCTAAGGCAGCAGCTGGTTACAAGAATGCTAAGCTTACAATCAAGCTTATTAACTCTGTAGCAGACGTTGTTAACAATGATGAATCAATTGATGGAAAGATTAAGGTTGTATTTATAGAGAACTACCGCGTATCTAACGCTGAGTGGATCTTTGCAGCAGCAGATGTATCAGAGCAGATTTCTACAGCTTCTAAGGAAGCATCTGGTACAGGTAACATGAAGTTCATGTTAAATGGTGCAATCACACTTGGTACAATGGATGGCGCTAACGTAGAAATCGTAGAAGAGGTTGGTGCAGACAATGCAGTAATCTTCGGTCTTAGTTCAGATGAAGTTATTAACTTCGAGAATAACGGTGGCTACAATCCAATGGATATCTTCAATAGTGACGAAGAGATTAGAAAGGTGCTTATGCAGCTTGTAAATGGCTTCTATTCACCACAAGATCCTGAACTTTTCAGAACACTTTACAACTCTCTTCTTAACACAGAGTCTACAGACAAGGCAGACAGATACTTCATCCTTAAGGACTTCCGTTCTTATGCAGATGCACAGAAGAAGATTGAAGAATTCTATCGTGATGAAGAAAGATGGGCTAAGGCAGCTATTCTTAACGTAGCATGCTCAGGCAAGTTTACTTCTGATAGAACTATTCAGGAATATGTAGATGACATCTGGAAACTTGACAAGGTTAAGCTTCCAAAGAAGAAAGCTACAGAAACAAAATAAAACATTGTAATATTAACCTAACCAGCATCCGAAAATGGGTGCTGGTTATAGGTGTTTTTTAACCTGATTAAACAATTTAGTTGTTAATAGGGAAAAAGGAGAACTATATGGTTACATTATCAAAAGGTGGAGCATATCTTATCAATGGTGTAGATATCGTTGAAGATGGCCCAGAAGCAGTAGCAGCAGTCAAAGCTAAAACAGGAAAAGACGTATGTAAGGACTGCGCATCAAAAGAGACTATCGCTTATGGTATTCTTGCAGATCACAACACATCTGATAACATGGACAAGCTTAAGATTAAGTTTGATAAATTAACAAGCCATGATATCACATTTGTTGGTATTATTCAGACAGCACGTGCATCAGGACTTGAGAAGTTCCCAATTCCTTATGTACTTACAAACTGCCATAACTCACTTTGTGCAGTAGGCGGAACAATTAACGAAGATGACCACATGTTTGGACTTACATGTGCTAAGAAATACGGCGGTGTATATGTACCACCTCATCAGGCAGTTATTCATCAGTTTGCAAGAGAAATGCTTGCAGGTGGCGGAAAGATGATTCTTGGTTCTGACTCTCATACACGTTATGGTGCTCTTGGTACTATGGCAATGGGTGAAGGTGGACCAGAGCTTGTTAAGCAGCTTCTTAATCAGACATATGATATCGACAGACCAGGCGTAATTGGTATTTACCTTACAGGCAAGCCAACACTTGGTGTAGGTCCTCAGGACGTTGCAATTGCACTTATTGGAGCTGTATTTGCAAACGGATATGTTAAGAATAAAGTACTTGAATTCGTTGGACCAGGTGTTGAAAACTTAAGTGCTGACTTCCGTATCGGCGTTGATGTAATGACAACAGAGACAACATGTCTTTCATCTATCTGGAAGACAGACAGCCAGATTAAGGATTTCTATGATATTCATGAAAGAAGTGAAGATTATAAGGAACTTAATCCAGGTGAGGTTGCATACTATGATGGCATGATTACAATCGAGCTTGATAAGGTTAAGCCAATGATTGCTATGCCATTCCATCCATCTAACGCATATACAATTGATGAGGTAAATGCAAATCTTGCAGATATCCTTCATGATGTAGAAGAAAGAGCAAAAGTAAGCTTCGGTGACAGCATTCAGTTCAGTCTTCAGGATAAGATCAGAAATGGCAAGCTTTACGTAGATCAGGGTGTTATCGCAGGATGTGCAGGTGGTGGATTCGAAAACATCTGTGCTGCAGCAGATATCCTTAAAGGCAATTATATTGGAGCAGATGAGTTTACACTTAACGTATATCCAGCATCTACACCAATTTATATGGAACTTATGAAAAATGGTTGCGCTCAGACTCTTCTTGAGACTGGTGCTGTTCTTAAGACAGCATTCTGTGGACCATGCTTTGGTGCCGGTGATACACCTGCAAATAACGCATTTTCAATTAGACATTCAACACGTAACTTCCCTAACAGAGAAGGTTCTAAGGTACAGAATGGCCAGGTTGCTTCTGTTGCACTTATGGATGCAAGATCGATTGCAGCAACAGCAGCTAACAAGGGATACCTTACACCAGCAACTGAGATGGAAGGAAGAATTGGTGCTTACAAGTATCATTTCGATAGCAATATTTACAAGAACAGAGTATTTGACAGCAAGGGTGTTGCTGACCCATCTGTTGAAATCAAATTTGGTCCAAACATTAAGGACTGGCCAAAGATGGAAGCACTTCCAAACAACCTTGTATTAAGAGTAGTAAGTGAGATTCACGATCCTGTAACAACAACTGATGAGTTAATTCCATCAGGTGAGACATCATCATTCAGATCAAATCCACTTGGACTTGCAGAGTTCACACTTTCTCGTAAGGATCCAAATTATGTTGGACTTGCAAAAGATATGCAGAAAGCTCAGAACGCACTTGTTGCAGGTGAAGATGTATATGCAGTTAAGCCAGAACTTAAGGCTGTAATGGATGTAGTTGAAAAGACATATCCAAATGCTGTAGCTGATGGTATTGGCTATGGTTCAACAATCTTTGCTGTAAAACCGGGTGATGGTTCAGCAAGAGAGCAGGCTGCAAGCTGTCAGAAGGTACTTGGTGGTTGGGCTAATATCGCTAACGAGTATGCTACAAAGAGATATCGTAGTAATCTTATGAACTGGGGTATGCTTCCATTCCTTATCAAGGAAGGAGAGCTTCCATTCAAGAACCTTGATTATCTCTACATCCCAGGTATCAGAAAGGCTGTAGAAGATAAGACAGAAGTTATTAAGGCATATGTTGTAACAGACGCAGGACTTAAGGAATTCGATCTTACACTTGGCGATATGACCAACGAAGAGCGTCAGATCATTCTTAAGGGATGCTTGATTAACTACAACAGAATCTAAAGTTTGTGTTTTTATTTCCGATATATGTAATGTAGGACAGATAAAACCATGGAGGGGTTTCAGGAATATGGAATCCCTCTTTTTGTTTTCTAATGAGGGAAGCTATGGGGAAAAGTCTGCCTAATATTTACATATTTGAAAGGAGATAGTAGTTGATAATTGAATCCTATGACATAAGAATGGATTCTGCTGGAGCGAGAAGTTCCAGTTCAACAAGGAAGTTGCAGTTTATGCTGCGAGAAAATTCTGATGCAAATGATGTAGCATCAGATAAGAGCTTTGCTGACACATACACAGCATTGGCAAACAAAGAGAATGATGAGGAAAAGGAGCAGGTTAGTAAGACGTCAGGAGACAATGATGTACTTGCAAGGTTCAATGCATCTAACAAGATTACAAATATCTCAGATGTTAGTGAACCTACAGCTGTAAGAGATCTTCAGAGTCTAAAGCAGCAGTTTGTATTGTATCTGTGGAGAATCTTATTTGGTGACGAATCGGCAAAGGATTTAGCCCAAAAGTATGGTCTGGAGAATCTAAACACCGGAGGCAACTCGGGAACAGAGAACTATGGATTTAATTCCATTCATCCTATGCAGACAATTCAGCTGTACGGGGTCCAGGAGGTTTATGAGCAAGAAACCCAGAGTGTATCATTTTCCTCAAAAGGAAATGTAACTACAGCAGATGGCAGAAACATAGATTTTAATATCGATGTGGCCATGACCAGTAGCTTTGAACGCTATTACAGGAGTGAGGGTGTTGCGATTACCAACATGTGCGACCCGCTCGTTCTTAACTTCTCTGGTGATGTGGCAGACCTGTCAGATCAGAAGTTCACATTTGACCTTGACTGTGATGGAGAGGCTGAGCAAATCAGTATGTTAAAAGGTGGCAACGGATTCCTGGCACTGGATAAAAATGGCGATGGAATCATTAACGATGGAGCTGAGTTGTTTGGCACAAAATCGGGAGATGGATTCGCTGACCTGGCTCAGTATGATTTGGATGGTAACGGATGGATTGATGAAAATGATGACATTTTCGAATCCCTTAAAGTGTGGTATAAGGACGAGGATGGTGAGGATAAACTCCTTAACTTGAAAGAGTCGGGTGTGGGGGCAATTTATCTTGGCAGTGCTGTGACAGACTATAACCTGCGTTCTACAGACACTTTTGAAGTTAACGGTGCAATAAGAAAGATGGGACTGTTCCTCTATGAAAATGCAACAATTGGAACCATGGTTCATCTTGATATAGCAAATTAATATATAAAATACAAAGCCCTGGAGTTTTCTGGGGCTTTGACTATGTTGATGCCATTCTATTGCATTGGAGCTATTCGGTTGCCTATGAATACGCAAGGTAGTATAATAAACGGGATGTTGTTTAAGTTTAATTTCACAAGTGAAATGGAGTTATAAAATGAAAATAGTAGTTTTAGCCGGTGGTACAAGTACAGAAAGGGATGTGTCATTTTCAACAGGAAAGAACGTATATGAAGCCGTAAAGAAGAATGGCCATAAGGCAATTATTCTTGATCCATATATGGGCTATGACAAGGATATAGAAGGACTATTTGACAAGGACATAGACTGGAGTGGAGAAATCGAAGCTGTTAAGGAAAATAACCCTGACATCGAAGCGGTTAAAGCTATGCGTGATCCAAAATATAAGGGATTCTTTGGACCAAATGTTATTGTTCTTTGCCAGGAAGCTGACGTAGTGTTCATGGCACTTCACGGAGAGAACGGTGAAAATGGAAAGGTTCAGGCTGCATTTGATCTTGAAGGAATCTGTTACACAGGAACAGATACATTAAGTTCTGCGGTATGCTTAAACAAAGGTATGGCCAAGGAAGTTATGGCATACAATGGAATTCCAGTGCCAAAGGGTGTGCATCTGTATAAGGGCAACAATACAGAAAACACAGTAGGTTATCCTTGTGTAGTTAAATCATGTTGCGGTGGCTCCAGCATAGGTGTATCTATCGTTACTGACAAATCACAGTATGATGCAGCAATTGCAGAAGGCTTTAAGTATGACGATGAAATAGTAATTGAAGAATATATTAAGGGACGTGAATTCTCAGTAGGTGTCATTGAAGGCAAAGCTCTTCCAATCATTGAGATAGCACCTCTTCAGGGCTTCTATGATTACAAGAATAAGTACCAGGCTGGCTCTACAGTTGAGACTTGTCCAGCTCAGTTGGATACAAACAAGACCAATGAGATGCAGCAGTATGCAGAGCGCGCATTTATGGCCCTCAGACTTCGTGATTACGCGAGAATAGATTTTATGATGGCAGAGGACGGAAGACTTTACTGTCTTGAGGCAAACACTTTGCCAGGTATGACAGCAACCTCGCTTATTCCACAGGAGGCAGCAGCACTTGGAATGAGTTTTGAGGAACTTATTGAGAAGTTTATAGAGTTAGCGCAGAAGCATTAATTTGAGTGTTAACGTAAGCTGCCAGTTGATTGGCAGAGACTAAGACGGAGAAAACATAATGTTAAATATAAAATTAGCGGATGCGATAAAGGCCTGCAATGGTGAAATTGTGGTTCCTTCAGGTCACAGTGCCCAGGAGTATCTGGATAAGTATCTCGAAGGTGCTGTACTGGGATCGCAGCTTGTAAAAAAAGGATACATATTCGTAGCCTGCAAGGGTGAAAGAACAGATGGACACAAATATATTCCATCAGCTTTTGACAATGGCGCGTTGGCAGTCATTTGCGAAGATGTACCAGATAATCTGGCTGGCCCATGTATCAAGGTTGAAAACAGTCTTGATGCTCTTGTTAAGCTGGCAGAATATTACAGAAGTACATTAGATATTAAGACAGTTGGAATAGTTGGTAGTGTTGGCAAAACAAGTACCAAGGAGTTTGTTGCAGGAGTTCTTGGTAAGAAATTTAAAGTTCTTAAGGGTGAAGGCAATCATAACAATCTTTTAGGCTTGTCACTTGAAATACTTAGGATTACAGCAAGCGATGAACTTGCTGTGCTTGAGATGGGAATTAGCGAGTTTGGGGAAATGCGACGTCTCTCAAAACTTGTTAAACCGAATATGATTGTATTTACCAATGTTGGGGAATGTCATTTGGAATCTCTTGGAGATAGAGACGGAGTATTGAAGGCCAAGTCAGAATGCTTCGAATATCTGAAAGAAGATGGAATTGTTCTTCTTAATGGTGAAGATGACAAGCTTGATACTATTACTGAAATCAACGGAAACAGACCATATAGATTTGGACTTAGCAGTCAGGATGCTTATGCGGTCGATGTAAAGGCCAATAAGGCAGATGGCTCTTATGCAACAATATGTGTTGGAGACAGTAGAATAGATACCTATGTACCACTTCCAGGAAAGCACATGGTGCAGAATGCAGTTGCAGCGGCATTAGCAGGCAAATTATATGGAATGTCTGACGAGGCTATAAAAGAAGGTATTGAGAGCGTTGGAGTAGTAGCTGGAAGAAGTAATATCATTACTACAGACAAATATACAATTATCGATGACTGCTATAATGCAAGCAAAATATCCATGAAGGCTGCAATCGATCTTCTTAAGACTTTGGAAGGAAGAAAGGTTGCCATACTTGGAGATATGTTTGAACTAGGAGATGCATCTGAAGCAATCCATAGAGAAGTTGGTAAATATGCTGTAGAAAATGGCATAGAGGCAATCTACATGGTAGGTGCAAACTCAAAGGCTATGTATGAAGAAGCGATGGGAAACCTCTTGTGTGAGATGCAGGAAATCTGTTATTTTGCCAAAAAGGAAGATTTGATAGGTAGGCTTCCATCCTTACTTTGTGAGGGAGACAGCATCTTAATAAAAGCGTCTCATGGAATGCAGTTTGACGTGCTGGTTAAGCATATTAGTGAGATGTAAATAAATAGTAACTTATGCATATAAGAAAGCTCCTCATAAAGAGGAGCTTTTGTTTTGTCATTTATACATTTGGAATTCCAGCAAATCCCTTAGCAAGATCTTCGTCTGTTGGGATGTAGTCTGTCATTGTCTTATCATGATATGCTTCGTATGCATACATATCGAAGTAACC
>JAZQOC010000060.1:0-30403 GCA_045627645.1 Lachnospiraceae bacterium
GATTTGCTAAAAAGTGAAAACAAAAGGTTTCGTGAAGGCTGTGAAAGAAATGGTCTTCCGCTTGTACTGATAGAAGATAATTATGAGCATACTGTAGAACGAATCAAAGCAACACTCGGAGGACTTAGTCCTCTAGATTACAGAAGGAGCATAGGTGTGGGTGTCTAGAAAAACGTCCGCACCCCCTTCACTTATGATGCTTGATATTGATTATTTTAAGAATGTTAATGATACATATGGTCATGCTGTTGGTGATGAGACACTAAAGGCATTTACAAAATGTATCAAGGAAGTTCTTACACCATTCGATATTCGAATTGGTAGATGGGGTGGTGAAGAGTTTGTTTTTGTTTGTTATGGATATGACAGTAAAGCAATAAAAGAGATTGCCGAGAATATAAGAACTACAGTAGAAAGTAGAATATTTGATACGATTGGTCATATAACATGTAGTATTGGTATTACTTATATTGGTAAGATGGATACAGCGGATACAGCATTTAAGCGCCTTGATGAAGCGCTTTATGATGCTAAAACAAGTGGTAGAAATTGTGTTAGATTGAAAATGTAACTACATTTTAGTGATAACAAATTGTAACTAGCCTTATTTTAGTGGTGGAGATTTACGAGGTTAAGATTACTCGTCAAGCTCAGGAAAGAGTAAGTGAACGTTTAGGAATATTAAGATAGTATGGACTTTTTAATTTATCTAGTTTACCCATTAATAATATTCATTCTTCTATGGAAGGCGAAAATTGCAGATAAAGGTTCTTTTTTTGATGACTATTTATCTTTATCACAGGCAAAGTGTATTCAAGGCTTTTGCCTGGTTATGATAATGCTTCATCACTGTTCTCAGAAATTGTGTGAACCTGGTTCTGTACCGGAGCAATTTGTTAAACATGGTCTTGAACCATTTCTAGGTATTGGATACCTAATGGTTGCAATATTCTTTTTCTGTTCAGGATACGGTTTGTATAAAAGTTGCCAAAATAAAGAGAACTATTTTGATGATTTCTTCTTTAAGAGACTCATTCCAATTGTGCTTGTATTTGTCATAACCACATATTGCTTCATGTATGCAATTATAGACCAAGGAATAAATATTACCGTTGATGGGCCAATGACACTTATGGGTCCCACAACCTGGAACCCTTATGCATGGTATGTTTATGCAATAATAATTTGTTACTCATTATTTTATCTTGGATTTAAGTACTTTAAGAATGATCGCATTTCAATTGGAATTATAATTGGTGGGCTTGTATTATATATAGCATTCTGTAGTTACTGGTTATATGGAGGTTGGTGGTACAATACAGTACTAATATTTCCGTTTGGAATTATATATGCGAAACATGAGGATACAATTAAGGCCAGATTATCTGATGGTTATGGGAAAAATCTTATTGGATTGATTATTTTCACTATTATTCTGTATTATCTTTCGGACTTATTCGAGGGAGTGGTGTATGGTAGTGATTCTGCGTTGGGGTTTGCAAGGGGATTGTTGGTATTAGCAATTTTACGCACAATTGTTTCAATGGAATTTGTCCTTGTTGTGATTACTATTTCCTTGAAGGTGAAGATTGGAAACCCTGTTCTAAAGTTCCTGGGTAAGTTTACCTTGGAGTTCTATCTTTTGCATGGATTATTCGTACAGATATTTGCCAGTAGATTTTTGACAGGATATGATATTTCGGTTATGTATATTGCCAATCCATTTTTATATGTGTTAGTTGTTTTTATACTGACATGTATATGTGGATACATTGGTATGCTTGGAATAAATCTTCTCTATGGATGGATTAGGAAGGAACTTAGAGGATTGTATGGAAAGTCTATGATTTGGATGGGCATAATAATTCTCTTAGTAATAATACTTGTCACTATTAAGACCGTTAGAGAGGACATAATAATAACTGAAGAAAGAAGTGCCGAATATACTGAATTCGTTGATTCACAGGATAAAGTATCTGTTGATGGTGGTCGGATGGCATATTTTGTACAGGGGGAGGGCGAGCATACAATTGTTCTTTTAGGGTCATCTGTAGAGCCAAGTAGTGAGCTTATCCTTAGGTATATGACGAACTATCTTTCTAAGGATAATAAGGTTGTAATATTTGATATTCTAGGAAAGGGATTCAGTGACGATACATATAAAGAGAGAAGTGCAGAGAATATAGCAAATGAAATACATGAGGCATTAGAAAAGCTTCAATTTGATGATAAATATATACTGATGCCGTGTGAATATAGTGGTACATATGCACTTAAATATCTGGAGTTATACAGGGAAGATGTTGAAGCTGTAGTGGGCATTGACATGGCACTTCCTAGTCAGTACGAGGCTATGGTTGCAGTTAGCGGTCTTCGAGAAAGTGCATATGATGAAGTAATGAATAAAGACTGTAATAATGCTGTCATTACACAGAAATTACTTGCGAAAACTGGATATTCAAGATGGATGTTCAAGATGTATGAGATGTACTGGGGAAGATCAGTGTTAGAACCATTTACTACTGTAATTGAAGAGGTGTATGTTGATGGTATTGAGCGTTGTAGCAATATAGAAGAACGACGGTTATTTGGTAATAATTGTAAGTCTATTGATTTGGAAGAATTGCCACAGGATTTACCAGTATTATTGTTACTTGATTATTGCACTAACCAGATTGAAGCTGGTGAGATAACATACAGATCTACCTATGACGAATATATTTCTAATCCTGATATTCAACAGATAATAGTTATGGAAGGAGATCCATATTTTATATACTATAAGGGTGGAGAAATAGCTCGTATGGTTCGTAATTTCATTAAGGATGTAATGTGATTTAATTACCATTAAAGGTTGTTAAGGAGAAAGGTGCCAATAGGCACCTTTTTATATAGATTATGAGACAACATCAAAATATTAATAAAACCAGTTACTATTTAGGTTTAATGGATTGACATAGTAGAAGTTACCTTATATATTTATTTTGAATTAAATATTGATTATTTGCTAGGGGAGCTAATAGCTGAGATTGAATTGTAAGATTCTCACCCTCAATACTTGAACCGGATAATACCGGCGTAAGGAAGCGATTATTATTACATTATCATTGAGTAAATGTCATTATTGGTTTCCTCCTGTAGCAAATACAAGGAGGTTTTTTTATGAATAAAAATTCAAAAACATTAATTTTAGTTGAAGGTGCAATGATAATTGCGCTAGCCACAGTGTTGTCGTATATTAAACTTTTTGAGATGCCGTTTGGCGGATCAATTACACTTGAGATGCTCCCACTTGTTATATTTGGTATTAGAAGAGGACCTAAGTGGGGATGCTTTACAGGTTTTGTTCATGGTTTGTTACAAATGATATTAGGTTTCTCTAATGTTCTTTATTGTCAAACACTTATAGCTCAGATAGGATGTATTCTTCTTGACTATTTGTTAGCATTTACTGTACTTGGACTTGCTGCAGTATTTGCTAAGCCATTTGCAAATAATAAAAAAGTTGGGTATATAGTTGGATCAGTAATAGTGGGGGCCTTGAGGTTTGTATGTAGCTTCTTGTCGGGATGGCTTCTTTGGGGATCATATGCCCCAGAAGGTATGAGCCCGGTATATTATAGTCTTGTGTACAATGCTTCATATATGGTACCTGACATAATCATACTTGCTGTCGTAGTATCAGTACTTGTATTTTCTGTTCCTAAACTTTTTAAAGCAGAATAGTGCTATATTGACCTTTGGAAGGCAAAGGCGTCTACATCTATTTGTAGACGTCTTTTTTGTCTTCGATGAGGCAAATATGGATAAGTGTACTGCAATTATATTGAAGTTTTGATAATTGAATATTCCTTTTTGAGATATATGCTGTTAAAATATATAGGGCTTTTTTTAAGCAGACAAAATATTACCTGTTGAGGTTAGTTATGCGTGGCTTTCATTTGGGAGTAATTTATATAACAATTTTAATATTGGTGATACTGTCCGGATGTGGAAACAGTGATGCTGCGATTTCGATTTCTTCAGCAAAAGTATCTATTGAAGATATGTATGTGGATTCACAGGTTGTGCCTGTAAATGCTGATGAAGAAGAGAATGCAGAGGCGGTTTTGGAAACGGAAGAAAATGAATCAGAAGCTGTGACTGACATAGTCAACGCAACAGAGATTAAGCAGGCAAAACCTGGCGATTATGTAGCATTTGGCAATTATGAGCAGGATGGAGACAAAGGCAATGGTACAGAGCCAATTGAGTGGCTTGTATTAGATGCGGAAGAAGATAACATACTCATATTAAGCAGATATGTTATAGAGAAAAAGGCCTTCAATGAGAACGGAAAAGCTAATGGATGGGCTCAGAGTACAATTCGTAAGTGGTTAAACGAAGAATTCCTTAAGAGCGCATTTACCGATAAAGAGATTGAGAAGATTGTAGTATCTAAAATAGATAATCCAGGTTCCACAGGATACTTTAAGGAGTTTGGCAAAAAGACAGGAACGGCTGCGGGAAAAAAGACTGAGGACAAAGTATTCCTGCTTAGCTACGAAGAGGTACTGAAGTATTTTGAGCCAGTCAAGGTAGAAAAGTTTGGTTTCTATGTTGGTAAGGATTTGATTACAACTGCGACCGGTGCGACAGGTCTTAAAAATGAGTGCTTATCAGCCTATGATTATGACAATCTTTACAAGGATGCAGATTGGCCAGAGGATTGTGCTGATGTCAATGGTGCGGGATGGTTTTTAAGATCAAACGGTCTTAATGCTGAGGATGTGATGAGCGTAGGCTTTGATGGCGCTCTCAGAGCACAGTATTATGAATATGGAGCGGATTATGAATCTGCCACCTATGAGGGCGGTGTGAGACCGGCCATGTGGATTCACAGATAATATAAGTAATAACAGACAGGAAAAGTAATGGAAGAAAATTCAGTAATTACAACTGAAAATAGCGGGTGGACAAGGTTTATTGCGCCATTGTTTACTGTGTCATTGATAACCGTTATTCTTGTGTATGTTTTCTTTTACGATGTCAATGGATGGAATGAGACTGGTGAAGGCTATGAGTATTATAAACATGGTAGCAGAGTCATTGGAATTCAGACCATAACAGAGGATCAGGAGGAACACCATTTTATTTTTGATCAGGCAGGAACTATGAAGACTGGCTGGATAATATACAATGGTCACTACTACTATCAGGATAAGGTTGATGGAATATACACAGGTAATCGTAACATAGATGGTAAGCTTTATCATTTTGAGGATGATGGTGTATTTCATGGTGGAATATACATTCAGGATGATGTTGCCTATATTCATGACAAATTTGGATTCCCTAAGGAAGGCTTAGTTAGCTCAGGCGGGTCAGTATATTGCTCAGATGCTAATGGGCAGGTCATTTATGGTTGGAAAAATATAGGCGGAGCAAAGCGTTACTTTGATAAGGTTACTGGTCAGATGCTTGTCGATGGTGTCTATTTCATAGATGGAAGAGGTTATGGATTTGATACCAATGGAAAGCTGCTTACAGGCTGGCACACCTATGAAGATGGTGACAGATATTTCAGTCTTACTTCAGGTCAGATGTATACTGGAGATAAAGTAATAGGAAAGTCCAAGTACTACTTTGAAGATGACGGTGTGGCATATACAGGCTATCGTACGGTTGATGATAAGGTATATTTCTATTCTTCAAATGACAAGGCTTTGTATACAGGCTGGCTTCAGGATGGTGAGAACTTCTATTATTACGATGACGAGGGCGTCAGAGCAGAAGGTCTTTGTGAAATAGACGAGAAGACCTATTTCTTTAATGAAGATGGCAAGATGTACACTGGCTGGAAGGGTGAGTATTACTTCACCAATGAAGGCTACATGGCTACTGGATTTGTGGAACAAAATGGCAAGATTTTCTACTTTGATGAGAATGGTCTAAGATGGACACAGTCTGGCTGGATGACATTAAATGGAAAAAGATATCTGTTTGATGACAATGGTCTTGTTACAAAGACAGAGGATGTTGTTACTATCAAGCAGACAAGATATAAGGTGTCATCTGGTGGTACAGCAGTTAAGACTGGCGGTGGTGCAGTAACTCCGGAAACTCTGGACAGCTATTTGCTTGGTATTATGGCTCAGTACGGAAGTGATCCACAGTCTATATTTAACTACTGCAGACAGTTCTCTTATAAATACAGAGACAAATCCGATATTAATACTATGGCCTGCAGAATTATTAACAATAAGAATGGTGCATGCTGGGATTATGCGGCACTTTGCTATAAGATGCTTAGACTTGCAGGATATAACTGCCAGATAGTTGTTGGTAAGGGTGCTATTTACTCTGAACACAACTGGATTCTCATTGAGATATCACCTGGTGTATGGAGACATATGGATCCTGAAAGAAAGAATTATTACATCTATATGCTTACAGATGCGCAGTTGGAGTCTTATGATGGAATTGCAAGATCTGTAAGATATCAGTGGAACCACGCTGCTTATCCAACAGCGCAGTAGATTTGGCACAATATGTTAATTGTTTAAAGTATGAATAATAAGAAGAAAAAGAGAAACAATTACATAGATAATTATGATCCTTTGGATAGCAGATCAGTTCTACGCTATCAGCGAAGAAGAAAGCGAAGAATCAAGCTCATTATCCTTAAGACAGTGGTTGCGTGTGCTACTTTGACTCTCATAGGTATTATTCTTGCTGTCATGGTATATCTTAGAAATGACATGGCTGCTTCGACAGCAGAGAATATAGAAGAAACTACTGAGTTAAGCCAGCTTGAGGAAGTGGTGGATGAAGTAGAAGAACCTGAGGTTGAAGAACCAGAGCCTGAAGAGGAAGAAGAGGAAGAGAACAGCATACTCAAACAGGTGTGCTTTGAATCTGAAATGCTCTTAGTTACCAGCGATCCTACAAGTATCTGCCTTGAGTGGGCTGATGCTGGGCTTGGCGACTACTATGTATTGTACAGGGCAGTGGCCAAAGAGGAAGAAAAGCACGGCAAGGGCAGTCGTGAGGATGGTTCTGCTTCCATGTCAACCATATGTACCTGTATCAATGAAGCTAATGATACAGGCGAAGAAAATGAGGCTAACGGTTGGATAAAGAGAATTACCAGAGATAATAAGCTGGTTTTAGAAGGATTGGAACCAGATACAACATATCATGTTCACATAGGCTATGCAGATAAGAGTCTTGGAGAATATGTGGAAACCTTTGAAGTTAATACTATGAAAAAAGGTTACTGTGATCCATTTAAGGCAGTTTTCTCCCTGATGAGTGTCAGTCAGCGTGATGAGGAAACAGGTGCTGTTATTAGTCGTGGTGCAACGTCCTCAGTACAGATGACGTCTGGAACTGGTTGTGAAGGAGTCGTGGTTAAGCCTATGTTTGACGTAGAACTCTTTAACCGTGCATCAAAGGATGAGAGAAACCAGATAGGCACAGTTCCAAAGGGAACCAAGCTTGTCATCACTCCTGATGAGGGAAATTACTACTGCTACTATGATGGAAGCAGCTATAAGATTAGTGTAATGTCAGAAAACAGACAGTACGATGGATGGATAGATGCCAGAACTGTACTTATTGATATGAACAAGATGTTTACAATCAATTCCGTGTACAGTATGCAGTTTGACAGAACTAATGCATATTCTTCTATTTTTACAGCGGGTGGCGATGCACAAAATGTGGAACTCGAAGAGCCAGTACCGGAAGAAGGTGAAGAAGTGGCAGTAGCTCCTGTCGAAGAACAGCCGGTAGCCGAAGGTGAGCAGCCGGTAGAGATAAGTTATCCGGATACAAGATACAATCCATTGTTTTTGGGCGGAGAGACTACAGACTTTTTAACAACTACTGGATATAACGGCATAGATGGTATTACTGGTCTTGAACTTAAGAATTATGAAAGCAAGGATTATATGCCTGTAATCTGGGATCTTGCCATGGAACTTAAGCAGTGCCAGAAGAATGCACTTGAAAATGGATACACCATCAAGATGTATGAAGGTTATAGACCGCTTTCTACGTCTAACCTTGTTTATAATATGTTGAATGGTTCCGGCTCCTTGGCTTTAGTTGTCAATGAAACAACTTTAGCTCAGGGATATATTACAAGCCAGGCATATAACGTTGGTAACTATATAGGTTATCGAAGCAGACATAACAGAGGTGTAGCGACCGACCTGACACTGGTTAAGCTTAACAGCCCAACAGAGTTAGGAGAAGAAGCCCATATGCAGACTAAGATGCATACCCTGGATTTTAGATGCAATATGGCTTATAACACATGGGAAGCTGACCTTTTGACTGATATTATGATTGGTCACAATTCACATCTTGAGTATTTAGGACTTAGACAGGAATGGTGGCATTTTCAGTTGAAAAATAGTCGTAAGGATTTATATCCATTAGTTGAGACATATGGATATGAAGATTTTGCCTTTTAATAAATTCATTCTCACAGGAGAAGATTATGAAAAAAAGTATTATTGCAGGTATGCTTATTTTTACAGCTATGCTTGCAGGTTGTACTAGTGGAGATAAAACAGCATTTATTGAAAACACATCCCAGGATGTAAGAATTTTGTATGACGTTGACTCTGAAAGTCAGCGTGTGGATGCAGTTAAGATTGACACTACGGGCAATGGAACCGAGGACAATCTTGCCAGTATATCCTTATCTGCGGATCCAAAGAACAATGCTGATGCCTTGCATTTTTCAGATGAGCTTAAACCAGGAAGCTTTGATGAGAACGATTACAGCATAGTTGTTAAGGAAGTAAGCATCAGCCTGGGAGAGGATTTTCTTATAAATTATAAAAAGGTAGGAACACCTAAGATTGAAAAGAGTAAGGCCTGCCTCGAATCGGGATATGACATAGACTACTATTATGACAATGACAAGCTTGTCATATACACTATGGTTAAGGGCTCCAAGCAGCTTATATTTAATATTGAGATACGTGATGGCAAATATGAAACATCAAAGGGGGCTAAGGTTGGCAAGTCTACACGAGATGATATTTACGAGATGTATGGTATGCCGACAGATCATTCAGGAACTATGTTTAAGTATGAGCTTTTAGACAGTAAGTACAGTCTGGATTTCACATTTAACGAAGATGGTATTCTTGAGGGAATTGATTATATAGACAATGCTGTTATGTGACACGTTGTTTTGGAGTTGTTATGGTATTTAGTTCATTTGTTTTTTTGTGCATATTTTTTCCAATAGTCTTAATATTGCACACATTAATAAACAATACAGCAGTAAGAAACGCGCTTCTTATCGTGGCGAGTTTGCTTTTCTATGGTTATGGTGAGCCCAAATATATCATTCTACTTGTAATATCATCCTTCATGAATTACCTGTTTGGTCTTGCAGTGGATAAGAATAGGAGTAAGCTTATCATTGCCCTGGCAGCAGTGGTTAATCTTGGACTGTTGGTGGTGTTTAAGTATCTTGGTTTATTCGTTGCAACTATTGATGCTTTCCTGCCTGTGCCGGATGCAATAAAGAACATAGAAGTAGCATTGCCAATCGGTATATCATTCTATACCTTCCAGGCACTGTCATATGTAATAGACGTGTACAGAGGAGACACGAGGGTTCAGAAGAATTTCGCAAAGCTGCTTTTGTATATAGCATTCTTTCCTCAGCTTATCGCTGGACCTATAGTAAAGTATCATGACATAGACGGACAATTAGAGGATAGAGAGGCCTCCTATGTGGATATTCGCAATGGAATCTTTAGATTCTGTGTGGGCTTGTCAAAGAAGGTGCTTATTGCTAACAGTCTTGCATATGTAGCGGATTCTTTGTTTAATAATACAGCACTTCAGGATATAAGCTTTTTCTCAGCATTACTTGCTGGCTTTACTTATATGATGCAGATTTATTTCGATTTTTCGGGATATTCTGATATGGCGATTGGACTTGGAAGAATGTTTGGCTTCCATTTCTTAGAGAACTTCAATCATCCATATATTTCAGACTCAATTCAGGAATTCTGGCGAAGATGGCATATATCACTGTCATCTTATTTCAGAGAGTATCTTTATATTCCACTTGGTGGAAACAGAAAAGGTGCAGCACGTACTTATATCAACAGGTATATTGTATTTGCGGCTACTGGTATATGGCATGGCGCAAACTGGACATTTTTAGTATGGGGATTATTCCACGGTACATTCTTAGTGCTGGAATCGTCAGGAATCATACCGATTAAAAAATGCAAATGGAAGTCAGTCAGATGTGCATATACATTACTTCTTGTAATGATTGGTTTCATAATGTTCAGAGCAGACAACATCACACAGGGGCTGTATTATATCAAGGCTTTATTTGGCTTTGGTTCATCTAGTGGAATTGGTCTGTCGCTGGCATTACAGTTTGTGAATTTCTATTATTTATTAATATATGCGTTGGCTATTATTGGATGTAGTGAAAAGCCTGTTGAATGGTATAAGAACTTTATGAAGTTTGAAAGCGTAGAAGAGATGCCGGTATTCGCAGAGGTGGCGAGCATGGTTCTTTGCGCTGTTGCTATAGTTTTATGCCTGATGTCTCTAGCATCTGCAAGCTATAATCCATTTATCTATTTTAGATTCTAGTGAAAGGTAACTTGGCTTATGAATAAAAGAGCAAAAGTGTTCTATATAGTGATTATGCTGATGCTACTGTTACCTTCGGTAGTTATGCTTTTAGCAGGGGGAGAGTCTGCCTCTTCGGAGAACAGAAAACTGGCATCTGCTCCTGTGCTTTTTGATGAGGATGGGATTAATTTTGACGTTTTTAATGAGTTTGATTCCTATGTATCGGATCATATTGGCTTTAGAAGTCAGTTGGTTGTGGCCAATACGGCTGTATTCACCGGTATGTTTAACATGTCTCCTGAAGATGATGTAATACTTGGTAAGGATGGGTGGCTTTACTATGGTCAGACTATGGATGATTACTTCAATATTCCTTCAGTATCTGACCGTGGAATTAACAGCATTGCTCATTCCATGAAGATGTTTCAGGATGCAGTTGAAGACAAGGAATCGGAGTTTGTTCTTACTTTTGCACCAAATAAAAGTACGCTGTATCCAGAGAATTTACCTGTGAATTACATACCATCTGCTAACCTGGGTAATCTTGAAAGAATTGAAGAAGCCCTTATTGAAGCTGATGTAAACTATATTAGTCTTAAAGATCTCTTTGAAGAAGATGAAGAGATTTACTATAGAAAGAAAGACAGCCATTGGAGTTATAAAGGGGCACTTAAAGCTTATAATGCAATTATGGACGGCTCGACTCTTAAGCATAATTCCTATGACAATCTCGAATTTGCGGATTCCTATGAATGGACAGGAGATTTGTCCAATATGCTTTATGCATCAGGGGTACCGCTTGATAGTCAGCTTATGCCTATGCATACGTTTGGATATCAGTATACTTCCAAGCAAAAGAAGGTAGAGGCCAATCGTATAGACACAGAGAATCGTGAAGGGCAGGGCAAGGCGCTCATTTACAGAGATTCTTTTGGTAATACACTGATTCCTTTTTTCGCAGAAAACTTTGAGAAGTGTCATTTTAGTAAGATTGCACCATATGATATGGCGGATGTGGAAACCTACAATCCGGACGTAACTGTTATTGAACTTGTAGAGCGTAATATTCCTAATATGGCCAAGGCAGCACCTGTGATGCTGGCACCTGAAACCACTTTGGAAGACCCGGGATATATAGTGACTTCTGCCAATTCACTTTACACGGTATATGAGGAAGAGGTGGATATAGGCAAGCATATATATGGCGCCATTGACGAGCGAATCCTTGGGGATGAGTACAGGGTGTATGTATATGTGAACGATGGTACAGGAATTATCACATGCTACGAGGCGTTTCCTATTTATGAGCAGTTTTTGCTAGAAGGAGAGTCTGAAGAATATCCAAAGGACAATGGTTATTCTTTGTATGTGCCAGATGTGGATGCTGAGGTTCTTAATCTTGTAGTAACGTCCGATGGTGTTAATTATATTTTGGAAAATGATTAACCCGCCACTTATTAGAAAAAGAGGAACGAAATGATTTCATTAAATGATTATCTGTATTCAGGTGATACTGTACTGAAAATTCTACAGAAATATTCTGCTGACCTTAGAAGGGTTTCACTGGAAGAGCATAATCCAATAGATATGGTTCATTGTAATTTTCTGCTTCAGCAGATAGATATGCTTGAACATAATGATTTCCTTACTTCCCAGTCGCAGCGAATCAGAGAATTATATAAGCTGATGGCTAGGGAGTATCCATTTCTTGCTTTTACCTTCAGAGGCAGAATTAAGTCGCTTATTCGTTCTGAAGAGAAATTTAATGGTTATATTGTTGAATATATCTATGACCATTACAAAGAGCAAGGAGAGTTTCCTTCACTGGAGGATCTGAAGCAGAAACTTAGCTGTTTCAGGGATCTGATTGCATACAGAATAGTGGTTTCAATGCCTAAATGTCACCTTAAGGAGGGCGACAGCAGAGAAGAGATAGAACTGGACTATCTGTACAAGATAGCCAATATCCTTCCGGCTTTTCTTGAAGAGAGAGGCTTTACTGCTCAGATTTCAGAGCGCAAGGGTGCTAAACAGTCGGAAAGGCTGAATAAGGAATTACGACCTTATTTTAGGGATTACATTGAGAATCCAAGTCCGATTGGATACAGATCTTTACATATTACGTTATATGACAATCTTGCAAGAAGTTATATTGAGGTTCAGTTAAGAACAAAGGAAATGGATGACTATGCAGAGATTGGAGCTGCTAATCATCTTGGCTATGAAAAACGTCAGGAATCTGAAAGAACAAGACGTGAGGAAATACCAGCAGGAGAGTGCATTTACTTTGATGAGGCTTATGAACGAGAAGTGAAGCTTCACCAGCTTGATCTCTCTAAGGTTGATGTCAATATGTTTGGAGCAATCAATAACAGTGTGGTCAATGATGGATGTGGGCTCTTCAGAGGGCGACTTATCTTACCGTATGAACATTTGTCCAGATTCCAAAATGATTTAATAGATTAAGTTAAATACTGATAAATAAAAAAGGAGCTTGGTAACAAGCTCCTTTGATTGTTATTTGAATTATTTTTACAGGTTCTCTTTTATATAAATCTCGATATCTGTGTAATTGATTTCGTTGATTTCATCTCCGGTTGTAAGATAGTCAAACAACATCTGCAGAGGTTTTGTACCCTGGACATATGGCTGCTGACATACAGTTGCCTGAATAAGACCTTCTTTGACGAGCGCTACTGTCTCTGGTACTTTGTCGTGGCAGATGATTGTCATGCCTTCTTCACGTTTTAATTTCTTAACGGCTTTACAACCACCAGAGATAGCACCGGCTGTGAAGTACAGAGCGTTAATCTCAGGATGGGTTTCCAAAAGCTTTAAAACAACATCATAACATGTAACGTCATCATCGTTGTTCCAAACTACATCTGCAATGGTCATGGAATCATCGTCTTTAACCATGTCCTTGAAGCCTTCAATTCTTTCTGTATGACAAAGGACTGTCTGCGTTCCACCGATAACACCGATGCTAAGCTTCTTATCAGGATTAAATAATTTCATAAGTCCGGCAACAGTCTGACCGCTCTTTCTGTAATTGCTGCCAACATATGCAATTCGTTTACTTCCAGGTAAGTCAGAGTTGAATGTGATTGTTGGAATCTGCATTTTTGCTAATTCATCAATCTTTTTAACAACACCCTCCTGGTTCTGAGGAGCAATTGCCAAGGCATTAATACCGCGCTTAACAAGCTCATCTATTGCTTCAATCTGATTGTTCTCATTGAAATCAGGAGTTGATCTGACGTAGATATCACAGTTGTAACAGCTTAGCTCTGACTCAATATCGTTTAATCCTTTTTTGACATCTTCAAAGAAAGGATTGTTGGTACCAAACATTACTACCCCCAGCTTGAGATTTTTTCTCTGTGCAGAAAGAACTATTCCAGCTTTGTTTGGTTTGTAGTCAAGAGCCTTGGCAATTTCAAGAATTCTTGCCTTTGTTTCCGGATGAACGCCGCCCCTTTTATTGAGAACTCTGTCTACAGTTCCACGAGATACACCGGCTAATGCGGCGATGTCTTTGATTGTTGACATTTTCTTATACCTTTTTTCCCTAAATGTGATTAAAAAGCATCCATAAAAAATGCTCCGTGCTCGATGCAAATCTGCACATTACAGTTTTAATTCTACAACAAGTAAGAATAGGAGTGCAAGAAGATGGGTATGTCACAAATATACAAGCATAAATAATAGTTTTTGTTTAATAATAACAAAAAGAAATTGTTCATAAATTGTTCACTTGAAAGATTTAACAATAAGATTTATCATTTAAAAGTGTACGAGCACACATTTTGTGCTGATTTAAGGAGGAAAAACATGTATTACATAGGTGTAGATTTAGGAACATCAGCTGTAAAGCTTTTACTTATGGATGGAACAGGTTCAATCAAGAACATTGTTTCTAAGGAGTATCCTTTAAGCTTCCCAAAGCCAGGCTGGTCTGAACAGAGTCCAGAGGACTGGGACAAGCAGGTTATGGCTGGTATTAAGGAACTTATTGCAGATATTGATGGCAATGAAGTTGCAGGTATCAGTTTCGGTGGCCAGATGCATGGTCTTGTTATCCTCGATAAGGATGACAACGTTATTCGTCCAGCAATTCTTTGGAATGACGGACGTACTAATAAGGAAGTTGATTACTTAAATAACGTAATTGGTAAGGATAAACTTTCTGAGTATACAGCTAATATTGCATTTGCTGGATTCACAGCACCTAAGATTCTTTGGGTTAAGGAGAATGAGCCAGAGAACTTTGCTAAGATTGCAAAGATTATGCTTCCAAAGGATTACATTGCATATAAATTATCAGGAGTTCATTGTACAGATGTATCTGATGCATCAGGTATGTTACTCTTCGATGTTAAGAACAGAACATGGTCTAAAGAGATGTGCGATATCTGCTCAGTTAAGGAAGAGCAGCTTGCTAAGATTTATGAAAGTTATGAAGCAGTTGGTAACATCTTACCAGCAGTTGCTGAAGAACTTGGTATCTCTAAGGATTGTAAGATTGTTGCTGGTGCTGGTGATAACGCAGCTGCAGCAGTTGGTACAGGTACAGTTGGTGAAGGTGCTTGTAACATTTCACTTGGTACAAGTGGAACAATCTTTATTTCATCAAATAACTTCGGTGTAGATTCACAGAATGCACTTCACTCATTTGACCACGCAGATGGAACATACCACCTCATGGGATGTATGTTGTCAGCAGCAAGCTGTAACAAGTGGCTTATGGATGACATCTTAAAGACACAGGATTATGCAGGTGAGCAGGCTCCTATTACAGATGACAAGCTTGGTGAGAACCATGTATTCTTCCTTCCATACTTAATGGGAGAGAGAAGCCCAATCAATGATACTAATGCAAGAGGTACATTTACAGGTCTTACAATGGATTCAACAAGAGCAGATATGACACAGGCAGTACTTGAAGGTGTTGCATTTGCAATCCGTGACAGCTTAGAAGTAGCTCGTTCACAGGGAATAAACATTGAGAGAAGCAAGATCTGTGGTGGTGGTGCTAAGAGCCCACTTTGGAAGAAGATTATGGCTAACGTTCTTAACGTTAAGTTAGATATCTTAGAGTCAGAACAGGGCCCAGGTATGGGTGGTGCAATGCTTGCTATGGTAGCTTGCGGCGAGTACCCAACAGTCGGAGCAGCATGTGACGCACTTGTTAAGGTTGTAGAAACAGTAGAGCCTGAAGCAGAACTTGTTGCTAAGTACGAAGAGAAGTACAACCAGTTCAAGATGATTTATCCTGCAATGAAGGAAGTATTTGCAGCGATTAAATAATAAAGAAGAATTTGCGGCTACTAAATAATATGAGGTATTTAAAGCTACAAAATGAAATGGAGGAAAACACATGAAAATTTATTCTGTTAACGATCCAGAATTTAAAGAGTATGGACAGATTGTAAAGGGGATCGATGTTGCTCCTATTCTTAAAGCACTTGAGGAATCAACACCACTTCCAGAAGCTGTTGAATATGTTCCAGAACAGCCAGAACTTCAGAACCTTGAGGTTACAAAGGTAATCAAGGATCACGTATATGGTGGTATGCCAATTCAGATGGGTTACTGTAATGGTCATAACACAAAGCTTAACTGCCTTGAGTATCATAGAGATTCAGAGATTAATCTTGGTACAGAAGATTTTATTCTCTTACTCGGTAAGCAGGGACAGATTGGTGATGATGGTTTATTCGATACAGCTGATACAAAAGCTTTCCTTTGCCCTAAGGGTGTGATGGTAGAAGTTTTTGCAACATCTTTACATTATGCTCCATGTTCAGCTAAGAACGGACAGGGCTTCAAGGTCCTTATCGTTCTTCCAAGTGGAACAAATACAGAAAAGCCAGATTTTACACCAGTAAATCATGAGGATACACTTCTTACAGCGAGAAACAAGTGGTTACTTGCTCATCCAGAATCATCTGAAGCTGCTGGCGGTGCTGTAATCGGATTAAAGGGTGTTAATATTGATATCGCAGCAGATATCTAATGTTTAAAAAGTGCATTATTTAAAAGTACATAATGGATTCATTCCATATATATAAGGAGGAAAAACTAAAATGAACAATATTCCAAAGATTAAAGTTGGTATCGTTGGCGTAAGCCGTGACTGTTTCCCAGCTTCTCTTACAGAGACAAGAAAGGCAGCAGTTGTTAAGGCTTATACAGATAAGTATGGCGCAGCTGATATCTATGATTGCAAGCAGTTAATCATCGAGAGCGAAATCGATATGGTTAACGCATTAAAGGAAATCAAAGATGCTGGATGTAACGCACTTTGCGTATACCTTGGTAACTTTGGCCCAGAAATTTCTGAGACATTACTTGCAAAGCATTTTGATGGACCTGTAATGTTCTGTGCAGCTGAAGAAGAGACACAGGATAACTTAATTCAGGGACGTGGTGATGCATACTGTGGTATGTTAAATGCTAGCTACAACTTAAAACTTCGTAACACAAAGGCTTATATCCCAGAGTACCCAGTTGGTGGCGCTGAGGATTGTGCTGATATGATTAACGAGTTCCTTCCAATCGCTCGTGCTATTGTTGGTCTTGCTAACTTAAAGATTATTTCATTTGGTCCAAGACCACTTAACTTCCTTGCTTGTAACGCTCCTATTAAGCAGCTTTACAACCTTGGTGTTGAAATCGAAGAGAACTCAGAACTTGATCTTTTTGAAGCATTCAATAAGCATGCTGATGATCCACGTATTCCAGAAGTTGTTGCTGATATGGAGAAGGAACTTGGCGCTGGTAACAACAAGCCAACAATTCTTCCTAAGCTCGCTCAGTACGAATTAACACTTCTTGACTGGATCGAAGAGCACAGAGGATATAGAGAGTATGTTGCAATCGCTGGTAAGTGCTGGCCTGCATTCCAGACACAGTTTGGTTTCGTTCCATGCTACGTTAACAGCCGTTTAACAGGTCGTGGTATTCCAGTATCTTGTGAAGTAGATATCTATGGATGTCTTTCAGAGTTCATCGGTACAGCAGTATCTGATGATATCGTTACATTGCTTGATATCAACAACTCAGTTCCAAAGGATATGTACAAGGAGTCAATCGAAGGCAAGTTCCCATATGCATTTACAGATACATTTATGGGCTTCCATTGTGGTAACACATGCTCTAAGAAGCTTAGCAAGTGCAGCATGGAATATCAGTTAATTATGGCTAGAGCTCTTCCAGAAGAAGTTACACAGGGTACACTTGAAGGTGACATCGCTCCTGGAAAGATTACATTCTACAGATTACAGTCAACAGCAGATAGCATTCTTCGTGCATATGTTGCTGAAGGTGAAGTTCTTGATGTTCCTACAAGATCATTCGGTGGTATCGGTGTATTCGCTATTCCAGAAATGGGAAGATTCTATCGCCACGTACTTATTGAGAAGAACTATCCACATCATGGTGCAGTTGCATTTGGTCACTTTGGAAAGGCTCTTTACGAAGTATTCAAGTACATCGGTGTAGATGTATCTGAAATTGGTTACAACCAGCCAAAGAGTCTCCCATATCCAACAGAGAACCCATTTGCATAAAAGTTGACCGAAAAATATAAAACAAAATATTAAAAAATTGCAAGGCGTCATTTTATTTAAAATGGCGCTTTGTTATTTATACAAGTTGCACAATGAAATGAAAAATTCTTAAGCAAATTTTCAACAGTCGCAATTTCTGTATATGCAAAAGCAATATTTGTAAAGCAATTTGCTACAAAAACAATATAATTAATATTGTCAGTGTGAGAAATGCTCTGCTGACATACTTCAAATTCATTATTATAGGAGGAAAAAAAATGAAGAAGTTAGTAGCTTCTGCTTTATGCGTAAGCATGATGGCAGGTATGCTTGTTGGATGTGGCGACACAGCAACAACAGAGACAGCTCCAGCAGCTGATAACACAGCAACTGAAGCAACAGATGCAACAGAGACAGCAGCTCCAGCAGCTGCAGGTGATGTAGTAGTTAACCTTTGGGCTTTCACAGATGAGATTCCAAACATGGTTACTAAGTACATTGAATTACATCCGGATTGTGGTTTCACAGTAGAATCTACAATCATCGCTACAACAGATGGCGCTTATCAGCCAGCACTTGACCAGGCTCTTGCAGCAGGTGGTGCAGATGCTCCTGATATCTACGCAGCTGAGGCAGCTTTCATCCTTAAGTATGCACAGGGTGATGCTTATCAGTACGCTATGCCATACGAAGATCTTGGTATCGACGTTGCAGCAGCAACAAAGGCAGCTGATATCGCTCAGTATACAATCGATATCGGAACAAACCCAGAAGGTAAGCTTGTAGGTCTTGGTTACCAGGCTACAGGTGGTGCATTCATCTATAGACGTTCAATCGCTAAGGATGTTTGGGGATCAGATGATCCAGCTACAGTAGCTGAGAAGATCGGTTCAGGTTCTAACTCATGGGATCAGTTCTTTGCAGCAGCAGCTGAATTAAAGGCTAAGGGCTATGGTATCGTTTCAGGTGATGGTGATATCTGGCACGCAGTTGAGAACAGCTCAGCTCAGGGTTGGATCGTAGACGGTAAGCTTACAATCGATCCTAAGAGAGAAGCTTTCTTAGACCTTTCTAAGGAACTTATGGACAATGGTTACCACAATGATACTCAGGACTGGCAGGATGCTTGGTTCGCAGATATGAAGGGTGAAGGCGCTCAGGGTATTCTTGGTTTCTTTGGTCCAGCTTGGTTAATCAACTATACACTTGCTCCTAACTGTGGTGGCGAAGCTGTAGGCGAAGGCACATACGGTGACTGGGGTGTTTGTGCACCACCAATCGGTTTCTTCTGGGGTGGTACATGGGTACTTGCTAACAAGGATACACAGAAGAAGGATGCTGTAAAGCAGATTATCGAGTGGATCACACTTGACTGTACAGAAGATGGTCTTCAGTATATGTGGGCTAACGGTACACTTAATGGCGAAGGCGGTACAAAGGACTGTGTAGGTTCTGGTACAGTTATGGCTATGTCTAATGGTACACTTGACTTCCTTGGCGGACAGGATATGTTCGAAGTATTCGTTCCAGCTAACCAGTATGCAAATGGTAAGAACCTTACACAGTATGATGAGACAATCAACTCATACTGGAGAGAGCAGGTTCGTGAGTACACAGCTGGCAACAAGACAAGAGAGCAGGCTATTGCAGACTTCAAGCAGAACGTTGCTGATAACCTTGATGTAGTAGTTGAATAATTAGTACATACAGGAAATAATCCTTTTGAGGCGGATGGTTGACCCGTCCGCCTCAATTTTTATTTATTAAAAATTTTCTTACGGGGATTAGTAAATATGAAGAATAAAAATAATATTAATGCTAAATACTCGAAGTTTGGATATATTTTTATTATTCCATTCTGTGTAGTATTCCTTATTTTTTCCCTTTATCCAATCCTTTATACAGCAGCCGTAGGTTTCACTGACTTAAAGGGTCTGGGTAACACAACAATGCACCTTCTTAAAGGTGATATTTTTGGTAATTTCAAGAATGTTTTAAGTAATGCAACATTCCAAGTATCGATGAAAAATACTGTAAAGATGTGGGTATTAAACTTCATTCCACAGATTCTGTTGGCATTGTTACTTACATCATGGTTTACAGATAAGAGATCCAAGGTTCAGGGCGAAGGTTTCTTCAAGGTTATCTTCTATATGCCTAACATTATTACAGCAGCAACAGTAGCAATCCTTTTTGCTTCTTTGTTCGGATATCCTATGGGACCTATGAATGACCTTCTTGCTAGATTTGGATTTATAGATGCAGGTTCGCCTGTAAACTTCTTCTTAAGCAAGGGCGTAGCTCAGGGCGTAGTAATCTTCATCCAGACATGGATGTGGTATGGATATACAACTATCAACATCATTGCTGGTGTTAATGGTATCTCTCCTGAAATTTTTGAATCTGCAGAAGTTGATGGTGCTACACGTACACAGACATTCTTCCAGATTACATTACCTAATATTAAGACAATTATGCTTTTCATCTTAGTAACATCACTTATCGGTGGTCTTAACATGTTTGATATTCCTAAGTTATTGGTTAATAACTCTGGTCCAGATAATGCTACTAAGACAACAAGTGTATTCATTTATGACCAGGCATTCTCTGGTAGTTATCTCTACAACAGAGCTGGTGCCGCAAGTATGATTATGTTCATAATCATTGTTATACTTTCAGCAGTTTTATTCTACCTGATGCGTGATAAGGACGAAGTAGCGCTTAAGAAACTTGCTAAGAAGCAGGAGAAGATGCGTGAAGCGGAACTTAAAGCTCAGGAATTATTAAAGGGGGTATAACAGATGCTTAATAACAAAGAAACTAAGATTATTAAAGTATTTATTTACATTATTTGTGTAATCTTAACAATACTCAGCATATTCCCTTTCTGGATTATGATTGTTAATGCTACAAGAAGTACAACACAGATTCAGCAGCACGCTGTATCACTTATTCCATCAACTTATTTGATGAATAACTTTAAGATTCTTACAGGTAAGTCATTCAGCCCAATGGTTGGTTTCAAGAACTCTGTAATTATCTCTACATGCGCAACACTTTGTGCAACATACTTCTCAACATTAACTGCTTATGCAATTGTTGTTTATGACTGGAAACTTAAGAATGCATTCTTTAGCTTCGTTATGGCAATCATGATGATTCCTGCACAGGTTACTATGATCGGTTTCTATCAGATGGTTTACAAGATTGGTATGACAAATAACCTTCTCATGCTTATCATTCCATCAATAGCAGCTCCTTCAATGGTATTCTTTATGAGACAGTACATGATTCCTTCTCTTCCATTAGAGATTGTTCAGGCTGCTCGTATCGATGGTGCAAAGGAATTCTATACATTTAACATCATCGCGCTTCCTATCATGAAGCCAGCTATTGCTACACAGGCTATTTTCTCATTTGTTTCATCATGGAATAACTTGTTTACTCCATTGGTATTGCTTACAAAGCAGGACAAGTACACAATGCCTATCATGGTATCTCTCTTAAAGGGTGATATTTATAAGACAGAGTACGGCTCAATTTACCTTGGACTTTTACTTACAGTTGCTCCACTTATTATCGTATACTTATTCTTAGCAAAGTATATTGTTGCTGGTGTAGCTCTTGGTTCAGTAAAGGGTTAATGATTAACGTTTTAAAAGCCTTCCCGTTTGGGAAGGCTTTTTTTATTTGCTATATACTGTCTGACGGTATTCGGTAGGAGTCATACCAACTTCTTTTTTGAAGGATCGACAAAAGGAAGTCTGATTATTGAAACCGCATGAAAACGCAATATCAGTAATACCTAATGTTCCCCCAAGCAAATCCTTAGCATGTTGTATTCTTTTACTTGTAAGGTAATCATAGAAAGTTGTGCCAGTATATTCTTTAAATAATCTTATAAAATGATATTTAGAAAAACCTACATGGCTGGAAATACTATCTAAGGTTATTGGTTCTGAAAAGTTTAGTTCTATATATTGGAGCAGTTCTGCAAATTTATCATAATGTTCTTTTGTTCCTGAAGTCTTTTTAACTACATTGACTGATTCGGACAACGAGCCGTTTTTGCCAAGTATTGATATAAGCTGTAAAAAATGAGAATATACCTCAAGCTGCCAGTAATCTTCGTTGGCAAAATATGAATTAATCATGTCTATAATATTATTCCTAACTGCATTATATATATGTGGACAATTATCCTTGTTACATAGTAAAATATCATTAATTGACGACGTCGATGAAGCGTACATACCGAAGTATATCAGAAGCTCAACATCCAATAGCAGGACAAATTGTTGTACCTGCTTTGAGCCTTCAACTTGGTGCATCATATAAGGGGGAATTATGATGATATCGCCAGAAGTAATGGGTATATCTTTAGTAGGCAGTTTTACAAGGCAATCATTTTCTTGCATGTATATTATTTCGATGCAATTATGGTAGTGATTGTCGAAACTATCAGCTTCAGTATTGTGCCATATTCTAACATGCGAATTGTCAAGATAATCAATTATTTCTTCACGGTCCTGCATTACACGTGAATAAGGTGTGCCTTCAGGTTGTGAAAAATCATGATTAATTAGCTTATGATTATTCATATTTGAACTCCGTTTTTTTATTGTATTTATTTAATTTTACATCATAAAAATGACGACAGCAAGATGTGCATAATCGACAGCAATAATAGTATACTGAGAAAGGGTTTATCATGGAAAGAGCAAAAGCAAGAGAGTTAGCTACAGCATTAGTAGACAAGATGACATTAGAGGAGATGGCTGAGCAGTTAAGGTATGATGCCCCAGCTATTGATAGATTAGGAGTGCCAGAGTATAACTGGTGGAGTGAAGGCCTTCACGGTGTGGCCAGAGCGGGCCAGGCGACTGTATTTCCACAGGCTATAGGTATGGCAGCTTCGTTTGATGATGATTTGATCAAAGAGGAAGCAGAAGTAATTTCTACAGAAGCCAGAGCTAAATATAATGCATATACAGCAGAGGGGGACAGAGATATCTACAAGGGCCTCACATTATGGTCACCTAATATTAATATTTTTAGAGATCCTCGATGGGGAAGAGGGCACGAGACACTTGGAGAAGATCCATATCTTACAAGCCGTCTTGGTGTCGCATTTGTTAATGGTCTCCAGGGGGATGGTGAAGTTAGAAAGATTGGTGCCTGTGCTAAGCATTTTGCAGTTCATTCGGGTCCGGAGGCACTGAGACATCATTTTGATGCAAAATCAGATATGAAGGATATGTGGGAGACATATTTACCAGCATTCGAGACACTTGTTCTTGAGGGTGATGTGGAATCTGTAATGGGTGCTTATAACAGAACAAATGGTGAGCCATGCTGTGCCAATACATACCTTATGGAAGAAGTTCTTAGAAAAGAGTGGGCTTTCGAGGGACATTTTGTTTCGGACTGTTGGGCAGTAAGAGACTTCCATGAAAATCACAAGGTTACAGCAACATCCGAAGAAAGTGCAGCCCTTGCTCTTAAGAAAGGCTGTGATCTTAACTGCGGTTGTACATACAGATCAATTCTTTCAGCATATGATCAGGGGCTCATTGACAAAGAAGATATTAGAAAAGCTGCTATCAACTTATTTACAACAAGATATCTTCTTGGAGAATTTGATGACAATGAGTACGACAAGATTCCTTATGAAGTAGTAGAGTGTAAGGAACATCTTGCAATTGCAAGAAAAGCAGCAGAGAAGACAATAGTAATGCTTAAGAATGAGAATGTCCTTCCACTTAAGCTTGCTAATATTAATACAATTGGTGTGATTGGACCAAATGCTGATAGCAGAAAAGCCCTTATGGGTAACTATCATGGAACAGCTTCAAGATATACAACTGTTCTTGAAGGAATTCAGGATTTTGTAGGTGATGATGCAAGGGTGTTGTATTCTCTTGGTTCACATCTCTTCCTGGATAAGGAAGAGCCACTGGCAAAGGAAGATGACAGAATTGCTGAAGCAGTAATTGTTGCTAAGCATTCAGATGTAGTAGTACTTTGCCTTGGACTTGATGAAACACTCGAAGGAGAAGAGGGAGATACAGGTAACTCTTACGCTTCAGGAGATAAGAATGATCTTATGCTTCCACCATGTCAGCAGAGACTTCTTGACGCAGTGCTTGAGGTTGGAAAGCCTACGGTTGTTTGTATGATGGCAGGTAGTGCTATTGATATGACAGTTGCACAAGAGAAGGCTGATGCTATTCTTCACTGCTGGTATCCAGGTGCAGAAGGCGGTAAGACTATAGCCGATATCCTCTTTGGTAAGGTTTCTCCATCTGGTAAGCTCCCACTTACATTCTACAAAAATGAAGATCTTGCAAAGATGCCTACATTTGAAGATTATGCAATGAAGGGAAGAACTTACAGATATTTTGAAGGTACACCTCTTTATCCATTTGGATATGGTCTTACTTATGGTGACATTAAGATTGAGAAAGCAGAATGTGATGCAAATTATGCGGTAATTGCAGCTGATGTATCTGCTAAATTAGCAGCTGCTTCTGATGCTAAGGCTAGATATGCTATCATGATGGATTCTGCAGCTTCTGTGAAGGTAACACTTAGCAATGCATCTGGAACAGATACTGATGAGGTTGTTCAGGTATATACAAAGGTTGATAGTGAAGATGAGACAACCAATGGAAAGCTTGTAGCATACAAGAGAGTGGCTGTGAAAGCTGGCGAGACAAAGGTTGTAGAACTTGCATTACCAAATAAGGCTTGGCTTGTTGTTGACAAGAATGGTAACAGAGTAACAGGAACATCTAAGGCAATAGTTACAGTTGCTTTAAATGGTATCAATGCATGCGCTGTTAACAACAATTGTGCAGGCAATATTGAAATGGAGGTTTAATCATGAAATATACATATAGGACTACAGGAACATGTGCATCGACAATTAGTTTTGACATTGACGGCAATGTCATTTCTGATATTTCCTTTATGGGTGGATGCAATGGTAATCTTAAGGCCATCAGCAAGCTTTGCGATGGAATGACAGTAGAGGAAATCGAAAGCAAGCTTCTTGGTAATACTTGTGGTATGAAGAGTACAAGCTGCGCAGACCAGCTTGCAAAGGCAGCGAGAGCTGCACTTGAGCAGGCATAATTTTCTGAAAGAATAAAGAACAAATGCATACAATAGAACTTATGGCTCCATGTCACTTTGGCTTGGAGTCTGTTTTAAAGAAAGAAATAATTGATCTGGGCTATGATGTCAGCCTGGTGGAAGACGGCAGGGTTACATTTATTGGCGATGAAGAGGCAATTTGTAGAGCCAATATAGGGCTTAGAACAGCAGAAAGAGTACTGATTAAGCTTGGAAGCTTTCATGCTGAAACCTTTGAAGAACTGTTTCAGGGTACAAAGGCTATACCATGGGAAGAGTATATTCCGCTTAATGGGAAGTTTTGGGTAACAAAAGCAGCGAGCGTGAAAAGTGCGCTATTTAGTCCCTCTGACATTCAGTCTATCATGAAAAAAGCAATGGTTGACCGTATGAGTCAGACATATAAACTGTCGCATTTCCCAGAGGATGGCGATTCGTTTCCTGTTAGAGTGTTCATTATGAAGGATGAGGTAACTGTAGGACTTGATACTACAGGTGATTCGCTTCATAAGAGGGGCTACAGGAAGTTTACAGCCAAGGCTCCTATTGCGGAAAATCTTGCAGCAGCACTGATTATGCTTACTCCTTGGAGGGGCGATAGGATACTGGTGGATCCATTTTGTGGATCTGGCACATTTCCTATAGAAGCGGCTATGATGGCAGCGGGAATGGCACCTGGGATGAACAGACATTTCACAGCTGAAAGTTGGAAACACATAATAGATGCTGATATCTGGAAAGATTGCTTTGAGGAAGCAAGAGAAGCAGTTGATTTAAATGTATTGTGCGATATCCAGGGCTATGATCTTGATGGCGAGATGGTGGATATTGCCAGGAAAAACGCACGTTTGGCGGGAGTGGATAAACTTATTCATTTTCAAAAGAGAGACGTTGCAAAGCTTAGTCATCCAAAGAAATATGGTTTTATCATAACAAATCCACCATATGGCGAGAGGATTATGGAAAAGGATGATATGGCTGGTCTGTACACATTGATTGGCGAAAGATATAAAGCTCTGGACAGCTGGTCACTTTACATGATTACAGCATTTGAACAGGCGGAGAATTATATAGGACGAAAAGCTGATAAGAATCGTAAGATTTACAATGGTATGATGAAAACTTATTTCTATCAGTTTATGGGACCAAAACCACCAAAGAAGAATTGATAAAAACGGAGATATACATATAATGAAGATTATTTTTGCAACTGGTAATATGGGGAAAATGCGCGAGATTCGCGATATTATGCAGGATATGGATGTTGAGATTAGCTCTATGAAGGAAGCTGATGTGTACGCTGATGTTGTAGAAGATGGTAGTACATTCATGGAGAATGCATTTATCAAGGCTAGAGCAATTGCTCAGGTTGCGAAGAATAAAGGTATAGAAGCGATTGTGATTTCTGATGATTCGGGTCTTGTGGTTGATGCACTTGGTGGCGAGCCAGGAATCTATTCTGCCAGATATATGGGTGAAGATACTTCTTACAAGATTAAAAATGCGAACATTATAGAGCGTCTTGAGGGCGTTAAGGATGAAGACAGATCAGCTCGTTTCGTGTGCGCAATAGCTGCAGTATGGCCGGATGGTACAGAAAGATGCGCTGAAGCTACATATGAGGGAAGAATTGGATACGAAGAGAAGGGACCAAATGGTTTCGGGTATGATCCAATATTCTATCTTCCAGACAGAGGATGCTATTCGGCTGAACTTGATCCGGATGAAAAGAACAGAATCAGTCACCGTGGTAAAGCTTTAGAGGCTATGAAGACTATTTTGCAGGAAATGGGAATGTAATGAAGATTCTGATAGTTAGTGATACACACAGAAAAAATGATTTATATGTCAGTCTTTGCGAAAAGCTGGCACCCTTAGATATGGTTATACATTGCGGTGATATTGAAGGCAGTGAGTATATCATCAATGAAGCGGCAAGATGCCCTGTGAAGATGGTCGCTGGTAACAATGATTTTTTTGCTGATACAAAGCGGGATGAAGAATTTACAATTGGAAAATATAAAATCTGGCTTACACATGGACATAGCTTTTATGTATCTATGGGCAATGAGATTCTTAAGGATGAAGCAAAAAGCCGTGGAATAGATATAGTTATGTATGGCCATACTCATAAGCCTGTAATTGATATAGAAGATGATATTATTGCTATCAATCCTGGAAGTCTGACTTATCCAAGGCAGGAAGGGCGCAAGCCTAGTTATATTATTATGGAGATAGATGACGCCGGAGAGGCACATTTTGAGCTTAATTATTTACATTAGTAAGATTAGTTTAGTGGTAAATGACCTGTTGATTTTTGCTATACAAATGATATAAATCTGCTTACAAAAAATATGTAAAAAACTTTTAAAAAATGTGTTGACATTCTGTATCTTGTTTCATATAATATATCTTGCGTCAAGACAACGGGGTGTGGCTCAGCTTGGCTAGAGCGCCTGGTTTGGGACCAGGAGGTCGCAGGTTCGAATCCTGTCACCCCGACTAGGATATTGAAAACTCAATATTTTTTAAACATATGCGGGTGTAGTTCAATGGTAGAACACTAGCCTTCCAAGCTAGATACGTGGGTTCGATTCCCATCACCCGCTTTCAGTTTTGAAAAACTGAAGATTACGGAAATATCCGGATACGTGTTCGTAGCCCAGCTGGATAGAGCAACGGCCTTCTAAGCCGTGGGTCGGGGGTTCGAATCCCTTCGAGCACGCTAATTGGACCTTCCATTCTTAGGTGAATGGAAGGACTAATTTTATGGTGGATATAGCGCAGTTGGTTAGCGCGCCAGATTGTGGCTCTGGAGGCCCAGGGTTCGAATCCCTGTACCCACCTTCTTTTGCTAGATGCAAAAGCTATGGACGTTAGTTCAATTATAATGGGCTATCGCCAAGCGGTAAGGCACAGCACTTTGACTGCTGTATTCGCTGGTTCGAATCCAGCTAGCCCAGTTAAGGCAGGTGTCTTTATTTTTTTAAACAATGTCGATGTGCAAAACTTTCATGATGTTGTTAATATGGGATATTAGCTCAGGTGGTAGAGCACTTGACTTTTAATCAAGTTGTCCGGGGTTCGAATCCCCGATGTCTCATTGCTAAGAGATGGCTTCAAATCCAGCATTTATGCGGGTTTGAAGCCGTTTTTTTATGTGAAAATCCAGGTGCTACATTGTGGTTAGATGTGGTTATTTTGTGGTTAATTCTCAAATACCGTTTGAGAAAGCTAGTAAAATAGCGGGTTTAGAACGCTATAGACATTTGAGCCTGACGCGCTTTCTGTAGTACTTTGTCAATCCAATTATCAGAAGTTACTGTATATTTACTGAGATTCACAATTGTTGAATGACCTAAAATGGATGCACGTTCAGCTTCATTCAATCCCAGTGAAACCATCCACATATTAAAGCCTTTTCTAAATGCATGATTATTAGTTATTTCAAATCCAAACTTTTTACATACTTTATAAAGTGATCTTTCATATGATTGATTATCTGAATTTGGGAAAATCCATTCCGATTCAATTCCAAATCCTTTTTGTACTTCTCTGATTTCAGATAGTAACTCAGGCACATGCGGATCCAAGAATGGAATCATTCTTCCACCACGAGGCTGTCCTTTTTCCTCTTTTAACCAAGGAACAATTTCAAAGCGTTCATCACCGTGCAGACCATCGTTTCTAACTTGCATCTGGTGGATATGAATATGAGTTGGATATACGTCATCCCATCTCAAAGCAGGTAACTCAGATGCACGCATACCTGTGTAGCTTGCTAGAAGCCCCATAAAGGCATATTTGCAAAAGTCGTAACGAACATTACGATTATCCTCAATTCTTTTCCTAAAATAGGTTCTCAGAGTATTTATTTGTTCGTCTGAGAATGCAGAAAAGGAATTCTGTTTTTGCTCATTCTTAAGTGCTGCAGGATTATTTTTGAATAAGCCAACAGGATCAACAGTAAGAAGAGGATTATAATTTCTACATCCTATCTCAGGATCTGATGCTGCATCAAAAATAATATTAAGTGTACCTTTCAATTGCTTTGCTTCTGAAAGAGAAAAGTTGTGAGTTCGTTGAACTTCTCTCATAAACTCCCAGATATCGGTACTAGTTATTTCTCTTACATCTAAAGATAAAAATCTATCTGTAAAATAAGATTGTTTAGTTCGGTTATGTCTGTCGATTGTTGAACTTCGTGGATTGGTTTTCATCTTTCGATGTTGAATTCCAATTTCGTACCATGTTCTAACAGTGTAATCAGGAACCTTTTCATACTCAGAATAAATTTCAAATAATTTTTCGTAGAGTTCATTTTCACTTCTAGCATATAATTTATTTCTTGGATTATTTGGATGCTGAGTGTACCAATATCCATTATCTTTCTTGGGCGCATAAATCTTTCTGGGAAGATTATCTGCATTTAAGTGATACTTGGATACAAATTTTCTGATTTCTTTTTGTTTCTTATTTAGTTTTATTTTTTCCATAAGTTGCTCGCTTTCTTCATCTGTTAGCGTTGCAACATCTACACTATTTAATTTAGCATATTCAATTATATCATTACCAGTTACTTCATATATTTTTTCATCTAATAATAATTTTCCTTTCATTTAGTAGTCACCTTCTTTAATACTGCATAAGCAGGTGCTGGTATGAATGTTCCATCTATTTCCATTTTCTAGAAATAAAAAATCCATCTATCAATTTGTATTTCTACAAACCAATAAATGGATTTGATGTGTAAGCTTTGGATACATTTGAAACCGTGTTTCTAGTTGCTTTCCACAGTCTTATTGTTAAAGCTGTGAATCTAAATTAATAAAGAGTATATGAACTCTTTGAGAAATTCATAAGGTGTTATCTCTGTATGAGATACAATAATTCTTAAGCCTCTTGACTATAAAGCATTCTTTGTAAGGAGTCTGTCAAGGTGAGTAGTTAACATTTTAATGACAAAAGTTGATGCCTTGACTGATGGATTACAAAGAATAAAATCACATACAAGAGGGTAAGAGTTATCAAAAAATACCTGCTCAAAAATTGAACAGGTACCATCAAAAACTACTTTCTGCATGATAAAAGGATAACATTAA
>JAZQOC010000061.1:0-20510 GCA_045627645.1 Lachnospiraceae bacterium
GTTATAGCTAATCTTCATACTGCACCTCAAAAAAGTTTCAATAATTACACTATCTACGCACAAAAAGTGCCTTTTATATTATAGTATAAATCGGTGCATATCTCAATTTGTTTTTTCACAACTTCTTGTGAAATCTATACATAAATCTGATATCGTTATCTCAAATTTGCGAAACAATATTCTAATACGATACTACTCCAAATTATTAGAACGCTCCGTCTCTGACACATTGCTTATAAAACTTGCAGTTAAGGCAACAACTACTACAAAACCTCTTCTCAATTCGCTTCTTTTTTTGCAACCAAAACCATATTCTTTTCATAGAAATGCTCCCTACACTAAATTTAGACAATAAAAAATGGAACCAGCCAAGGAGACTATCCCTTGTACTGATTCCATTATGAATTATTTATGTGGCATAAAAACGGACTCGCAACTAAACTTCTGTTCTATTTTTCAAAATATGTGTCATAAATTTCCAATATTCGGTCCTTCATCTTGTCAACAACTGTATCTGGAGATACGATTTTAACCCCGTCAAGAGCCATTATCCAGCCAAGAAACATCTGACTAACTGACACCTTAACTGAAACCTCAAAATGCTCTGCATCCGCTTTATACAGTGGTATATTTTTTCCGAAACGATCAATTATTACATTTGCCATTTCATTTTTACAATATAACTTTACTGTCTCTTCCTCGCCTTCAAACATACCAAAAAGACGATTTGTATATTCAGCCATATCAATTTGTGAAAATGCCTTCTTTCCTTGTCTTGTAGCAACAACAACACTTGTATCTGTCATTTTATCTACACGAAAATACTTAATCTTCTCAGCATCATTATCATATCCAATCAGATAGTATTTCTCATCATCCCAACATAATGCCCAAGGACTGACATTATAGAAGGCTCCATCATGTTTAAGCTCCATTTTCTTATCTACAGTCCAGACAAAATAACGGAATTTAATCTGATTATTCTTACTGATAGCTTCGTGAATAGCATCTACATTGTAATAAATCTTTGTATTCTGACTTTTTACCCTGCCATTTACATTTACCTGTCTATGAAGCTGTGCTGCTTCATACTTACTTGCAAAGCTTTCAATTTTCTTGATAAGCTCATTTGACTTCTTCTCTGTGATAAATCTTGCTGATTGTACTGAATCAACCAATAGTTTTAATTCTGCCAGCTCAAATTCTCTATTCACAACCTTGTAATGATATGTGCGGTCATATTGCATACCAACAATATCCATACCATACAAACGCAAATTTTCAATATCGCTATAAAGACTTTTTCTTTCAGCAGTAATGCCATAAGCCTTTAGATCTTCAGCTATTTCACTAAGAGTCACATCGTGTGTCTCATCAGTCTTTTCCATAAGTATCTTCATCAGATACATAATTTTAAGTTTATGATTGCAGCGAGAACCACGCTCAACCTTCTCTTCTTCTCCCATGATAACCTCCAAGATTCCCTAATAGAAATAGTTTACCTTAAAGTGTAGATTTTTTCAACGAAGAAGTCCGTTTTTCAGTACATCCAGCTTTACCAGATTCTACACATTTGCATCTTCAATATTTGCAAATATCAAATACTCTCTAATAAATGCCAAAGGAGCAAAACCTGTATATCCAGAGTTGTTTTTTGCTATGATTATTTCTGCAATTCCATCGTATTCACTATCTCTGTTATAATATTCATCACGATATAAGAACATAACCACATCCGCACACTCCTCAATAATACCTGTTTCCCTCAAATCACTTAAAATAGGTCTATGATCTGGGCGTTGTTCAACAGCTCTACTACACTGAGATAACACAATAACAGGTATATCCAATTCGCTTGCAATATATTTCAAAAGTCTAATAATATGCTCAACTTCCTCTCGTCTGGTCTGGAAATCCTCATTATGAGAAGTAGTAATTAACTGCAAGTAATCCACAATAATTACATCTGCATCTTTAAGCTCATTCTTATCTCGATTTTTGAACTTATCTTCAAAATCAACGCAAATTGTATCGTCAATCACAAGATTTGATTTACAAATACGATCAACACTCTCATACAGACAGGTAAAAGTATCCTCATCAGGATTTTTGAACTCCTCTGTTGTAATCTTTGCTACAATCTGGAACAGTCTTTCTATCAATTTCTCAGCAGACATTTCCAAACTATAGAAAACAATCTTTTTATCCTGTTTTATCGCTAAATGTTCTGCAATATTAAGAGCAAGTGCTGTCTTTCCCATTGCTGGTCTGCTACCTATCACATAAAGCTGTCCACCCATTAAACCACCTGTAATTTCATCAATTCTTTTGTAGCCTGTTTCTATTCCTTGTGGTCCTTTTGCAATCTTTCCTAATACCCTTACTGCGATATCATCCTTATTAACATTATATATTGCCATATTGCACCTCCATTTTCTTTTTTCTAAATAATACAACTAACCTATGTACATTATTTTGCACAAATTAGGGCAAGCACCAAATATTAGTACCTGCCCCATAAAATTAACTCAGCTCTTCTGTCTTTTTCTTAGATTTGTCTTTATCAAGAGCCGGTCTTTCCGGCTCGCTGGCGACCAACTCTTTCTTTTCATCAAGACGCTTCTTTAAGGAAGGACGCTTATCGCTCTTATCTTCCCCTCTGGCTTCTTTCTCTTTTTCTTCTTTCTTCTGTTCAAAGCCATTATTTAGAACATTATCTATCTGGTTATAATTCTGTTCCTCGATTTCTTCCACCTTTGCAAGTGGCTTGTATTCTTGAATCTTAGATATAAGTTCCTGTGCTTTGAGCTGATCTTCTGTAGTACCGGCTCCTTGCGTTACAATCTCTTGCAAATATGAAGTGATATACCCCGCTTCTCCAGTCTGCAAATCACTTGAAATTGTATTTACTTGAGCCTGTCTATCATCCACTTGATCGTTATACTCGTATGGATTGAAGTCATACATAAAAGCATCTATCTCAGCAGCAAGCTTATCCGCTGGATCCATATTCTGCTCATAAAGTGCTTCAAGCCTTTGCTCAATCTTTTCAGGAATATCGCCTATAACCTCCATTTCTGGATAATGGTCTATAAGCTGTGCAATCATATCAAGTGCCTGTTCATTCTCGTAAATTTCTGGTACATAGGTAAGTGTTACAAGGTCAATCTTATTGCCAATAACAATATCTACATCAAGTGTTTCTCCAGAAGAATCTACACACTCAATTCCAATGGACTTAATACCATTCATTCGCTCGGCTGGTATATCTTCCCATAGAGCAATCGCTTCTTCCATTGTTGCAACACCCTCATGCAGCTCTCCTAAATTGTGGAACTCGCTACACTCTGCAACCACAAAGGTAATATTAGGCTGCTGTTCCTCCAATGCTTCTTTAGAAACAATACTAACATCTGGCTGTGATACACTTCCTTCATCAAGCGCTCTGTCTGGTCTTTCTGCATCCTGTAATGCTTTGACTCCAGCTTCCATATCAGCCTGTGCAACCTCGTCTGTTTCATCAGATAATCTTTCATAATCTACAGCCATAGGTGGTGTACTACCTCCGCCCATATCATCAATTATCTGCTTCAAGGCTTCTTGTATCGTAATATCAGGATCAGTTATCACACCACCATCAAGCAAGTGATAATTAGCATCAAATATGGAATAATCTAACCCCTCATCACTTTCATGTATGCTCACATAGAAGTCTCCAACCTTAACTGCCATTTCCGTAACTCTCTCTGGTTCATTTTCAAGAGCTTTAGCAAAATCTGGAAGTCCTGTAAAACCAAAAGAATCTACAAAATGCGCTGTAGTTTCTCCATCCTTTTGAATAACCACAATATCACTAACTGATAAAGAATGACCTTTGAAATCTTCCGGTCTGTCGATATTGAATTTTTCAAATATGGCTTCAAGCTGTTCACCTTCTGTCTTTCCTTCAATATCTGATAGCTTACCGCTATACATGACTTGATAATTCTCTGGCTTTATTTCCTCATAGTTATCTTTTAGAATACCCATTCGCATAAGGCTTGAAGTACCTTCAAATCGTCTATCATCAAGCTCTGGATTATCCTTTAACTGATAAATAGTATAGGTTGGCTCAGCCTGAGCTAAAGTTTCTTTTACTTCATCAGTCTGTTCTATCGTCTCCTCAACCTTTTCTGTTACTTCTACAGTCTCGGTTTTCTCAGCCTGATCCTCTTTCTTTGGTGCATTTTCGTCAATCTCGGCACTCTCTTCGCCACGCTCATCCATATTTAAGAGAGCATTTAAGGCTGAAAGTCTGTCTAACTTTTCTGCAAGCTCCGCTTCTTGTGGAAATTCCTTTGTAACCTCGACCTTTGCAGTTTCAAGCTGTTGCTCTACATTTACAAGCTTGGTCTGAGCTTCTTCAAGCTGCGCTGGCATTGCTTCTAATGTATTGTTGATACGGGTAATGTTACCGCTTGGATCTGCACCTACTTCCAAAGGATGTCTCATTGCCCCCTTCATATTCAGCACAAATTTATTATTAAAGCTGTCAAAGGTAACATTCATCTTAAAGCCAAGATACTCGCCTACATCAGCACTTGCATTGATCCCCTTTAACTCTTTGCACATAGCAATAAGAGCTGTTCCGGCTTCTTTTCTATCTGTATATTCCTTGCCGCCTACAGTCATTAAAAACTCTTCCTTATCGGCTGGCTTCTTTGCTTCATACTGTGCAATATCAGCCTTGAAGCCTTCAATACGCTCCGAAAGTCTTGCTATCTGCTGTGGATAATGCTGTGTGATATTATCTTCAAGTCTGTATCTCTGGCTCGTATGGTTCGCTTTCATAAGCTTAAGCTTTGATACCTGTATGTCGAGGTCCATTTTCTCTTTGATATATGGATTTCCTGTTGCAAGTGCCTTAACCTCTGCATAAGATAATGCAGCTTCATCCACATCCTCACAGCTTCTTACAGGAGATTTACTTGTCATAATCTGACCGATAAACTTCTGCTTATTCTCTATAAGCTGCCATGAATAAGAATCAAATGTACCCTCTGTTACATAACGGAAAATCTTTACTTTAGGATTGGTATTACCCTGTCTTAAAATACGACCTTCCTGCTGTTCAATATCAGACGGTCTCCAAGGTACATCCAAGTGATGCAAAGCAATTAACTTATCCTGAACATTCGTACCAGCTCCCATCTTTGCTGTAGAACCAAGTAAAAATCGAACCTGTCCGCTTCTTACCTTTGCAAATAATTCTGCTTTTCTGGTTTCAGTATTGGCATCATGAATAAATGCTATCTCATCCGCTGGCACACCCTTGGCTACAAGTTTATCTCTTATATCCTCATAGACATTAAATGTACCATCGCCCTTAGGAGTTGATAAATCACAGAAAATTAACTGTGTGGACTTTTCAGGCTTTGTCTGTTCCCATATTTCAAAAGCCTTTTCTACACATACTGCCGACTTTGAGTTTTCATCATCTGGCAGCATTGGATTCATAAGTCTCTGGTCAAGTGCAAGCTTTCTTCCGTCATTGGTAATTTTAAGCATATTATCAACGGATGCATCCACTCGTCTGTCTCTTACTGCTTCTGCTCTATCTGCTAATGATTCCACCATCTCTTTCTGGAACTCACTTGGCTTCAATACCACATTTTCATATTCTGCTTCTGGAACAGGCAGTTTTAACATATCTGGTGTCTGAATATCAGCCGCTTCTTTGAAAAGACTAATAAGCTCTGGCAAATTGAAAAACTTTGCAAATCTTGTCTTGGCTCTATATCCTGTTCCTTCAGGTGCAAGCTCAATAGCTGTCTGTGTTTCGCCAAATGAAGCCGCCCACGCATCAAACTGTCCTAATCCAAGACGATTCAGCGTACCAAACTGTAGATAACGCATATTGGTATAAAGCTCTGTCATACTGTTTGAAATTGGTGTACCTGTGGCAAAGGTTACACCCTTACCGCCTGTCAGCTCATCAAGGTACTGACACTTTGCAAACATATCTGATGACTTTTGTGCTTCTGTCTGTGCTATACCAGCCACATTACGCATCTTGGTATATAAAAACAGATTCTTATAATTGTGGCTCTCATCCACGAATAATCTATCTACACCAAGTTGCTCAAAGGTAACTACATTGTCCTTTCGGCTCTGATCGTTAAGCTTATCAAGTCTTGTTTGCAAGCCTTTCTTGGTTTTTTCCATTTGCTTAATGGTATAACGCTCGCCTCTGTCAGCTTTCATCTGGTCTATTGCCGCTGTGATATCCTCTATCTGTCTTTCAATAATGGTTATCTGTCTTTCCTGAGATAATGGAATCTTCTCAAACTGACTATGACCGATAATAACTGCATCATAATCGCCTGTGGCAATTCTTGAACAGAATTTCTTTCGATTAGCTGGTTCAAAGTCCTTCTTTGTTGCAGCTAAAATATTCGCACCAGGATATAATCGCAAGAAATCACTTGCCCACTGCTCTGTTAAATGATTCGGTACTACAAATAATGACTTCTGGCACAAACCAAGTCTTTTACTTTCCATAGCTGCCGCAGTCATTTCAAAGGTCTTACCAGCTCCTACGCAATGTGCAAGTAAGGTATTATTGCCATACAGTACATGTGCAACAGCATTTTTCTGATGTGGCTTTAATTCAATATCTGGAGTCATACCCGGAAACTTAAGATGTGCTCCATCATATTCTCTTGGACGAGTAGAATTAAATAATTCATTATACTTTGCAACAAGAGCCTGTCTGCGGTCTGGATCTCTGAATATCCAATCCTTAAAGGCTTCTCTTATAGCTTCCTGTTTCTGACTTGCAATCGTTGTTTCCTGCTTATTAAGGACACGCTTTTCTTTTCCATCCTCTTCTATGGTGTCATAGATACGGGTATCCTTTAAGTTAAGAGAATCCTCTAAAATCTTATAAGCATTGGCTCTGCTTGTACCATAAGTCATATTTACAAGCGAGTTACCATAGTCAGCATTTTTGCCCTTAACATTCCATTCTCCTGTAACCGGTGAGAACTGTATTCCCATAACATCTCGTCTAAAAAGATATTCTGGAGTATTGAAGGTATCACGCATAAAATCTTCAATATACTTCTTATCAATCCAAGTCGCACCGATACGCACCTCAATTTCAGATGCATCAAGCTCCTTTGGCTGGACCTGTGTAAGAGCATGAACATTGATAGCAAACTCTGGATGATTTTCAGCATAAGTCTGTGCTATTGCAAGCTTCTCTCTGACATTACCAGACAGGTATTCATCTGCTGTCTCCCAGCTATCGGTTATAGGATTCTGGAAGATTACACCTCTAAGCTCCTCTGTAAGTACATCCTTGTCCTTACCTGTAAGCTCTGCCATATAATCAAGATCAACCTTTGCTTTTTCTCCAAGTGATACTGCTAATGCTTCGCTTGCTGTATCAACACTTGTAACAATCTCAGCTTTCTTAATAGTTCTCTTGGTAAACATATCTGCTTTACCCTTGAAATTACCTTCATCATCCAGCTTTTCAAGAGAACACAAAAGGCAATAGCTACTGTCCTGTGAGAACGCTCGCTTATTGCCTTGTGAATTGATGAGTCCATATTTTTTTGAAAAATCATCATATAATTGATTAAGTTCTGCCTGCTTACCCTTAATTGCACTATCCGAATACTCTTCAAGCTGCATATTGATAAGCTCCTGTGTGCAGTTTCTAATGCCTACCATGCCTTTGATACGCTCAGCCATTGTATCTGCTACATCTACAGGACGCATTACAGAATTTTCTCTGTAATAAACCTGATTATCAACTACTGTGTAACTGAAATTCTTTACATTCGGATCTGCTGGTATTGTTTCAATCTGCATTTCCTCTTCCAAATCAGAAAGCTCTACTTCTTCGATATGTCCTGTAATTCGTCCAATCGCTTCTTCAAGCTGTTCCTCAAATGGTCTGCTCTCATCTGGCTGACAGGTACTTTCCATTCCGAAAGGTCCTGATACCATTGCCATCTTACCGACTACCTGTTCAGGATGATCTGTAAAGTATGAGTTCATGGTAATACCATCCTCATTTTCTGCTAAATGCACCCAATCAGGCTGAATATCCATAAGTCTGTCTCTCTTCTGGAAAAACAGAATATCTGATGTTACCTCAGTTCCAGCATTTGCTTTAAAAGCAGTATTTGGAAGTCTGACTGCACCAAGAAGGTCAGCTCTTTGTGCAAGATATTTTCTAACCTCTGGACTTGCCTTATCCATAGTTCCCTTACTTGTGATAAATGCAACAACACCACCCGGACGAACCTTATCAAGTGCCTTTGCAAAGAAATAGTCATGGATAAGAAAATTATTTTTATCATACTGCTTGTCAGCTACCTTATACTGACCAAATGGAACATTACCTATGGCAACATCAAAGAAATCGTTAGGATAATCGGTCTTTTCAAAACCTTTTATCTGCACATCAGCCTGTGGATATAGCTGCTTTGCGATTCGACCTGTTATATCATCAAGCTCAACACCATATAATCTGCTATGCTCCATTGTAGGCGGCATCATACCAAAGAAATTACCAATACCCATTGAAGGCTCTAACACATTACCTTTGCTAAATCCCATATTTTCAAGAGCATGATACATACTGCGAATAACTGTAGGACTTGTATAATGAGCATTTAAGGTACTTTCTCTTGCCATTTTATACTCTTCTGGAGTAAGAAGTGCTTTTAATTCTGCATATTCGCTTGCCCAATTACTCTTTGTTTCATCAAAAGCATCTGCAAGACCACCCCAGCCAACATACTGTGCTAATGTTTCCTGTTCTGCTGGATTGGCAATTCTACCCTCGCTCTCAATCTGGTTAAGCATTTTTATAGCATTTACATTTCTTCTGAATTTCTCCTTTGGAGTACCTTCGCCTAAATGCCTATTGATAATATTGTAATTGATGCCCTTACTACGGTCTGGCTCTGGCTTCTTTGCTTCTTCCTTTGGTTCGTTTTCTTCCCAAGGGAAAGTCAGTTCTTCAGCTTCTACAGCTTTACTTTCTTTTGCTTCTTCATTAGCTGCATAATCTCTAAGAAACTTAGGTAAATCATCAATATTTCTATAAACAATATAAGTATCGCCATTCATACCTTGCGAATCAGATGCCCAAATCTTATGATAGCCTGTTTCTTTTTGGTAATTATCAGCTTCTTGTGTCTGTTCTCCAGCATAAAAATACTTAAAGTAATCTGGATTGCCCTTATCATCAATTACAACTTCTTCCTCTTCTGGAACCTGTGCAATAAGAACACCATCTCGTCTGATTTCCTCGATATCATCAGCGCTAAAGCGAATTTCCTCTCCGTCAGAAGAATCATAACCTATAAGCTCCTGCTCCTTTGAGATATTCTGGTCTGAAAGAATATCAACCACATATCCATTATCAAGAGCAACCACATCGCCATCTATTAGTTCTTCTATATCTGTGATATCAACAACCTCTGGATGATTATAGGATTCTACAGCCTTATCCTGTGCAGCTATTTCTCGCTCGACCTGTGGTAATAATGCTTTTGCATCTTCCTCGGTCTCGAAGGTATAAACAGTTCCGTCAATGCTCTTGCAATAGTCCTGTTTCTCTTTATCCCAAATAGCATAGTTTTCGCCCCAAGCAAAGGCATCACTTGTCTCTACAACAGATAACCTTGGTTCTCTTTGAGCCTGTCTTTCAAGCTCTTTTTGCGCTTTATCAAGTTTATACTGCTCATAAGCTTCTTTTGCCTGTGGTGATAAGTATTTATCTTCCTGAACAAGTTCACGAATACGCTTCTCAACTACATTCCAATTAAGAAGCACCGTTGCATAAGGACTACCATAGTTACCCTTTGCAAGTTTGATACCTTTTCCATCATGGTCATTATGAGACATATCACTCCCCGGAAGTCCACCAGAACCACCGCCAATACCATACTCATGTTTTAGGAAATCTACATTATCCTTTTTGTCATGACCTTCTGAAAAATGCTCATAAATACGAAATGCTCCTTGAGAAAAACCGCTACCTCTTGTAAGTGCAAAATCTATCTCATCCTGAGTAATAAAGCTCTCAGTTCTTACATCAAGACTTTCCTTTAATGGGAATACCAATCTTTCTGTATCAAGATCTGCAACTTCATCCATTAAATATTCTGGAGATTTTACATATTTCCATCTAAGTGATAACTCTCCGCTATCAAGGCGCATTTTTGCATCTAATAATTCGTCAGCAATAAGGTTTCTTCCTTCGTGAGTAGAAAGAAGTTCCATAAGCCTTGCTTCGCTATCTGGGAAATTATTACCCTTAATGCCGATACTATCTGGTGTTTCTCCTATACCATCCCTAAAGAAAAAATAAAGCTGATTTGCAACTCTTTTCTGTTCAAAGGAGTCTACCAGAAACGCTTCAGGTCTGCTCATATACTCGCCTGTTTCAACAAGTGTACGGATATTCTGCTCAATCTCAGGCCAACCCATTACCATGATTGGCGCATCTTTCGCAGATGTTCCATATCCTACACCCATACCTCTGTCATCAAACCAAACAGACACAGGATCCCCATTAAATTCAAAGCCTTTTCCTGTAGTTCCATATTCTGCCTTTAAGAAACCAATCATTTCTTCTGGAGTCTTATGTTCTGAATATTTCGCATAGATTCTTTTTCTGCTGTTTGAGTTTCCACCACCACTACGAAGAATGGTATCTATATGTTCTTTCGGTAAAGAAAAAGCAGCGGGCATTGTATATTTCATACTTGCTTCCGCTGCTACGATATTTCCCATCTGTTCCTCAAAACTTGGAAACAGACTTAATTGTTCATACTTAGGCTCTGGTGCATTTTCTGCTCGAAGTAAAGTATCTTCTACAGGCTGTAAACCAGCTCGTTCAGAACGATTTCCTCCGCTGATGCTCTGATGTTCTCCATTTTCTGTACCCAAAGCATCTGATTGGATTCCTTCAAGCTCTCCGTTATCCCTTCCGTTTTCGCCATTTGATTCATTAGACTCTCTAATCTCTCCTCTGCCTGCGTCTGGATAGTCAAGAGATGCTCTTTCAATTTCCCTTTCATCAGAAACGCTGAATAAACTCCCTTGTGATAATCCTTCAGAAAGCTCTCCCTCATCATTCCGTACTTGGTTACTGTTCCCTCCGGCTGTGGATCCGCCTGTAATGTCGGGATCATGTAATCCCCGTTCTTCTCGTATGCTATATTCATCGCTATCGCCCCTTTCTACGCCTTTTGGTGCGTTATCAATATATTCTTCGTGTCCGTTTTCACTTTCACGCTTTAAAGCATTATAATCACGCTCAGGACTATTTGCAAGTCCTTTTTCTGGTACACGCATATTTTCGTGTGATTTTTCGTAAGCAGCTATTTCTTTTCCAATTTCCTGTAAAATTGGACTTGTTAAATCAGATGTAGCATTACCCAAAATATTAAGAACATCAGGTGAATTGAACTCATGGATATAATTAAAACTAACCTCATCCAAAATATCCCTGGTCTCATAACCACACCTTGATAAAACAGAAAATGCGATGCTTGCTGATAATGTTTCTCTAAGCCTTATATCAAGATTCTGCTCATCATATCCATAAAGGAAACTACCCTCGACCATATACTGAAGGTCCGGTAGGAGTTCTCCATAATAATCTTTTGTAATACGCTCCGACAGTTCCACAATTCTCTGCTCAAATGATTTCTCTGGCTCTGTCTCACCATAAATATTTTCAAGTCTTTTCAATACATCCTCTTTGTGTTCCTCTTTCATCTTCCACAAGTTCGGATCTTTACCAATTCTTCTTGCCTTATGAACATCAGATACATCAAACACATATTTAAGTTTTTTTCCTCTGTCATAAGATTCATCAATTAAAGCAATACCTTTGGCACCCTTATTAACCCAGCAATTCATTTTTTCATTCCAGAACTCCAAGCTGGCACAAGCTGTAGCATCTGGTCTTTGTGCATATATAAGAAGCTGGTCCTTAAACGGATATCTGTATATTCTTGCGGCTGTTTCAAGGTATTTTGCCCATTCCATTTCATTTTTAACAACTTCCTGAGCTGTAGCCTGTGCAAGTCCTGATATTAAATCATACTTCGTAACCATTAAAACTCCTTTCTATGAAACGAGGGTAGCTTAATCAGCCACCCTCTTATCATAAATATTATATAAATCGCTTAAATCACAGTTTCTTTCTTCTTGCCCAGATCCTTCGCTGGTTCCTTTTTTTCTCCTGAAGCGATTTCTTTCTTTTTTTCAGCAAGTCTTTCCTTTAAGGATGCTCTGGTTTCCTCTTTTTCTGCCTTTTTATCAACTGCCTTTTCTCCCTTTGCAAGTGTTTTATCTTCCTTGGCAGCTTCTTTTTCAGCCTGTCTTTCATCTGCCCTATCAGCTCGGAATACTTCGTGAGAATCAGCATCATACTGATATACATGGTCTGAAAGTCTGTCCTGTGGAGCAACCTGTGTCTCATTGACTTCCTTTACCATATTTTCAAGGTCTCTAAGCTCCATTCCCGCATCTGCCGGAACAACGAGACACTCATGGATGCTTGAAGGTAAGATAAAGAAATCATCTCCAATCTTTTCTCTAATAGAATCCATAAGCTTATCATCAAGAAGTGCCGCTGCACCATTTAACTTTTCTTCATTAGAGATAACATACATTTTCTCTTCTGGTGGCATCATAGCGCTGAGCATTGCTTCTGCCATATCTCTATCTCCACCACATTCCTCAATCATCTGAGGTAACATCATTTCAACCATTACCTCATTCATGGACTTAAATGTGGAAGGTGATAAAGACTCCAGATTAGAAATTGCAATATCGTGTAATTCTTCCTGAGTAACACCCCAGCTTTCCATAAGCTGATTTGTAATTGGTACGCTCATTGAACCATTTTCATCTGAACCAAGCATTACACAATATGTAACCGCTAAATCATCCATTTCACTATGAGGACGCTGTGCAAGAAGCTCTGCATTATCTTCCATACCGATTACTCTTGGAGCAATATGGTCCTTTGCCTGTTCAAAATCTGTAATCTTTGTAATATCAAAGGACTTATCTACCTCGTGATCCATACGGACAGTTGCAATATTCTGTAAGATATCCTCAATGCTTTCTCCATCCTGATAGCTTTCATAATAGCTATTAAGATAAATGGTTGGAGAAACATTGCTGTCTGGACTTGTAATTGTAAGTCCGTCAAGCTGCTCATTATTCTTCTGTACTGTATTTATCTGAACATTGCTGTCCTCAAACTTCTCAGGGAGAAAATCCTTAATCTCATCAGCAATCGTTTCCTTAAACTCATCATAATTCATCATTACTGTGTACCTCCCTTTGCTTTTTCTGTATCCTTTATAGCCTTTTCCATAAGCTTCTTAAACCCGTCATTATAGGCTACAAGTCTTGCCTTTTCTCTGTCAGCATTTCTACTTGCTGTCATACTACCTGTGTTAATTGCGCTCTTTACATGCATTTCTTTTTCCTCCTAATTCTTTTTCTTTGGAAAAGTCATATCAAACTTATACTGTGAACCTTTATGCTCTTTTCCATTCTTGTCTGTATATGAAAAATCTTCGATTCCATTTGGCTGTAAATAGGCATCATATACCTTGCCAGACTTTCCTCGAAGATTTTTAACAAGTATTTTCTTTCCTTCTAATAGGCTCTTTACTTCTTTTTCTGTAAGTGTTGCACCCATAGCTTTTCCAAACACCATACCGCACTTACCACTGCAATAAGGTCCAAACTTACCTTTAACAACTGCGTTCTTGCACTTAGGACACTCTCCAAGTGATTCCTGATCCTTTGAAAATGGATTATCTATTGCAGTTGCTCCTACATCCTTATACTTTGCAACCAGCTCACTAACCATAAGCTCGATACCTTCCATAAAATGATCCATAGATACCTCGCCTTTAGATACAAGCACAAGCTCATTTTCCCAATCTGCTGTAAGCTGTGGCGATTTCACCGAATCAGGTAATACAGTTATAAGCTTCATACCATCATCTGTAGGTATCATCTGCTTTTTCTCTCGCTTAACAAATCCGTCTTTGACAAGCTTTTCAATAATATCTGCTCTGGTTGCTGGAGTACCAAGACCTTTTCGCTCTACTTCATCGTCCATATCAGCAGCACCAGCTTTTTCCATTGCTGTAAGAAGTGTTGCTTCTGTGTAATGTGGTGGAGCCTTTGTAAACTGTTCTTTAACTACAATCTCCTTAACTGCTAAAGACTGACCTTCTTCTACTGAAATACTGCTAAGATTCTCATCCTCATCAGTATCATCATCAGTCTTTTTAATGCTAAATACTGACTTAAGAGCTTCCTCATATACCTTCCAGCCATTATCCTTAATGATCTTGCTACTGCACTTAAATTCAATGCGATTGCAACTAAGAACAACTGTCTCAGATACATATTCGTGCTTACTTCCTGTAGCTTCTAATAATCTTGCAGCTACTAAATACAAAATCTTTTTCTCTGCTTCTGTAACATCCATTCCCTTTGCAATCTGTACTGTCGGTATAATCGCATGGTGGTCTGTTACCTTCTTTGAGTTAAGCACCCTCTTAATATCTGGAATTGCATCTCCTTCAAACGGAGTTGTAAGAGTCATATTTGCCTTAATTGCTTCAATTACACTACCTGCTGTATCAGCCATATCATCTGATAAGAACTGACTATCTGTTCTTGGATATGTGACAAGCTTTTTCTCATAAAGGCTCTGTGTATATTCAAGCGTCTGCTTTGCAGTAAAACCAAACATCTTATTGGCATCACGCTGTAAGGATGTTAAGTCATAAAGCTTCGGTGGATTGAGAGTTTTATCTTCTTTCTTAACTGAAACCACCTCTGCCTTTCTTCCTGAGCAAGATATCTTTGCTTGATTTGCTGAATTTTCAGTATCATATTTATCTGATACTGCTTTAAGTCCATCTGCATCCAGCACAAGCGTATAATACGGAGTTTTCTTAAAATTCATAATCTCCGCTTCACGATCTACAAGCATTGCAAGTGTAGGTGTCTGAACTCGTCCAACCTTTAACACCTTGCTCTTATACAAAACAGTAAAGAGTCTTGTTCCATTGATACCCACAAGCCAATCTGCCTGTTGTCTGGCAAGAGCTGACTTATAAAGATTGTCATAATCACTTCCCGGCTTAAGATTTGCAAAGCCTTCCTCTATTGCACTTTCCTCCATAGAAGAAATCCAGAGTCTTAAAATAGGCTTTTTACAACCAGCCATTCTATAGGCAAGACGGAAAATAAGTTCTCCTTCTCGTCCGGCATCTGTTGCACATACAACCTCTGATACTGAAGAATCATTCATAAGCTTTTTCACTACATCAAACTGCTTCTTCGTATCAGATTTAACCTCATACTGCCAATTTTCAGGCATAATCGGTAATGTGTTAAAATCCCATTTCTCGAACTGCTCCCCGTATGCCTGTGGCTGCGATAATTCAACTAAATGACCTACGCACCAAGAAACAAGATATCCATTACCTTCCCTGTAACCATCTTTTCTATCATTAGCACCAAGTACATCTGCAATGCTATTTGCAACACTTGGCTTTTCCGCTATTACTAATTGCATTTATTTTATTTCCTCCATATCTATATCTGATTCCACCTCATTACCCCAAACATCAAAACCATCTGTTTTTCTACGGGCAAATAGCTCAATTTTAGGTACATCTCCCATAAGCTCCATAATTCTTCTATGTGCTTCATAAGGTTTTCTGCTATGTTCCTCAATATGCGAGATAATAACCTGATGTACCCCTTTTCCAGCTCTTTTAGGATGTCCTCTTGTGCCAAGCAAGCATAATTCAGCATTAGCTCTTGTCCAATATCCCATACCCCAAAATAAGGAATCAGACTTCTTATTTTGCTTTATCCAAGTAAAAGCAACTGTCTTATAGGTAAATCCCCAAGCCTTTAGCGTTTCAATCCCCTCTAATAAACAAGGGAATGTCACCCATAAAAACAGCGCACAATCCTTATCCGCAAGTTTCTCCACAGGTAGAGCCTTTATATCTTCAATGGTCATTGTTGGATAATGACTTTCTGCACTTCGCCCCATACCTTTCTTGGAGTAAACCTTGTATTGCCAAGGTGGATCAGCATAAATTACAGAATATTTCTTCTGCATTGCTGCCCCTCCTATAACGCATTTTCTTTAGACTTAGTATTCTGCTTAGGCTTATCACCTTTATTCTGAGATACAGTCTCTTTCTTATCTGAAAGCCTATCTTTTAAAGAATCCCTGTCTTTGTCCTTATCCTTATAAAACTCAACTCTTGCCTTAAGCTCCTTGTTAGGAACCTTCTCCTTTGTTGTCTCATAGACATTCTTTCCAGCTTCATCCTGTCCTACTACATTATCCTTGCGAACTGTAGTTGAACCTTCGGCTGGCAGTTTTACCCACATACCTTTACCAAACTGATCCTCATGAACCGAATTTGCCTTAACAACAAAAGTTGCCCAAGGACTCTTATCGTTTTCATCCTGATTAGGTATCTTAATCTGTCTGTAATCCTTGCCATCCTTACCCTGAAAAGGCTCACCTACAAGACCTTTGCCGAATTTAACTGTTACTTCCTTAAATTCTTTCTTCTCGCCTTCCTGCTCCTGTGGTTTTCCCTGTGGATTTTCCATATCACTTGCCATTGTTTTTTACCTCCATTTTTTGATTTTTATAACAAAAGAGCAAATGATCTTATTTCTAAAACCACCTGCTCTATCGCTGTTAATTATTCAATTTTTTCTAAAATTCTAATTGCAGAAACAACCATTTTAGAACAAACTCTTTCGCCTTTTCCAAGTAACTCTCTACATAAATAAGAACCATTTTCTTTTTGAAATTCTCTTAAAAATGTAAAAGCTTTATCGTTTGCTCTATTGTCACTATCTGCATCAGATCTATCATACTGACCATATTTCATGCCAATAACCATCAATGCTCCAGAACACGCACCACAAACTTCTCCCATTCTCATACCACAATTAAAGCAATGCGATATTCTTAATGCTTGTCCCTCTGTCAGACCTAACTCCTCAGCAAAGGCAGCTAAAACAGCCTGCGAGCAATGATAATCAGACTCATAATATGACAATGCTTTTTCTTCATGTGTCATAATACCTGACCTTCCACTATTACTCTTCATCATCAATAGTATCTGCTACATCATCCTCTGCATCATCAATAGGTGCTCCCGGAAGATTATCTTCGTCCATCTTGAAAAAATCGTCTCCGTCAGTTCCTTCATCATCGTCTGATTCGTAAACTTCTACATCGTCCTCATCTTCTTCATCATCTTCGTCGAGGAAATCTTCCTTTTTACCCTTTACCATTTTGAGATAATACCAAGCACCAATAGCAATAGCGCCTACAACACCGATTAAAATGTATGTTGGCATACTACTCTGTGACTTTGGTTCTTCAACTATCTCTTCCTCTTCGGTAGTTTCTTCTTCCTCTGCATCATCAGTATTTTCATCCTCTGTAGGAATTGTGGCATCTGATACAGTTACATCAGATTCGGTATTATTGTTTGATAAGGCTGAATCCTTTGAAGGAATAGCTGACTCCAATGCTGCTGAGTTCTTAGGTAATGTTTCTGAATTATTGCTTGTAGTATTAAGCAAATCATTCTCATCAATCTCAGTTAAGAAGTAAACCATTTCCTCATCACCATCTCGGTCAATAATTAAATAAAATACTTTTTCGCTCTGTGTCTGAATGGTATAAAACTCCTTACCTGTCTCTGCTCTTTCTTCAGTATTACCTTCATTCTTCTCTGCTTCCTCTGCGGCATCTGCTTCAGCCATAGACTGATGTTTCTGCTGTTCCTGTGAGCTTGAATAAGTAGTATTCCCGTTACTATCAGTCTTTGTGTGGTCTGTTACTGTAGCAGTAGCACTTGAAGGCTTTGAAGCATTTGCATCAGTTGGAAGTGTGCTTGCACCCTTATCGTCATCATCTGAAGGATCATCGTCATAATAAGGGTTCTTTGTCTTATAAACCTCAGACATATTACCAGCATTATCCATTGCCTGTACTGTAAAATACTCATAACCTGTATCAAACTGCTGTAAACGGATATTTAATGTGTTATTTGTAAATTCTGTAAATTCATATCCATTTACATAGAATGCCTTGATACCAGAATCATTATCATGACCTACTACTGTAAGTAACCCATTGCTAACTGCCGCATTTAAGGTAGGATTGGTTCTATCAAAACATCTAATACTGCGATTTTTTGAATAAAGCTTATTATTCTGGTCTGTAACCTGAACATATACACTACAGTTCTCAGTAATCTCAATATACTTATCTTCTGTAATATCCTGCCAGCTACCATTCTGACCAATCTTTGCTTCAATCTTTACAATTTCAAAATTACCTGTATGCAATGCGTCATATACAGCAATATTTACCTTTGCCCTGTCATTTGACCAACCTGTTGGTGGTGTTATGGTTATTGCAACATTAGGATTAACATATTCGCACTTTGTATAATCATCACTACATGCTTCACAATTTGCATTGTAACTATATTTGCCAGCACAATGCTCAGTACATATACACTCAAGTTTTACAGGCTCCGTAACCTCTTCGCCCTCGCCACTTTCTTCTTCTCCTTCAATAGCTTCATTCTCTGATGTTGATTCTTCATTAGTTTCTTCAGCAGCATTACCAGAAGTGGCTTCTGTTTCATTCTGTGAAGCACTTTCGTCTGCCGCAAATACCGGCGATGTCATTGTATTATTTGCGAATAATGCTCCTATCGGTAACATAAATAACATTGCGGAAAGAATGATTGCTCCTATCGCTCTTATCCTAAATTTTTTACTCATTTTTTGATTCACTCCTCTCTGTGATTGATGCAGATTCATTCGCTTTTGCCATTGCAAGTAGCTTCTTTTCCTCTGCCTTTTTTGCGTTTATCATTTCTGTAAGCTCCTCTACAGAAATATGATGCTTATCAAGAATCGACTGCTTTTCTGCGTCCTCTGCCATCTTTAGTTCCTGTACCAGATGTGCTTCTTTTTTCTGGAGGTTTGCAAGCTGTTCTCGCACTTTGATAAGCTCTCGTTGCACTTTTGCCTTCGACATGTTTACCTCCTGTTTTTTTCCATAGGAAAAGCAGCCTTGATTTCTCTTAGCTGCTTTCCCAAAATCATATTTAATTTGCTAATCTTCCAAATCCATAAAAATGTGACTGCCAATAAGATGTTGTATAAGACGAATACTTTATTGGATCACCCGCATGAACCATAGTTCCCGGTGCAACTACAATACCTACATGTGTTACAGGATTTCCAGCATTATAAGTGCCTGTAAAGAAAATAATGTCTCCCGGCTTTTCTTCTCCCGGTGTTACCCTTGCACATTTATTGTAAATACCTTGCGCTGTAGTTCTCTCTAATGGATATGTACCACTTGCCTTAAAGGACCAGCATACAAATCCCGAACAGTCAAAACCTGTGCTTGGACTTGAACCACCCCATACATAATCAGTACCCACATATTTGTCAGCTTCTCTTAAGAGTGCTTCCACCTGTGCATCATCAAACGAATCAGGGAGAGTGAAGTCTGTTCCACCACTTCCGCCTGTGCTTTCTCCGTACATGGTTCGTGTTCCACAATTAAAATAAAATAATGGATTGTAATACTCGCCATTATAAAGGCACTCAATATGTAAATGGCTACCTGTACTTGCACCTGTATTTCCTGTCTTGCCGATTACTCGTCCTTTCTTTATTGTCTGTCCCGCTGTTACATTGATTTGGCTTAAATGACCATACTTCGTTGTATAGCCTTTACTATCTGTGATAACGATATAATTACCGAATGACGCATCATAACCAGCTTCGGTAATCGTACCATCATGTGTTGCATATACGGTTGTTCCTTCTGGTACTGCAATATCTACACCTCTGTGGAGCTGTTCTGCCCCCGTTATTGGATTGATACGATAGCCATAATAGCTTGATATATAATCATACCAATAATAATCTACCGGAGATGCAAATATCTGTAATGCACCCTTGGTTTCCATATACACCGCATACATTTCTTTTTGTTCCGTTGTTAAGTTAGCATTTGCTATCTCTTCAATGGATTTCACTTCAAGCTTTACTCTTAAAATAGATACCTCATATTCCTCTTCTTCCTCATACTCTTCCTCATATTCAAGTCCTGTTTCTGGATCTGTAACAGTTCTTGTTTTCGTAACAGTCCTTGTTCTGGTTTCTGTATCAGGTGTTAAGGTCAAAGTGTACATATCCCCGAATAAGGCTTCTATTTCAGCTTCTACATCTGCCGCTGTAAATTCTGTATGTTTGGCTGACAAATAACTGATAAGTGCAGAAGGATTGTGTCCGATTTCTCCAAGGTTATAATCATATTCATCATAATCAGGATAATCGGTTTCAATATTGTTGATTTCCTCCTGCAA
>JAZQOC010000062.1:0-52094 GCA_045627645.1 Lachnospiraceae bacterium
CTCTTAAGAAGTACACAAGGAGATTTTGTAATAATAACTGAAACTTCCTCACGATTAACTTCTCTTTTGATTGTTTCCTCAAGAAGAGGAAGGTCAAACGCATTTACCTCATATACATGTTCAACACCAAGGCTCTTGCAAAGGTTATAAATATTAACTGCATAAGTTGGCTCACCCTGAAGTGTCTTACCTGTTGCTGCATGATCCTGATGACCTGTCATACCTGTGATTGAATTATCCAGGATAATGACTGTTCCTGTTGATTTGTTGTAGCACATATTCATAAGTGAGTTAACACCTGTATGAAGGAATGTAGAATCTCCAATTACTGCTACCCAGTTCTTGATGTAATCCTTGCCCTTAGCTTTCTCCATACCATGTAAGCTTGAGATACTTGCGCCCATACAGATTGATACGTCAACTACACTAAGTGGAGCAAGTGCGCCAAGTGTATAACATCCGATATCACCTGCGCCATGAATCTTAAGCTTATTAAGAACTGAATATACGCTTCTGTGAGGACATCCTGGACAAAGAATTGGTGGACGTGCTGGAACCTCTGTCTTTGAATCAATTGAAAGTTTTTCACCCAAAAACTTCTCTCTAAGCATATTGGCTGAATATTCACCCTGGCGTGTAAAAAGTTCTTTACCCTCACACTTGATTCCCCAGCTCTTAACCTGCTCTTCAATAACTGGCTCAAGTTCTTCAAAAATGATTAATCTGTCTACCTTAGAAGCAAACTCTTCAATCATCTTCTTTGGAAGTGGATTTACCATACCAAGCTTAAGTACGCTTGCTTCTGGACAAACTTCCTTAACATACTGATAAGCAATACCTGCTGTGATGAAACCAACCTTTGTATCGCCCATTTCTACTCTGTTGATTGGCATGTCTGCACCATCATTGGCCATATCGTTAAGTCTCTGCTCAACATGGATATGACGCTTGATTGCCATAGCTGGCATCATAACATGCTTCTGAATATTCTTTGTATATTCAACATCTGTTGGCTCGCATCTATCTTCCAAAGTTACAAGTCCCTGGCTGTGTGCAAGTCTTGTTGTTGTACGTAAAATCACTGGTGTGTCATATTTCTCTGAAAGATCAAAAGCATACTTCATGAAATCCTTAGCTTCCTGAGAATCTGATGGCTCAACAACTGGAACCATACTTGCACGACCAATCATACGTGTATCCTGCTCATTCTGTGAGCTGTACATACCTGGATCATCTGCAACTACGATTACCATACCGCCTTCAACACCGATATAGCTCATTGTATAAAGTGGGTCACTTGCTACATTAAGTCCAACGTGCTTCATACAAGCCATTGATCTTACACCCGCAATAGCTGCACCACTTGCTACTTCTACTGCCACCTTTTCATTAGGCGACCACTCACAATACACTTCTTCATACTGTACGAGATTCTCACTAATCTCTGTACTTGGTGTACCTGGGTAAGCTGCTGAAACTTTTACGCCTGCTTCATAAGCACCACGGGCGATAGCCTCATTACCCAGCATAATAATCTGCTCTGCCATTTTTAACTCCTTTAAAGTAATAATAATCTCCATTTCACTTGTGAAATCTGGAGCGGTCTATTTGGGACCCCTTTATGGGTGTAACAAATAGGCCGATGTGTAAAATAGAATATTTTACACACTACACTTAAAAAATATATGCGATAAACCACATCATTTGCGGCATCTCACTAATTCAAAATTTTACCATAAAATTTATTTAAATTCATCTATTTTGTCATCCATATGTGCAACTATTATGGTATTTGCCATCTTATCATCAAAGCACCCAATCAGATGGTATGCTGTCCTGACTAATTTACCATCTAATAGACTATTTCATGTTGTTGATGGCATGAATTTCGGCAGCTTGTACCATCCGCATACGACTTCCTTTATTCCGATGGCAATTTCTATCTGCTTCTTTGCCATCAATATGGCAATATCCTCATTTCAATGGCAACTGTCGCTTGTTTCTTTGCCATCAATATGCCAACTTTCTCATTCTAATGGCAATTGTCTCCCGTTTCTTTGCCATCAATATGCCAATATCTTCATTTCAACGGCAATTGTCGCCTGTTTCTTTGCCATCCTGCAACCAGTTCTTATTATCCAATGGCAAACCCGTTAGTTCTCTTTCCTGAGTTCCCAAAAAGCTACCGCCGAGGCTGCAGCCACGTTCAAAGAATCTACGCCATCAGCCATTGGTATCTTTACTGTGTAATCGCACGCTGCTATCGTCTTCTCTTTCAATCCCTCTGATTCTGTTCCAAGAAAAATAGCCAGCTTATCCTGCTGTTTCAAAATAGGCTCTGCTATACTCACAGTATCATCGCACAATGCCATAGCCAAAGTAGTGTAGCCTTTCTGCTTCAGCTCACCTACCAAATCCTGTTTTTCATCAACAATTGTCCATGGCACAAGAAATACATTTCCCATACTCACCCTTACAGCACGTCTGTATAATGGATCAGCGCTTCCAGAAGTAAGTATAACTGCGTCTATTCCCATAGCTGCTGCACTTCTAAAAATGGCACCAACATTTGTTGGATTTTGAACCTCTTCTATAATAGCAATTAGTTTTGGTACTGACTCTCTTTCCCTGTTCGTACAATCCATTCCCTTGCAGATATCAGCAATCGCTGGAAGTTCTTTTCTTCTGAATGCAGCTAAAGCGCCTCTGGTCATTTCAAAACCTTTTATCCCGCTTAGCACCTCTTCGCTCACAAGGTATAATGGAATATCGTCACTAGTTATAATACTCTCTGCTTTATCAAATAATTCTTTTATTTCTTCAAGATGTAGCTCATCAGTTAATACAGCCACTGCCTTATATCCTGCATACAAAGCTCTTTCAATTACCACTGGACTCTCTGCTATAAACAGTCCAGGTTCTGGCTCATAATAGTGTTTTAGTTGGTTTTCCAAATAGTATGTGAAAATCTTTAATTTTTCATCATCCAGATTATCTATAAATTCTATCCTATAATGTTCACTCATCTTACATCTTTCCTATCATATCCATTGGGTAAGGGGCTTCAACGATTATCTCCCGACCTGTGATTGGATGTATAAACTGTAGCTTCCTGCAATGTAAAAGCTGTCGATTTTTGCCTTTAGTGGTTTCATCCCTATACTTCGGGTTGTACATACCATCCCCTTCAAGCGGGTGCCCGATATAACCCATATGCACACGTATCTGGTGAGTACGTCCGGTTTCCAGATTGCAGCTTACAACTGTATATTTTTCTTCAGAGCTTTCAACTCGTTTCAAAACCCTTACATGAGTTACAGCTCGTTCTCCCTTTTCATAATCCACGCATCGCTCTATAGTCGATCCTTCTACTCGTCCAATTGGCTCGTTTATTGTAAATGCATCACCATAATGTTCATAATCTATTATGCCGTCTGTAATTGCTACATATTCTTTTTGGATTTGTCTGTCTCTGATCATTGAAGAAAGCATCGCACCACTTATTGAATTTTTTGCAACCAGAACTGCACCTGTCGTATTTCTGTCAAGGCGATTCATACAACGAAATACAAAGTTTTCTCCCTGATTTTCATAGTAATATGCCAGACCATTGGCCAATGTATTCTCATAATTATTGAGTGATGGATGTACCGGCATATCTGCAGGTTTATTAACAACTATAAGATCATCATCCTCATACAGGATATCAAGTTTCATCTTAATCGGTGGTATTTTTTCGGAGGAAGTTTCCTCATATATATTAATGCTTACAGTGTCACCCGGCTCCAAAATTTCTGTAACATAGGCCCGGATTCCATTGTGCATAATACCGTCATTTATATGCTTCAGATCCGAAATGGTCTGACTTGCATAATTTTTAGACTTCAGAAAATCTTTAACAGATATCCCACTATTTAATTCATCAATAATATATGTAATGTGTCTGTCCATAACTTAATAGTATAATAAAGGCCTTTGCACAACAACCACTAACCGTGTAATCAATAGAATAAGCATGGTACAAAATGCAAAAGAGGCACTTCTAAATCGAAGTACCTCTCTCGTTTAAGTGTATTATATATAAGGAGTTTTTAGTGATTACATTTTGAACAACTGCCACTGCTTGGACATCCAATACATTTGCGTCCATTCTTTTTTTCTTTATAGATATATCTTATTGCCAGTCCCACAACCAGCACCACTATTGCTATTACAATTATATCCGCCATGCTATTCTCCTTTTCATTTGTGAAATCCGAAATGGTTAGTTTTCTCTAACTATGCTTATAGTTTAATATGACTAACCGTTTCTGTCAACACCTATTTTCAATGTTTTCTTACTCGCGATTTTTAAGTGCGTCTGTCATAGGTATTTTCTTAACTGAAAATACATGAAGTCCGTTAATTGCGAAGTATGCAATTATTCCAATGGCTATGATATCGATATATACCCACATTGGAAGATAGAAGGCAATATAGCCATCAATCATGCTGGACAGGAATACAAGTGTTTCCTTGAACAGCCATATTTCCAGAGGGATGCATATAATCAGTGAAGTAATTACAACAATTGTTGTGGCTGTCAGATAAAGCTTTCTGATTTCCTTCTGTTCATATCCAAATACCTTCATATAGGATATTGAAATGGCATTTTTCTCAATAACAACCTTTGTCATAATGTATAGAATTACGATGTATACAATTACTGAGAAAATGTTGATATAAAGTATTACATATTCAAATGAATCCATCATCTGGTCAGTTGCGCCCAGTAAATCAGCTCTGTTAATAACCTTTGCGATGCAGCTTTCATCAATATCTATTTTTTCGTTAGATATAATACAGTTGTAAGAATCATCTTCTTTATCAAGCAGCCTGATGAGCTGTGCCTTATCTATAAAGATTGCCATTGCAGCGTCATAAGGATAAATCTTTCTTACCTCAAAACAATGATTTTCATCGGTATTCTTATCAGTAAGCTTTATAAGATCTCCGACCTTAATATTCATCTTATTTGCATAAGCAGAGCTTACAGCAACTTCAGGTCCGAAATATGCTGAACGCCAAGGTGGACTCACTTCGTCATCACTGAGTCGTGCATCCTTGAAGAATTTGCTATCCGCATCAATTCCGTAAAATGTGATACCAATATCTTTCTTGCCAAGTTCAAACCATGTATCCATTTCATAGAGGAAGAGTTTCTCGCCCTTGTCTGTGTCTGCCGGTGCTTTGAGAATATACTGATATTCATGTGAAAGTGATTTATCAATATCATCTGTGTAGTGATCCAAAAGTGGCTTTAATCCAATACCAAACATCAGAAGGAAACTTGCAAAAAAGATTCCGAAAAATAACATCAGGTAACTACCGCGATTCTGAATAATGACTCTTAATCTGAATCTGTTAATGAAACTGAAGTTAGGTAATTTGATATTCTTTCTATTTTTGCCCTTCTTTAACTCTCTTCTTAAGAATTTAAGTGGTGAAAGAGTGAACTTTCTGGCAAGCATGTAGCTGTTGATGAATAGCATAATTACTACAGGAAGGATAGTTGTAAGTAAAAATGATGGTACATCAAATTTTATATCCAAAGGTCCAACACTGTAGGTGTTGTAATAGATATTCATAAATGGCTCAATCATCAGTGTGTAGCCAAGAACATTTCCTATAACGGAACCTGTTATTGCAACAAATAATGTTGGCTGCAGATAATGCCAGATGATTTCCCATTTTCTATAGCCTAAGGAACGGAAAGTACCAATGATAACTGATTCGCGTTCAATAGTGTTGCTTGTGAGAATTGCGAAGATAAATGCAATCATTGCAACTAACATATATACGAATACTGTCACAAATGGTCCGTCTGTACCCATATCCATTTCCAGGAAATAGATTGCCTGATTCTGGTCACGAGGAAGAAGATTATCAATGCTTACACCATTCATCAGCAGATATTTGTAAGCATCTTCTGCTTTGGTTGTCTTCTCTGAATCCGATAGATTCCTGTCAGTATATCTGTAGCTGTATCTGTATGTAACAGAGCTTTCATCGATTTCATCAAATCCACTTTCATCAAGAACCGATACACAAAAATGTGAAGTGTTCATCATAAGGTCTGTATTGTTCATAAACAGTGATGAATAGTCTGGAAGTGATACAGTACCACTGACCTTGTAGTCTTTGCCAAGCAATGTAACAGTGTCACCAATATTTATTTCTCTGTTTCTTGCAAATACATGATCTAAGGCTATTTCATCAGAAGATTCAGGTAATTTTCCTTCGAAAAGTGAAGGAACATCCATCTTTGTTCTTTCGTTAAAAAGAAGAACCTTGGTTGAGTCAGGATAATCACGTTCTGTTGCATAGAAGTTTTCTTCTACCCAGAAGCCTTCCTCTTCAAGGTGTTCTATTATTTCTTCAGAAAGTGGTGCGCCAACTTCTATAAGGCCGTCTTCCTGATAATTACCATCCTTGATTGTGTCAAGATATTCTGTAGCACCATTCATTGTAGACTGAAAAGCAGAACCGATACTGATTGTACATACTAAAATAATTATCATACCAAGATACTTGGCGAAGTTCTTTTTCAAATCACGAGGGATTCTTTTATACAATGGATTACGCATAAATATTCCCTCCCATTACCACTCAAGATCCTTAGCTGCTGTCTTAGACGTATTTATCGTATTGGATACAATCTTTCCATCACGAAGTTTCAAAATACGGTCAGCCATAAGACTTATGGACTGGTTGTGTGTAACGATAATCATTGTGTTATGGTATTTCTGGTTGATTTTTTCTATTAACTCAAGTATGTCCTTTGAAGTGGTATAATCCAACGCTCCTGTTGGTTCATCAAAAAGAAGCAGTGGAGGATTCTTGACAAGTGCTCTTCCGATAGCACATCTTTGCTGCTGTCCACCGGAAAGCTGGTTTGGAAATTTATTCTGATGTTCTGTAAGTCCTAGGGTTTCAAGTAATTCATCCATATCAAGAGGTGTCTTTGTAAGATAAGCGCAAACCTCTATGTTTTCACGAATGGTAAGATCTGGAACCAGATTATAGAACTGGAATACAAAACCGAGATTATTTCGTCTGTATCCTGCAAGGTCTTTTTCTGTCATATTGTCTGTACAGAAGGTTCCAATATCTATGCAGCCTTCATCTGCATTTTCAAGGCCACCAATAATATTTAAGAGTGTAGACTTTCCTGATCCGGAAGGTCCAAGTAATACACAGATTTCTCCGTCATTTACTTCACAATCGATGCCTTTAAGTACCTGAATTCGAGATTCTTTCTCCCCGTAGAATTTCTGAACATTGTTGATTTTTACTTTCATGATAAGCTCCTTTCTATCCACAGATACTCACTTTTTGTAGATTGCCGGCTTACTACATGTTTCAAAAGTTTGATTTAATTTTGTTCTGAAACATTAAAAAAGCGAGTACATTTGACTGTACTCGCATAATATTTTGAATCAACTCAAGGGCGTGCACAGTCTTAGTCTGTGCCTCAGTCTCATCAATTAAGGTAAACCAGGTATTGTATTAATACCGAGATGCTGATTTTCCCACACATTGCTGTGCCGATTACTCCCTAAAGCTTACGTATAAGATAAATGACATATTAAAATTTGTCAATAGTATCTATTTTATTCTTCGCTGTAATTGCTGGCCTGAACCTTCCACATCTGAGCATACTTACCATTTAAGACTAACAGTTCATCGTGCGTACCTTCCTCTATTATGCTGCCTTTTTCAAGCATTACGATTCTGTCCGCATTTCTTGTTGTGGAAAGTCTGTGAGATATATAGAATACTGTTTTTCCTTCTGCCGCTTTTTCCATAGCGCTGTTAAGTTCATATTCCGCAATTGGATCAAGTGCGCTGGATGGTTCATCCATAATCAGTATATCAGCATCCTTATAAAATGCTCTGGAAATAGCGATTTTCTGACCCTCACCACCTGAGAAATCCACGCCTTCTTTATCAAATTCTGTGGTAACAGATGTCATTAAGCCTTTATTCAAAGACATCAGTTTCTCACCAAATCCTGCTCTTTCAAGTGCCGAAGTAATCTTTCCTTCGTCTTCTGCCAGTTTTTCAGGTGTTAAATCATCCATAACAACATTCTCCGACAGTTTTGCACCATACAACTGGAAATCCTGGAATACAACACCAAATCTTCTTCTGTAATCTGATGGCAGATATTCTGCGATAGGCTTGTCATGATACGTTATCTGACCTTCTGTTGGATCATATAATCTCATCAGCAATTTAATAAGTGTTGTCTTTCCCGCACCATTGTATCCAACAATCGCAACATGCTCACCTGGCTTTACATCAAGTGAGATATTATTCAGTGTATTAGGCATATCGTCTCTATAACGGAAAGACACATTCTTTATTGAAAGTCCGCCAATTCCGGCAGGCACATTTTCCCCTATAGCTTTCTCTACTACAGGTTCATAAGCCAAAAACTCTCGAATCTTATCAATGTACAGACTATTTTCATGAGTCTGAGAAATGAGATCAGCCAGCATATTCATACTGCCACGAAGACTTCCCTGATTATTGAACAGTACAACTGCACTACTGTAATCCACTGTATGAAGAACCGCTGCACTGTATATCAAATAGGCAATATAGAGAACATCTGTGATAAAATCTCCAACCAGATATACTCTTGCAAAATTAAGGAACGATCGCTTAGCTGAAGCCTTCTTATTAATGGCAATCATATCTGCATTGGCCTGTTCAAATTCATCCTGCAAATACTTTCCAACATTGTGATGCATTCTCAGTTCCTTGGCATAATCTTTAAGGTAGAGGATACGATTGACGTAATTACGTTTTCTTTCCTTAGGATTAACCTCCATACGAACGGCATAGTTCACCTTATTAAGTCTCTTGGACAATATAAATCTAAGCACAAATGAAGCCAATACAAACAGTATTCCCTTCCAGTCTACCAACAAATAGAAAATACCAAGCGAGATTAATGCTGTAATACACTGAACCGCATTTTTAACTGTAGTCAAAAATCTCTCTATGGAGTTTTCTGCTTCTGATACGGCAAGAACAAATCGATTGTAATATTCCGGATCATCATAACAGTTCAAATCCAGTACTGATGCCTTTTCAAACATCTGCTCTTTAAGCGCCTTGTAAAGCTTAGGCTTTGCTGTATAGTTCCATGTATGAGCGAAATATCCATCTGATATCATAAGGATAAACATTAACAGTGCGACTATTCCAACAAAAATAAACGCCTTGTAAAATGGCTCTCCATATTCTGCACAACGAAGTATATATCTGATACACAGTGTGTGCTCCAAAAAAATCATAAATCGATACCTGAAGGCATCAAAAATTGTATATAACATGTACCCTGGGCAAGTCTTAAAACAGAGGTGCCACATGTACATATGATTCTTTAATACATTTTTCATAGCTCCTCCCTCCTACCAGTCTGCCAATTCTTTATAATCAACTGAATACTCATTATCCGCCATATAATTTCTGGCCTGTTTAATATACATGTCTGCATAGATACCACGATGATTCATAAGCACATCGTGTGTACCGCATTCTTTTACAGTTCCATGCTCAAGCACATAGATTCTGTCTGCATGCTTTACAGAGGACAGTCTGTGAGAAATGAACACAAGTATATTGTTCTCGCAGGTCTTCGTAATATTCTCAAATAACTGGTATTCTGCAATTGGATCCAACGCACTTGATGGCTCATCGAATACCTTGAATGGACATTTCTTAACAAATGCGCGTGCCACAACAACCTTCTGTGTTTCTCCTCCTGACAGTAATGCACCTTCCTCATCAAACTCTCGTGTCAGAATCGTATCCATTCCATGTGGCAATGTCATTATCTTGTCATAAACACCAGATAGTTCCAGTGCTTTCTTCACTTCCGCTCTGTCTTCTTCACTAACTTCGTTAGAAGCATTCTCCTTCATGAGAACATTGTCCAAAACAGACATAGAAAACAGACGATTATCCTGAAATGCCGTTGCAAACAAATTACGGTATTTTTTCAGATTGTAGCGCCTAATATCCTTGCCATTGAGTAAAATGACTCCTTCCGTTGGATCATAAAAACGAAGTAAAAGCTTGATAATGGTAGTCTTACCTGCACCATTCAGGCCAACAATCGCATAGTTAAAATTAGTCTCAAAACTCATATTAAGATGCTCTACAACCAGTTTGTCCTTGTAAGCAAATGACACATCCTGAAACTCAATACTACGAATAGTATCTCCTGGGTCTTCGCCCTCATAATCCTCAGGAATTTTCTCTTTGTATTCTAAAAAGCTTTTCAGATATTCAATAAATAAACCATTCTTAAAGCTGGCTGTAATACTGTCTGTAAATCCAATAAGTATCCAGGTTGTTGACACCATCATACTTGTAATAATAGCAAGTTGTGCCAGACCTAGAGTATGCGATACAAGTGCCCTGTATGCTCCATACATAAGCATACCTTCAAAGATAAAAGTAAATGTAAAATTCACGTATAACCAGTGTAGAATCATGGCCTTAAGAGTATATTTATGTGCCACCTCACGCATGCCTTCAATAGCATTTATATACTCTCTCTTCATAAGTTTAAATACATCTGTAAGTCGCATTTCCTTGGCATACTCAGGCATATACATTACACGATTAACATATGCAACAGTTCTGTTATGTGGTGCGAGCTCTTTATTTCTTTTGTAATCCAGCTTACTAATTACTCTGTTAAAACCAAAATTACCAATAATCGGAAACAGTATGAACAGAATGGACATATGATCAACTCTGTACATATATGCAAATGAAAATATACTTGCAACAAAACCAAATATTACACCAAAGAATGAATCAACTGTCTCTGTAAGTCTTACATCTGATTTTTCCATTGCAAGGGTATATTTGTTATAGAAATCACTGTCCTCAAAGCATTCCAGTTCAACATTTAGAGCTTTCTTAAGCAGTCTGTTATATATTCCAGCATTTATCTTTGGCTCTGTCTCAGGTATGAACTTTCCCTTTATGTATGCATAGTAAAGATTTATGCATATAAAGACTGACGCTGTAATTCCTAGAAACACCATCATCTTCCCAAAGCTTTCTTTGGATTCAAGCGAATTTATTACATACACCATAAAAAATGCGCTATAGAATAACCATTCAAAATATCCCATTACACGCATGATACCTGAATGAATCACCTTGGCAGGTGAAATCTGCCACATTATTTTCAAGGAATAAATCGTATTTAAAAACGCTCTTCCCTTACCTATTTTCGAATCTTTATTCATTACTACTCCACCCGTTATTTAACAACTAAAACTATGCAATATCCGCAAACTGTGCCATATAAAGGTTATAATACATTCCCTTCTTAGCCATAAGTTCTTTTGCTGTACCTTCTTCGCAGATGCCGCCTTCATCAACCACAAATATTCTGTCTGCTTTCTCTATTGTAGAGAGTCTGTGGGCAATTACAAATGAAGTTCTTCCCGCGAGCAGATGCTCTATACCATTTTGTACAAGACGTTCTGTCTTCGTATCAATACTACTGGTAGCCTCATCCAATATAAGAATCTTTGGCATCGATACCATGGTTCTTGCAAATGCGAGAAGCTGTTTTTGTCCAATGGACAAACCGCCACCTCGCTCCTTAAGTTCAGTATCATATCCCTTATCAAGCTTCATAATGAACTCATGGGCATTAACCGCTTTAGCAGCTGCCTCAATTTCTTCATCAGTCGCATCCAGTCTGCCATAACGTATATTCTCTCTGATTGTTCCTGTGAACAGGAAATTATCCTGAGTCATAATTCCCATCTGCTGTCGAAGACTTTCTATGCTGACCTTTTTTACATCTATTCCGTCCACAAGTACGCGTCCTTCCTGAACATCATAGAATCTGCTTATAAGATTTACAATAGTACTCTTTCCAGCTCCTGTAGGTCCTACCAATGCGATTGTTTCTCCAGCTTTAATGTCAAAGCTGACATTTTCTAAAACTTTAGTGTGATCATCATATGAAAATGACACATTTTCAAATGTAACATTACCTTTTATTTCTGGCATTGTTGTTACATCTGAAGCATCTGCTATATCTGGTTCTGTATCCAAAATCTCAAATACTCTGTCCGCCGCAGCGATGTTGGTCACCAGATTATTGTAGAAGCTCGCAATATTCTGTATTGGCCAGAAGAACATATAAAGGTATGAACCAAAAGCAAATATCTCACCTACTGTGATATTGTCTCGTCCAATGATTACTATACCAGTTACGTATAAAAATATAGAACCCAACGCCCATGAAAAATCAATTACCGGGCCAAATGCATCACTGAAACTGCAGGCCTTTAAAAAGGTTTTCCTGTGTGCTCCAACTAACTCATCAAAGGTTTCTTCTGTCTCTTCCTGTGCATTAAAACTCTGGATAATTCTCATTCCTGCCATATCTTCATGAAGAAATGCATTCAGGTTAGACGACTTCTTTCTAAAATCGCTCCAATGCTTGTGAGCATGTTTCTCTATGAATACCGTTGCCGAAACCATGACCGGAAGAGTCAACATGCATGCTATGGCAAGTTTCCAATTCATGAACACCATAATTACAGCAACACAAGCTACTGTACAAACATTTGGAATAAGTGTGGTAACACTGTTTGACAAAACATCTTTTAGCGAATTGATATCACCAATAATTCGTGACAAAATCTTACCTGTTGGTCGGCTGTCAAAGAATGCAAAATCAAGTTTCTGTATGTGAGTATATAACTCCTGACGGATTGTAAGAAGAATCTCATTACATACCTTGGCCATAACGTACATTCTTATCTTATCAGCAACAACAACCAGCAAATTGAGCACTACAACAAAGGCTACCAGCTTATATAAAGCATCAATATTTCCAGGTGTTATATAGTCATCTATCGCCACCTGAATAATCTTTGGATTAATCAAGCTGGCAAACATGCCGAATGCCATAATGAACAATACCAGCGTAAGCTGCCACTTATACGCGAAAAGATATGAGTACAGTCTCTTAAGTGTCTGTAGCTTGTTCTTTTCTACACTTTTTTCATCTATCTTAGTCGAATTGATAGCCATCGCTATCACCTCCCTCATTAACCCGCATATTGCGACTGATATGTCTCATAATACAAGCCTTTTTGCTTCATAAGCGATTCATGTGTACCTCTCTCAGCCACACGTCCCTCATCAAGGACAATTATCTCGTCAGCATTTCTGACCGCGCTTATTCTATGAGCTATTATTATCTTAGTTACATCTTTTTTGTTATTGAGCATTTCCTGAATTTCTGCTTCAGTTTCCATATCAAGTGCCGAAGTTGAATCATCCATAATAAGGATTGGATTATTCTTGGCCAATGCTCTAGCAATACTGATTCTCTGCTTCTGACCTCCCGACAAACCAACACCTCGCTCGCCTATAACAGTCTCATATCCTTCATCCATTTTCTCGATAAAGCTTCTTGCAGATGCATCCTTAGCTGCTCTTTCTATATCCTTGGCAAGAAGAGCTCTTTTCTTTCCAAGTTTGATATTCTCGTTTATAGTGTCAGAGAATAAGAACACATCCTGCATTACATATTCCATGGAAGATCTCACCTGAGCCATTTTCAGCTTCCTGATATCTACGTCATCAAGTCTGACACACCCGTCAGTTACATCGTACATTCTTTGAAGCAGCTGCACTATTGAAGACTTTCCTGCACCAGTTGCCCCCATAATGCCAAGCGTCTTACCTGCCTCTACAGTAAAGCTGATATCCTTAAGTATCTCGTGCTTATCCTCTTTTTGAAATGATACATGCTCGAAACATATTCTTCCCTTAATGTCCTCAAGTTCAATTGGATTTTCATCTTCTTTTACTGTAGGTTCTTCCTTAAAAATTGCATCAAGCTTTTTGCTTGAAGCTACTGCTGATGAAAAGCAGTTAGTCAGCCAGCCCAACATCTCAAGTGGCCATACAATATTCATTGAATACTCAACAAATGCGCTGAGTTCTCCGATTGTCAGTGTTTTGTCCACTACATAATGACCACCAAACAGCAATGCTAATACTGGAATAAGTTTTGTAACCGCTGAAAATATTGGATAATACTTCACAAACAGTTTCGACTGCTTCATGTTCAGGTCGTAATATTTCTTGTTGTGTGAAAGAAATTTCTGTATCTCAAATTTCTCTCTTGCAAAACTCTTTACAGTTCTTACACCTCCAAGATTCTCCTCCGCAACAGTATTAAGTACCGCATTTTCCTCGCTTATATCTCCGTAAACTTCACCAAGCTTTCGTTCCATAATGATTGCAACGCTGGCACAGATAATCATTCCTATAAGTGGAATAGATGTAAGTTTCCAGCTAATTGAACACATACATACCAAAACTGCCACCGTATGGAAAATGACAGTAATAAGAAGCATACTTACAAATCCCAGTCCATCCCAGATATGATCAACATCATCCTTAATTCGACTCATCAGTTCTCCAGTATTGGTCTTATCAAAATATGATGCGCTAAGCGACTGAAGATGACAGAACAGATCTTTTCTGATTCGTACAGAAATAATATTTGCAGTATTGTCAAAAATATATTCTCTTACATACTGAAGTACTGCTCGGCTAACCCCTATTCCCAGATATCCAAGTATAAGCCACTTGAACACTGTCATGTTACCTCCAACTATTACATCATCCACAACTTTCCTGGTAAGTTGTGGAGCCAGCATATCCAGTGTCTCTGCAATCAGCAGAGCACTTATTGCTATTACATATCGCCATTTATATTGCCATATGTAAGCTCCTATCTTTTTCATAATCTCACTCCTCCCAAAAAACAACATATAAACCCGGGTTATTGGATAAAAAAAGACCACGGTGAAAACACCATGGTCTATTAACTACAATAATTATCAATCACTGTATCTATAACAACAAACCCGAGGTAATCTCACGTTTAAATCTACAATATGTTTTTCTCATTGTTCTCATATCAATATGCTTCATGTGATTACCTCCTTTCATAATTACTAATTAACAATACCTAATAAGAGCGCATTACTCTTATGGCGTTTTTATTCAACTGTTTGTCATAATACTATTATGTTTTTAGTGTGTCAAGTGTTTTTTCTTGACATTTTAATTTTGTGCTGCTGATAGTGATTTTATAACATGCTCCTAATTTGACTTTTGGTTTTCTATTTTATGCCAAAATTGTCATTTTTATTACAAAGGTGCTTATACAAGGTATAATGAATATTAGGCTATAAAAAACAGAAAAAACAAGTGTGCGGAGGATTACAATGACTTCAAAAACAGATGAAATTACAAGAGAATATTTTAATTCCATGTTAATCACACCTAGATATCTTGACTCAGATTTGCCAGATATCAGCATCTCTATGTTTGGTCGTGAATATAAGACACCTGTTATGACAGCTGCTCTCTCCCATCTTCATAACACCTGTGAAAATGGAATGGTAGAATTTGCCAAAGGTGCCAAGATGGCTGGTGCAATGCACTATGTTGGCATGGGTGAGGATGATGAGCTTGAAGCAATCATCGCCACAGGCGCAGATACAGTTAAGATTATCAAGCCTCATATGGACGACGCTGAGGTATTTAGAAAGATTGAACATGCAGTAAATCATGGAGCTGTTGCAGTTGGTATGGATATTGACCATGCGATTTCCTGGAATGGTGAATATGACAATGTATTGGGATTACCAATGAGACCTAAGACAACAGAACAGCTTGCCGAGTATGTTAAAGTTGCAGGTGTTCCATTTATCGTTAAAGGAGTACTTAGTGCAAAAGATGCTGAGAAATGTGTAGAAGCCGGTGCTGCTGCCGTACTTGTATCTCATCATCACGGCATTATGGATTGCATGGTTCCTCCACTTATGATTCTTCCTGAGATTGTTGAAGCTGTAAATGGTCAGGCCAAAATTATTGTCGACTGCGGAATTGAATGTGGAATGGATGTCTTCAAAGCATTGGCCCTTGGTGCAGATGGTGTTGGTGTCGGAAGAAATCTCATGGGACCTCTCAAGGATGGTGCCAAGGGAGTTGCCGACAGAATCGATGCAATCAACCGCGAACTTATCACCGTCATGGCAAGAACCGGAGCTAAGACAATCGCTGAAATTGATCCTGGTGTAATTCGTTATCGTAGTTTTTAACAGGCAACTGCAATAAAAAGGAGAACAAGATGAGATTAGGAATATCAACTTCATTATACGGATTAACACCTCATGAATGGGCAGATAAATTGGTCAGTCTTGGATGCAGAAGTGTAGTTTTTCCAGTAGACTGTAACGCTGACGACAAATTGATAGATGAGTATGTATCAGAAGCTAAAGCTCATGATTTGCTGATTGCTGAGGTTGGAATTTGGAGAAATGCAATTTCCGAAGACAAAACAGAAGCACAAAAGAATCTTGAATACTCAATAAATCAGTTAAAACTGGCTGACAGAATTGGTGCAAGATGTGCTGTCAATGTAGCCGGAGCAATTGGTGGCCCACGATGGGACGGCGGATACAAAGAAAATTTCAGCCAGTATACATGGGATAAAACTGTTGATATGATTCAGACAGTTATTGATGAAGCCAAGCCAGTAAATACTTATTTTTCAATAGAATCAATGCCATGGATGATTCCAACTGGCCCCGAAGAATACATGAAACTTATCGAGGCTGTTAACAGAGATCGATTTGCTGCACACCTTGATATCATCAACATGATTAACAGCGCAGAACGCTACTTCTTCTCTGAAGAATTCTTACAGAAAAATTTTGATATTCTTGGTCCATATATCAAGAGCTGTCACCTCAAAGATATAAGACTTCTTGATGATTATACCTTCCAACTAAAAGAATGTGCCTGTGGAGAAGGCACATTCAATTTCGTCAAATATATGCAGCTCGCAACTGAACTTGATCCAGATATGCCTATGATCATAGAGCATCTGAAAAATGACAACGAGTACGAAGAAAGTGTTAGTTTTGTATTAAATAAATACAACAGCTAACAGAATATCATTCCTAAGATTACGTATCCTACTGTACATATTACGTTAGATTTCTCTTTTTTCATGTTCTTGTTTTTTATTCTTCTGAAACTTTATTTTGTTTACACAAGAATACCATACATGTACTACCTATAACAATGATAGGTATTAACATGAAAATCCATTCTACTAAAATATTTGCACATACCTGGTCCACTTTATCAGGATTTATAAACCAGGCTAACACAGTAGGACCAGCATTATTTACCGCATGCATAATTGCCGCCGGCCATATTGATCCGGATTTTATTGTAATATATGTAAGCATCATTCCCATAAATGTACACAGGATGCACATTAATAGAATCCCCACATAAGGAAAGCCCGGGTAATCTGTTCCAAAATTATGACCTACAACAGTAAGCGGTGCATGCCATATTCCCCAAATGATTCCTCCAATAAAGATTGCCTTTTTTATTCCCCAAAGTTTAATCATTTTAGGCATCATATAACCACGCCATCCAAACTCTTCGCCAAATGCTGCACAGTTTACCACTACACCAGTAATTATAGCTGCCAGTGGATAAACATAAGCCATTTTACTGTTTAGCCCTTGAGAAACCGCATAGCCACTATCATATATTCCTGGAAATGTTAACAGCATTAACCCATTTCTTATCTCGTAGTAAAGCCATGGAATAAACATTGCAAATAAGAAGTATTTCCATTTTTTATTATTCAGGTTAATTCCAAGCATCATAGACTCTTTTCCTACGACGGCCCAGCCTTCTTTAGTAATCCATCTTGTGAAAATATGACCAATTGCAGGTGCAAACATGCAAAGCCCTAACAGTTGCTCAATCTGAGTTTTGTCTTCACCGCATCTAAATCCATAACAATCAACTATGATTAATGGAATCCAGGATATGGCAAATGTGAACAGCAGGAAAACAATAAGTCTTCTTGTTTCTAATCTTCTATCCATTTATGCCACCTCCAATCCTTCCCGCTGATTTGGAAATATAATACGGTATTTGCGTCTGTTTAACCTCTTACATGTGAATCTATATGATAAATAAAATAATCCTAATGCCAAAATAATAGACACAATACTTAAAAGTGTTAGTTCAAACGTGTGGGTGTCAATCCAGTTTATTATTGCTTCCACAGACAAATGTTCACCCACCCAATCCATATCAGCAAACAGCATAAATCCAAAAACTATTATTCCTAATGCTTCCATACCAAGGTTTTTGAGCATTATCATTTTTTCGGTTCCAAACATAAAGATCATTGGCAGTTCTATCGACGCCACAACTATCTCAATTACAGCAATTGGATATATAAAGCTTGTCAGCAATTCAACAGCATCAGCTGTAGCTGCAAGAAGTTCATCTCCACTTCCTGCAAAGGACTGAGCAATAACCCCCCACACAGTAGCCACAGAAAACGAAATATATACAAGAATTCCAACAAACAAATATTTAGACAGTACATACTGTTCATCTGACACCGGCATAGAACCTAAATAATCGCTAATTTTATTCTTATTCTCATTTTCTATAATCTTTGCAGGAAATGTATTTATATAGAATATAAAGGACATAAATATCAATGGAAAAATCATAGATACCACAAGTTGCAAAACCAAAACAATCTCAGATTCTATTCCATTAATATATAAAAGTTCTGAAACAACTCTAAAAATCAGGATAACTATTGTAGCTACAGAAACAATAGCTGTTATCATTTTCCATCTTATTGAAGCAAAATCTTTATATAACAATCCAACCATTACATAACACCTCGCTTCCTCTTCGCTATAACTACTGAACCGGTATAACTTGCTGTCATAACAACAATCGCTATAATCAATAAGATATAGGATTTGTTTTTGACAAAATCCATCATGACATTTGCATCAATATCATCATTCATCAGCGCTATTTTTATTTTGTTAAAGTTGCATATTACCGGGCCTGCAACCAATAAAAGTGCTGACACAACTCTTGCATAATCCTCATGGCCATGCCCAAATAAAATGCAGAAGAAAATAATCAGTGCACAGTCAATTGCCATCAGTGATACTACAAATAAAATCATACGCATAAACTCACTGTATTTCACAATATCAGTTAATGTTGAAAGCACAAGTGCAATAACAATATCAAATACTAATCCAATTCCAAGAACACTAAAAATAGTCATGTATCTTGCTGTTACTCTCTGTTTGATGGTTAACGGCATAACTGAAGCCACATTTGCAAAGCCCGCCTTTCCATCTTCGTCAAATATAAATGCCATATCAGCAATTCCTGCCATAGGAACAAGCATAAACAGCATAACTGCAAAGCCAGCAAAATTTACCAGACCAACTTCATCAATCTGCCCCTCTGCAAGCATAGTTGCCTTAGCTAATGCCAGGTTGCCATACTTTGTGCTTAATATAAACATAATGGCTATTACCACAGATAAAACAACGAGCAAAACAAACTGTTGCATCTGTTTTCGAAGACATATGAAGTCTTTTATCATTAAACCTTTCATATTACCTCCTTACTCCTGTGACATTACCATGGCACTGCTACAAGGACTGTCAGCAGTCACTTTACCACCACGTTTCTTATTGATATAAAAAAGCATAATCTCTTCAAGAGTGGCCTGTTCTATTACCATTTCAGGATAAAGCTTTCTGCAGGCATACTTATCGTTTACCAAAATCTCAACGCCATATGCGCCTGGCTGTGTATAGACTATTAATGATTCACTAATTTCTGCTACTTCATCTTTTTTGCATTTAAGCAAACCGTGCTTCTCAAGAATGTCATCCTTATTTCCAGTAAGAACTATCTTTCCACCGTCAATAAATACTACTTCATCAGCAATCTTCTCCAAGTCCCCTGTAATATGTGATGAAAGTAAAATAGTATGATCCTCTTCTATTACATACTCTCTGAATATCTGAAGCATCTCATTTCTAACAATAGGATCCAGACCAGATGTAGGCTCGTCCATTACAAGAAGCTTGGCATTGTGTGAAAGGGCAACTGCAATCTGCAGTTTCATACGCATACCACGCGAGAAATCTCCACATTTCTTCTTGATTGGAAGCGAAAAACTCTTCATATATCCAAAGAATGCTTCTTCGTCCCAGTTCTTATAAATATTCTTCATCATGATATTGATGTCTTTACCAGTCATAAATTCATGAAAGCCCATTTCATCAAATACAACACCAATATCCTCACGAAGTCTGGCACTGTTACTCTTCATATCTTCGCCGAATACCAAAACTTCTCCAGCATCTACGCCTATTACATCAAGTAATGCCTTAATTGTAGTTGTCTTTCCTGCACCATTCTGCCCGATAAATCCGCATACAGAACCTTCTGGCACACTAAAAGTAACGTCATCTAATTTAAAGTCACCATAATCCTTTGTAACGTTTTTTATTTCAATAACATTTTTTATCTCTTCCATATCTTTTCTCCAATAGGAATTAATCTCTGTACTGTTTTTCTTTCCTAATTCTGTTTCTCTTCATAGAGAAGTTTAAGCATCTCACTTACTTCGTCATATGAGACTTTGCCAAGAATTGCTTTGTCAACTGCTGTTTCTAACAGTTCCTGAATAGCAAACATCATATTCTCTTTAACGATATCGCTGTTAATTCCCTTAACAAAACTGCCCTTGCCAGTTACAGACTCAATAAATCCGTCACGTTCAAGGTCCTCATATGCTCTCTTGGTTGTGATGATACTTATTTTCAAATCCTTAGCCAGAACTCTCATAGATGGAAGGGCGTCCCCCTCTGTTAATTCTCCTGTCATTACCTGGCTTTTAATCTGCTCTTCAATCTGTTCATAGATTGGTACACCTGAGCTATTGCTAATAATAATATCCATATTTTGGCATGCCTCTCTTTTGCGCGCTGGATGATTCTATGCGACTGCGCCTGACTCATAGAATCAATCCATAATACATAATCGATATTGTATATACTCAATATATACACTTTGTTTTTCAATGTCAACCTGCTTTTTTACAAAAAATAAAGGAGCTATTTTCATAACTCCTTCATCTTTACATCATTCTGCCTTTAGCATGCTATCAATTTTATCAATATCCACACCCTGCTTAAGTATACCACTTGCATTTCTACCTTCTGCATCGTATAGAACAACCTCATAGCTCTTAGAATCGCTAACTGTTTCCAGAACAGAATCAGCAAATGAACTGTATAACTCTACATAATCAATCAGGTAACCAAATCCCTCATCACCTTCTCCTAGTTCCACAGTTTCCTCTATATACTCTCCAGAATTAAATCTCCAACCGTTAATATACATTCGTTTTATCTGTGATTTGTCGAAGCCGGTTGGATTGTATCCCATTTTATTCAAAACAGCAATTGTATTGACATCACTTGGATACAGTGACATTTCAATTCTTATATCATTCCCCTCTTCAAACGGCACAACAATTCTGGTATATCCTATTGGTACTTCATTTAAGTACGTTTCAGATGTTCTTGCATTATGGTCTTTAGATACAGCCTCAAGCATCTCTCTTTGCATTGCTTTGTCTTCAATAGCACACATATCATAATCAGAGAAACCATTATTGCAATAAACCATGTCTATTTTTTCAGCCTGTTCGATGTATGCCTTATTATTGGCAAATTCAAGCTGGTTGGATGCTAATCTGTATTCCTCACTATCGTACATTGCAAGCTTTATATTGTTGTCACTCGTAATTGGTATCCAATAGGTTCTTAATTCTCTGCCATTAACCAGATTATAAGAAATGGTTATATCTCTCCACGCACCTTCGTATAATACATAGTTACCCCTGCTATAATAATAGCTGTCATTTTCTATATTCTTGGCAATTTCCTCAAGCACTGTATTAATAGTTGTCTTATCCGTAACCTGGACATCATTGAGGAAGTATTCTACGCTTTGTATATAAGAATGCCACTGATCAATCTCATAGAAATTATATCTGTATTCACCACCAGTAACCACGCTTATGCTATGAACCTGATTAGCATCAGGGATATAGCTGTCATAACTTTTTGCATTTATAGTGAAGAATAGTACACATGCCATTACCACTATGCCAGCAATCGCTGAAGAGATAAATCCTCTCTTGACTGCCATGAAGTCACCTTCAATTGCATATTGAAGAATGATATGCAAAATTATTACTGCAATGACAACACTAGCCAATACAGGCAAAATCACTGTCTCACTCTGACCAATGACAATAAGGGCAAATGCAAGGGCCGCCGGAATCATAATAAGACATTTGATAAATGGTTTTGTCTTATCAAATACAATATTCTTATTGCCCGCATGAGCCGGCCTTCTATTGTATATATAATATGCAATTGCAACATATATAATTATCTGAACAAGAGTCTTTATCACACCTGGCCAAATGTCTGAGTAATTTGATGCCACGTAAAAATCCATATACTTTTCAGAAACACTTTTGTGAGCCTGAAGTGCACCTGCAACTGGAGATGTGAGATTCTTCCATAACAGTTCCGTATCATCAAACAATACACTTGAATAGGTCATATACAGCTGACTTCTACAGGCTTCGAGTAACATCCCTATCACTGGTTCGGCCGCACCAAGTATAGCAGTTCCACAAATTGCAAGTACCACATTACCCGTAAGATACTGAGCGATAACTGCTACAAAATATACTGCAACAAACTCAAGGGAATGAATCAACAGTGAGTACAGGTTAGCTACTATAAAACAGCTGTCATATACCTTAAATCCTGCTATCGCAGCATTGGTTAGTAATAAGTTCAGAACAAAACATATTAAAAAGCAGATATAGCTGTTAACATGAATATATACAAATCTTGTGCCTTCCTTAACTGGAAGAGATTTGTAGAAATCATTTTTCTTCTGACTGTTGTTCCACGCATTTCCCGTGATAGCAAACAGTACTGCCAGGATTGCTGTTACAATCTCCTGTAAAAAGCTTCCATTGGCCAATACATCAGCAGCAACTCTCTTAAGTATCAAATTGCTGGTTGCATCATAATATCCATATGTGTAAGACTTACACTGAAAGTATGCTATTACCGGCATTGCAATAAAGCACAATATAAATCCCAGTACCGTATATGGTACACGTCTTTTTAAATTAGTTTTGCTAAGCTTCCAGTAAGAGTTTTTTGATGTCATAACCCACTACCTCCGTTTCGCTTATAAATATTTCTTCAAGTGATAATGGCAACACTTCACTGAATACTGTTGGTATAGAGTCAAGCTTCGCCTCTATTTCATCGCGCTTGCCTCTGATTGTGATTACATTGAGACTTCCGCGAGTACTGCACTGAATTACGTCACAGATACTCTTAAGTGTCTCTAATCCATCATCCTCTCTAAATACGCATTGAACTTTCTGAATATTACATTTTATCTCATCAAGATCCTTTGATAGCAATACACCGCCCTGATGAATGAGACCAACTGTGTCACAAATATCTTCCAGTTCTCTTAAATTATGTGATGTGATAATAGGTGTAAATGTTCTTTCCGACATTTCCTTGGCCAATAAACTCTTTACCGCCTGTCTCATTACAGGATCAAGACCATCAAATGTTTCGTCGCAAAGCAGATAATCTGTCTTGGCACAAACACCTAATATGATAGACATCTGCTTTTTCATACCCTTTGAAAATGTTCCAACTTTTCGTTTCGGATCCAATGAGAACTTCTCTGTCAGTTCATTGAATAATTCCATATCAAAGTTCTCATATATTCCTTCATAGAACTTTGCCATATCCTCCCCTGTACTATAAGAAAAGAAATATGCATCATCAGCTATAAAAAACATATTCTTTTTAACTTCGGGATTATCATATGTATTCATGGAATCCAACAAGACACATCCCTCATCAGGTTTAATTACTCCTGTAATCATTCTAAGCAATGTAGATTTACCTGCTCCATTAGTTCCAAGAAGCCCGTAAACGAGCCCTGCATTAATAGTCAGGTTCATATTTTCAACAGCCACGAATCCATCAAATGATTTTGTCACATTTTTTACTTCTATCATGATCTGTCACCTTCCTTCTTCATATACTCAATTAACTCCCCTACTTCCATGCCTGCTTCTTTTGCTTCATAAATAACAGCGGAGAGTTTATCAAATATCTCATTTCTTTTGATATCTTTTAATCCCACATCTCCTGCAACAAAGTTACCTCTGCCTTTAACTGTGTATATAAATCCCTGCTGTTCTAACAACATATATGCTTTTTGGATTGTATTAGGATTAATAGATAATTCCATTGCAAGATTTCTTACTGAAGGCATCTTCTCATCAGGCTTTAAAACGCCTTTAACAATAAGATTCTTAAATCTTTGCACAATCTGCTCATATATAGGAGTCGCATCCTTATAATCTATCAGTATCACAACATACTCTCCTTTCATAATTTCCTTTTCGCGCGTTAAGTGTACTATGTGTTGTAGTACACTTAATATATCTCCGCAGTACACCGATGTCAACACTTTTTTGCTATTTGATTTTTATAATGCATTGACTTAATATCAAATTATGAAAACACGTGAAGAATTATTACAGTTTGGTCTGTCATTTCCAGATACATATCAGGAAGCACCTTTTCATGACCCTAACTGGCAACTGGTAAGATACAAATATAATAAAAAAGCTTTTTTATGGACGTACGAACGTAACGGCGAGTTATGGATTAATCTTAAAGTTGATCCGTTTTTGGCTCACGCCTGGAGAAATATGTATGATGCAGTAATTCCTGCATATCACCAGAATAAAGATCACTGGAATTCTGTTCGTATCGATGGCAGTATTCCTAGAAAAGATTTAGAAATGATGATTGGCGAAAGCTATGATTTAATATCAGACTCACCTACTAAACGAATATATGAAGCTGTAAAGAAAATCCCTAAAGGTTGTGTTGCAACATATGGGCAAATCGCTTTAGTTGCAGGTGATAAGAAAATGTGTCGTGCCGTAGGAAATGCCCTTCATAAAAACCCTGACCCGGATTCAATACCATGCTACAGGGTAGTTAATTCCAAAGGACAACTAAGTGGAGAATTCGCATTTGGTGGAGCTGGTGCTCAGCAAAGACTTCTTGAAGCGGATGGTATCGAAGTAATAGACGGTAAAGTTGATCTTGATAAATATGGCTGGAAACTATAAAAAGGCAATCAAAAAGCAGGTATATCACTTGGATGTACCTGCTTTAATAATTCTATATTCTAATATTAGTCAAGAGCTTCTTTCTTAGCTACTGTAACTTTCTCATCATAGCATGTGAACATCTTATCTACGTCCTCACCATTCATCTTCTTAGAGATAAGAGATACGATAGGAACAATGATAAGTCCACCCATCATAGCGATAGCACCAGAGTAGATTGAGTTCTGTGTTGTGAACTTCATAAATGCTGGCCAAGCTTCGTTATTGATAAGACCAAGGCTGATGAAGAACTGAATTGTTGCAAGACCTGTTCCCCATACGAAACATACAACAACTGAGGCCTTTGTAATACCCTTCCAGTATAAGCCATAAAGGAATGGAGCAAGGAATGCACCTGCAAGAGCGCCCCATGAAACACCCATCATCTGAGCGATGAATGTAAGTTCTGGATGTGAATCCTTAACAACAGCGATAACAGCTGAGATAACAATGAATACTACGATAAATGCTCTCATGATTGTTACCTGCTTCTTGTCATCCATAGCATTATCCTTCTTAGCCATAGCTGGCTTAATAACATCAAGAGTAAATGTTGAGCTTGATGTTAATACAAGTGAAGAAAGTGTTGACATTGAAGCTGAAAGTACAAGTACGATAACTACTGCAATGATAATTGGTGAAAGTGTTGAAAGCATTGATGGAACAATCTTATCGTATAATACCTTACCAGATTCAGCATAGATATCCTTATCTGCATAAAGTCTACCGAAACCACCTAAGAAATAACATCCACCTGCTACGATAATAGCAAATACTGTTGAAATAACTGTTCCCTTGTGAATATCCTTTTCACTCTTGATTGAGTAGAACTTACCAACCATCTGTGGAAGACCCCATGTACCAAGAGATGTAAGAATTACTACAAAGAGAAGGAACAATGGCATTGGTCCGAAGAATGAGCTGTATGCACCACCTGACCAACCTTCTGCCTCGACTGCTGAAAGCTTCTGCATAGCTGCAAGGAGACCACCGTTATCCTTAAGTACTGCTAAGATAACTGCTGAAATACCAAATAACATGATGATACCCTGAATAAAGTCGTTAATAGCTGTTGCCATGTAACCACCAAAGATTACATACATACCTGTAAGCACTGCCATTACAAGAATAACTACCCAGTAAGGGATGTTAAATACAAGGCCGAACAAACTTGAAAGACCATTGTAAAGTGATGCTGTATATGGAATCAAGAAAATGAAAACGATGATAGATGCTGCAACTTTAAGAGCTGTTGAATCAAATCTCTTTCCAAAGAAGTCAGGCATTGTCTTCGCATCAAGATGCTGAGTCATAATACGTGTTCTTCTACCAAGAATGTTCCATGCAAGAAGTGATCCGATAAATGCATTTCCCAATCCTGCCCATGTTGATGCAAGACCAAATAACCAACCAAACTGTCCTGCGTAACCAACGAAAATAACTGCTGAGAAATAAGATGTACCAAATGCAAATGCTGTAAGCCATGGACCAACTGAACGTCCACCAAGTACGAAGCCATTTACATCAGTAGCATTTTTTCTTGTATAAAATCCTACGCCAATCATAATAGCGAAGAAAATAACAAGAAGAATTGAGCTAAGTATAGCTGCCATGATGTTTTTCCTCCTAACCCTACGGGTAAATATAATACATTTTTGCGTCTCCGCTTATTTCAGTTTTTACTCTGAAACTATACTTTTGCAATTTTAAGCGTCAACGCTTTGACGCATTAAAGTATAGCATTATAAATCAATCTGTGTCAACAGATTCCAACCTACTCTATCTTCATAACTGCCTTTGATTTTTGCTGCATCTGATAATAATAACCACCAGCCTTCATAAGTTCATCATGATTGCCTTTTTCTGTGATTATTCCATCCTCAATAACCAATATCAAATCAGCGTTTTGTATTGTTGAAAGTCTGTGTGCAATAGCGATAATTGTTCGCTTTCCAGCCAGTCCATTTACCGCTTTCTGAATCTGACTCTCTGTCTCGACATCAACAGAAGCGGTTGCCTCATCAAGTACAATAATTGGTGATTTGCGTAAGATTGCTCTTGCAATTGCCACTCTCTGCTTCTGACCGCCTGACAGACGTAAGCCACGCTCGCCTACCATTGTGTCATACTGGTTTGGCATTTTCATAATATCATCATGAATATGTGCATCTTTAGCCGCATTCATTATTTCTTCAATTGAAGCACCTTTACACGCATAGCCAATGTTTTCTGCAATAGTTGCATTAAACAGAAATGTATCCTGCAAAACAGGAGCTATATTTCTTCTGAGACTTTCAAGTGTCACATTTTTTATATCTTCTCCCTCTATCTTTATGCTTCCAGAAGTCGGATCATAAAAGCGGGAAAGCAACTGAGTGATTGTAGTTTTACCAACACCTGTTGGACCAACGAGTGCCACCATCATTCCCGGCTTACACTCAAATGATATATTCTCTAAAACTGGAACATCTTCCTCATATCTGAAGCTAACATTTTCAAACGCGATATTGCCGTTCACTTCCTTAAGTTCTTTAGCATCATCCACATCAACAATCTTGGATGGTGTGTCCAAAATAAGCGCAACTCTTTCTCCCCCCGCCAATGCTGACTGCAGGTTTTCTAACATCTGCGCCAAACCGGAAACAGGCGCATAGAACAACGAAAGATACAATACAAATGCAACAATATCCTCAACCGACATTCCATTTTTAGCAGCCATAATTCCGCCAAACAGGATAACCAGAACAGTTCCCATAGAAGATACAAATTCAACCATTGGATGGAAAAATGCGCTCGCTCTAAGTGCCTTAAGCATTGCCTTTACCTGCGAATCATTAACCTTACGCATTTCGTCCGCTTCAAAGGTCTGCTGTCCAAAAGCCTGTATCTCATGAATTCCAGACAACGCATCCTGAAGTCTCGCATTTAACTCACCCATAACTTTCTGTGATGCCCTGAAAAATGGTCGAACCACTTTTGCAAAAATCACACCTGAAATAAGAATAAGTGGGATTGGGCAACATGTTAATAAAGCTAACTTCCAATTGATTGTTAACAAAATTGCAAGGACACCTGTAAATGTAACAATATTCGTTATACAGTCAGGAATGATGTGGGCATACAAAAGTTCAAATTCTCTTGTATCATTGACCACACGGCTCATAAGATCACCCGTCTGTTTATCATGGAAAAATCCAAGATCCATCAGTTGCATCTTCTCATACAACCTCTGACGCAGGTCTCCTACAAGTTCCCATGCAGCCTTGTGAGCAAGATAATTATTCAAAAATCTAAATATAACTCTTCCCAAATATAAAAACAGCAATATCACGGACATTCTAACAATGCCAGAAATATTGCTGCTATCGATACCATTACTTATCATTCCTGTAGCAGTAGACAATACTCTTGGAGCTGTTAGATTAACAATAGTAAGACACAAAGTAGCTAGTATGGCCCCCACATAATATCCTTTATATCTTGCTGCTTCTCTGGATAATTTAAATATTAATTTCATAATTTTCACCTTATATTATGTCATTAACAATGGTTATTCTATTATTCTATTTTTATATGTTATTATTTTCGTTCGTATCTTACAAAGGCGTAGGTGATATCAAAGTATACCTGTTCTTCACTCTCTGCAGCTACTTCCCAATCTGGATCAGCATCGAGGTTAGGGAAAAATGCATCCGCCTCGTACTCATGGTCAATCTTAGTAACAAATACTGTGTCCACATAAGGCAACATAGCCTCGTATACAGTCGCTCCCCCGATAATGTATACCTCCTCAGAAGGATATTTCTTAATTTCCTCCATAAGTTCATCTATGCTATGTACTACAACTGCTCCATCCACCTCATAATTGTGATTTGTAGAAAGAACAATATTTTGTCTCTGTGGAAGCGGTTTCGCATTTGGAAATGTCTCAAGTGTCTTTCTTCCAAGTACAACCACCTTATTAATAGTCTCATTTCTAAACATCTTCATATCAGCTGGAATTCTAACCAAAAGCTGATTTTTATTTCCGATAGCCCAGTTGCTATCTACGGCAACTATCATGTTCATAATTAATTCTCCTTAAATGGCAATTGGAATGTCCTTAATCTGCTCACCTGTGATGTAATTCTCAACCGAAACATCATCCCTTGTGAACTCATAGAAATTCTTCTTGTCTGGATTGAGTGTGAACTTTGGAGCATCATACTGTGGACGCTCAATCAATTCTTTGATGATATCAACATGGCGATCATAAATATGTGCATCTGCAATTACATGCACAAATTCTCCCACATACATATCGCATTCTCGTGCAAGCATATGAAGAAGAACTGAATACTGAACAACATTCCAGTTGTTGGCTGCCAGTACATCCTGTGAACGCTGATTCAAAATACCATTAAGAGTAAGCTTATCCTCACCTGGTCTCTGTGTTACATTGAAGGTCATACTGTAGGCACATGGGTAAAGATTCATCTCATGAAGGTCCTCATGAACATAAATATTTGTCATAATTCTTCTTGAGAATGGATTATTTTTAAGGTCATAGATTACTCTGTCCACCTGATCCATCATGCCTTCTTTGTACTGGTGCTTTACGCCAAGCTGGTATCCATAAGCCTTTCCTATTGAACCATCTGCATCTGCCCATTCATCCCAGATGTGGCTGTGCAAATCATTGATGTTGTTTGACTTCTGCTGCCATATCCAGAGTATCTCGTCTGTTGCCGATTTAAGCGCTGTCTTTCTAAGTGTAAGGAGCGGAAACTCCTCTCTTAAATCATATCTGTTTACAACACCAAATTTTTTAATTGTATATGCTGGAGTTCCGTCTGGCCAATGAGGTCTGACTTTTTCTCCTTCTGTGCTTGTTCCATTTTCCAAAATGTCCTTGCACATCTGCACAAAGACTCTGTCTGCATAACTCATGTGTTATCCCCTTTATTCTTCATCAACTGCTTCTGCAATTATAACTTCTTTATCCATGCGTAGGCAAGTTCCGGCCAAAGTCTTACATCTGGGAACGGATTCTCATCTTCCCATGTCTGGTCTTTTCCATTCATCTTATCCATCTGTGTCTCTGCTTCAATTGCTTCCTGCGACTTATCTGCTTCTGGCTGTGGCTGATCTGGAAACTGTTCTTTTAACTCAGCCACTCTCTGGTCTGAGACATTGACACCTTTGCCAGCCTTTATTGCTTCCACTGCTCTGTTCACCTGTTCAAATGTGTAATCATCACAGTATTTACCCTGGGCAAGATTTACAGAACATACGCTCATGCCGTGTCCACCATGTGGAAACACATATAGTGCATGTGGAATATTATTCTCTTGGAGTCCCCTGGCAAACATATAACTGTTTTCAATTGGAACCAGGTCATCCTCTCTTGTCTGCCATATAAAGCATGGTGGTGTTTTATCACTTATATTCTTTTCCGCTGAGAAATAATCCATTTCCTCTTGTGGCGCATTTTGTCCAACTAATGCCCATACTGAATAAATATGAGTATATTCACCTGTTGTAATAACAGGATATGAAAGAATTACTCCGTCTGGTCTGTTTGAAACATCCTTATATCTTCTAGTATCCACATCATCCTGCCAGTGTGTAGCCAACGTAGCACATACATGTCCACCTGCTGAGAAACCACAGACAACTATCTTATCAGGATTGATGTTATACTCTTTCGCATTTGCCCTGATTACTCTTACTGCTCTCGAAACATCCTTAAGAGGCTGAGTCTTTAGCGGTACTGCAAATGTGATATCCGTAGTGTATGTCAGCACAAAAACATTCATACCCTTATCAAAAAATGTTTTAGCCACACACTCACCTTCATGAGGAACTACCATGCAATATCCACCACCTGGCACTACTAACATAGCATCGTGTATCTCATTATCATCATGAAGATATACTCGGATATTAGGCATAAATCCATATGCCGCCTCGTATGTATACTCATCTTTATCCCATATATCTACTCTAAATTTTTCAAAATCACTCATCTTACTATCTGTCCCATTTATCACAAAGTGAATTTATCTGGTCTGCAAACTTGGCAAGATCCTTGTTGGCCATGCCTTCGCATTTTTTGATAACACCAATAAGTCTCTGTCCAGCTTCCATAAGACGGTTAAATACATTGGAAACTTTCTTACCCTCTTTCTTAGGCTCAACTCTGATTCCAACAGCCTCATAATCGAAGGTATTATTAATCATATCAAACTTTGTTCCACTAAATGGAGCATAAGCATCTAAATCACATTCATCAATCAAAGTCTGGGCAAAGGCTTCTGTTACAGTATCTTCGCCATGAACTACGAAGACTCTGTCCGGTCTCTTCTCAAATCCACTGATCCACTCAAGCAGACCATTCTTGTCAGCATGTCCACTTATTCCTGCCAACTGCTTAATATCTGCTCTCACTTCAATTGGTTCACCAAAAAGTCTTACCTCTTCAACGCCTTCAAGCAAAGCTCTGCCCAGCGTTCCATATGCCTGATATCCTACAAACAGAATCGTACATTCCTGTCGCCATAAGTTGTGCTTAAGGTGATGCCTGATTCGACCAGCTTCACACATACCTGAGGCCGAAAGAATTACCTTTGGTGTCATATCAAAGTTTATTGCTTTTGATTCATCGGATGTAATCGAAAGCTTAAGTCCTGGGAATGTAATAGGATTAATTCCCTTTTTAACAAGCTTTGTTGCCTCTTCATCGTAGCAATCAATACCGTTCTTTAAGAACACGCCTGTAGCTTCAACCGCAAGAGGACTATCTACAAATACAGGGAAATCAGGAAATCCCTGAATCATCTTATCTTCTTTAATTTTTCTGATGAAGTAGAGCATCTCCTGAGTACGACCTACTGCAAAAGATGGGATTACAACATTACCACCTCTGTTAAAGGTCTCCTGAATTATCTTTGCCAATTCTCCAACATAATCAGGTCTCTCCGTACTATGTAGTCTGTCGCCATAAGTTGACTCCATAACTACGTAGTCTGCTTCCTTTGTCTTTACAGGATTCCTAAGAAGTGGCTGATTGGTATTGCCTATATCTCCTGAAAATACAATTTTTTTAGAAACACCGCTCTCTGTAATCCATATTTCTATACTTGCTGAACCAAGCAAATGACCTACATCTGTAAATCTGATATCAATTCCTTCACAGAGTTCAATCTTATCATTATATTTACATGGAACTATCTTCTTGATTGTCCCATCGGCATCTTCCATTGTGTAAATAGGTTCCTGGTAGGCCACTTCACTACTACGCTTAGCCTTCCTGCTCTTCCATTCTGCTTCCTGCATCTGAATATGAGCACAGTCACGAAGCATAATACTACACAAATCAGCACTTGCTTCTGTCATAAGAATCTGACCACGGAATCCCTTAGAATACAAAAGTGGCAACATTCCTGAATGATCAACATGTGCATGTGTTAAAAGAACATAGTCTATAAGCGGCGCTTCAATTGGAAGTGGTGCATTTTCATAAATGTTCTGTCCCTGCTCCATACCGCAGTCAATAAGAATGTGCTTTCCACACGCATTGATGTAATGACAGCTTCCTGTAACCTCATGAGCTGCCCCAATAAACATTAATTTCATAGTTTTCCCCTTTCGAATGTAGCCTCTCACATTTATACAGACACATCAAACCCCTTAGTCTGTGTCTGTCTTACCCTGTCCAAATAAAATTCTGTAAGAGTAAGTTTCATATATGGATGTATAAAATACAATCCGATTATTGATAATACTCCGATTATGTACAGAGGTATAAAGCTTACATATAACCATATAAATGACAGCACATTGCCCTTCATAAGATTTCTGCTTCTTCTGCACGCCTCAAGTACATTGATATCTGAAAAGTCCTGCATAAAATACATTACCTGAGAATAAATAACCAAAAGATAAATGCACACCACACCTATAGCCAGCCATATAAGTCCTATTAACGGATTAGCTATACCAATTCCATTTAATACATAAGTGATTGCAGCAGCAAGAATAATCCCGCCATAAGTAATAAACACAAATACCATTCTCGCTTTTATTGCTTTGTCTCCCGACTGCCTGAAGGCCGAGAATACATCGGCTACAGCTGGCATCATACCTACGGAAATTTTCAAATATATAGCCAGTTCGCCATATACAAATATTCCTTCAACAAGGATAAATGCAAAACTTGCAAACAATGACAAAAAAGTATTTTGTCCAGCACAATAGGTCGAAATCATCAATCCAGCAAAAATAAGCCCGCGCATAAACAGAAAGGCACCTATTGCGGTGCCATAATGTCCGAGCATTTTATCTCGTGCTATATTCTTCAAGTCTGTCAACGACTGATAAACCATAAATTAAACTCCAGTATCAAGATTCATACCACTAAGTAATCCATTGTCACTATTCTTTAGATTCTTTGTGTATGGGTTGTCCTCATTGCTATATTTAATCTTAGTAGTTGTAGTTCCACCAGATACATAAGTTCTTCCACACTCTGGACATACCGCAGTGTGAATGGCAACTGATGCCTGAAGCACCTTTCCATTGCCCTGTGCAGCTTTCTTGTAAGCATTGGCCACATGTTCGCCCTCATGAGCTCTGACAGCACTCCCTGCTGCCTCAGGAGAAACATGCGCAGCGGCCTTGAAAGAAACCATCTCATCTGAACCATCCTGGTATTTTCTTTCCTTACATGTCTTACACTCATCAGGCGAAGACTTTCTTCCTGGATGCGCCTTTGTATCATCAGGATTAACTTCTCCTGGCTTACCAAGTTCTGGTGTTGGATTAACCAGTCCAGCTGTCTCAGCAGGGGTATTATTCTGTGTATTAACAGGCATCATACCTATATTACCAATTCCCATAATTGCCATAAGAAATCTCTCCTTTCCAACCTACTGTTTTGTAAGAAATTCTTCCAAATCAAAATCCTCTCCTACAGAAGATTCTATAACTTCATTAAGTGTATAACCATACATGGACTCACACTGATTATTAATCAACTGTCTGTAAAGACTATTGTTGCAGAATAGATACACAACATATCCGATGAGAGCAATACTGATAGTGACACCTACCACTCCATAAGAAAGACCTCTGACTGCTTTAGGACTCATCTGTCCTTTTCCTCTGGACAACAGTGCCAAAATAATTGCCACACCGCCAAGCATAACCGGAATAGAAGCAAGTCCCATAACAGCTGTGACAATTGAAGCAATACCAAGTATTCCTGCTGCTTTTTCAAATCCATTGTCATATGGCTTATATACAGATTTTTCTTCCTGCAGATTTTCTGCTGCCTCTACGTTGAAATCCATCTAAATTCTGCTCCAAATACTGCTTTAATTATAATTCTACACTTCCTTCATTGTCAACGAAATGCGCTTCTTTGCCATATCTACATCAAGTACCTTAACATCAACAATATCACCTACCGAAACAGCTTCAAGTGGATGATTAATATACTTGTTTGTTATCTGACTGATATGTACGAGTCCATCCTGATGAACACCTATATCTACAAATACACCAAAATCTATAACATTTCTTACAGTACCTTTTAATACCATTCCAGGCGCAAGGTCTTTCATATCAAGAACATCACTTCTAAGTATTGGCTTAGGCATGTCTTCTCTAGGATCTCTTGATGGTTTCTCAAGTTCCTTAAGAATATCAATAAGAGTAATCTCACCTACTCCAAGTTCCTTTGCCATCTGAGCTGTATCCTTGATTTTAGCTGTAAGTCCAGCCTTTACCTGGCCACTCATATTACTCTTAACTGCACTGTTCTTTGAGCCTCCGTCCTTACTATCATCCGAAGCCTCAAGTACTATTCCGCCCATGGCAGCAGCAAGAGCAGCGCCCATGGCTGTACTAGTATTGATTTTAGGCTGCTTGTTCCTATTATCTTTTCTTGTATCTGTTTTCTTATCTTCTCTAGCCGACTTTGCTACTTTGGCAATATCTTTCTTTGCTTCTGCTGCCTGCTTCTGAAGCTCTCTGACATCGTCCATATTAAGATCAAGCTTCTTAAGAAGCGTCATAGTAGCATCATAACTCTCAGGATGAACACTGGTAGCATCAAGCGGATTAGTTCCATCATTGATTCTTAAGAAACCAGCACACTGCTCATAAGCCTTAGGTCCAAGCTTTGGTACTTTAAGAAGTTCTTTTCTTTCCTTAAATTTACCATTGGCTTCTCTATACTCAACAATATTCTTTGCGATTGGCTTGCTGATACCGGAAATATACTCAAGTAAAGGAGCTGATGCTGTATTAAGATCAACACCTACTTTATTTACACTGTCTTCAACAACATTTGTAAGCGAATCACCAAGTTTCTTCTGATTCATATCGTGCTGATACTGACCAACACCAATTGACTTAGGATCAATCTTAACAAGCTCAGCCAATGGATCCTGAAGTCTTCTTGCAATGGAAGCTGCTGAACGCTGTCCCACATCAAAGTTAGGGAATTCTTCTGTAGCAAGCTTGCTGGCAGAATAAACTGATGCTCCTGCTTCATTGACAATTACATACTGAACCGGTGTATCAAGTTCCTTAATCAGCTCAACAATAACCTGTTCTGATTCTCTGGAAGCCGTTCCATTTCCAACAGAAATAAGAGATACTCCATACTTCTTAATAAGCTTCTTAAGCTCAACTTTAGCTTCTTCGACCTTATTCTGAGGAGCTGTTGGATAAATAACCTTAGTATCAAGTACCTTACCTGTTGCATCAACAACAGCAAGCTTACATCCTGTTCTAAATGCAGGGTCCCAGCCAAGTACTACTTTACCAGCAATCGGAGGCTGCATAAGAAGCTGTTCAAGATTCTTTCCAAATACAGAAATTGCTCCATCCTCTGCTTTTTCTGTGAGCTCATTTCTTACTTCTCTTTCAATTGCCGGAGCAATAAGTCTGTCATAGCTGTCTGCAACTACTTCTTTAAGAATCGGAGTAGTAAAAGCATTGTCCTTAAGTATTACCTTCTTCTCAAGGAACATTATAATTCTGTCTACTGGTGCCTCAACCTTAACACTAAGAACCTTCTCAGCCTCACCACGATTGATAGCAAGAGTTCTGTGTCCTGCAACCTTTGCAACGGGTTCCTCATATTCATAATACATCTCGTATACAGAATCGGCGCCCTTCTCTTTGACCTTGCTAGTCAATTTTCCTTCTTCCATTGTTGCATTTCTGATATATGTTCTATAATCAGCCTCATCTGAAATGCGCTCTGCAAGTATATCCTTAGCCCCCTGAAGTGCCATTGACACGTCTGTCACTTCTTTTTCAGCATCGATATACTTCTCTGCCTCCTGTTCTACAGGTACTGTTGCTTCCTGAGCCCAGATATAATCAGCCAACGGCTCAAGACCTCGTTCTTTAGCAACACCGGCTCTTGTTTTCTTCTTCTGTTTGTATGGTCTGTAGAGATCTTCAACAAGAACAAGCGTCTGTGCTGCTTCAATCTTAGCCTTAAGTTCATCCGTAAGCTTTCCCTGTTCTTCAATTGAGGCGAGTACACTTTCCTTTCGCTCCTCAAGACCTCTTAAATACTTCAATCTCTCATCAAGATTTCTAAGCTGTTCATCATTAAGAGAGCCTGTAACCTCTTTACGATATCTTGATATGAATGGGATTGTATTTCCCTCATCTATAAGTCCTACAGCAGCTTCAACCTGCCATTTTTTTACCTGTAATTCTTCTGTGATTTTTCCAATGATATCCATTTATTATCCCCCACCTAGTTCTCATTTTCAGGCTTTGTATTAATCCATTTAAGATATCCGTTGATGAATGTGTCAATTGCACCATCCATAACTGCATCAACATTTCCGCTTTCAACATTGGTTCTATGATCCTTAACCATTGTGTATGGCTGGAATACATATGAACGAATCTGATTACCCCATCCTATTTCAGTAACTTCACCTCTGATATCAGAAAGTTTTTCTTTGTTCTCTTCCATACGAAGCATATACAATTTAGCTTTCAACATCTGCATGGCCTTGTCCTTGTTTTGGAACTGGCTACGCTCATTCTGGCACTGTACTACAATTCCCGTTGGAAAATGAGTAATACGAATTGCCGATGAAGTCTTATTGATATGCTGGCCACCAGCACCACTAGAACGATACGTATCTATTCTGATATCATCATCCTTAATCTCGATATCAAGATCATCATTTATCTCTGGCATAACATCCAATGAAACAAATGAAGTCTGTCTCTTACCCTGAGCATTAAATGGTGAAATACGAACAAGTCTGTGTACACCTTTTTCTGCCTTAAGATATCCATACGCATTGATACCATTGACCTGGAATGTTACAGACTTAATTCCTGCTTCATCACCATCAAGGAAATCCAGAACCTCTACTGTGAAGCCCTTCTTTTCTGCCCAACGTGTATACATACGATATAACATCTGAGCCCAGTCACAGGATTCTGTACCACCTGCACCTGCATTAAGCTTAAGAATTGCATTATTCTTGTCAAATTCACCGTTTAAGAGTGTGCTGATTCTAAGGTCATCAAGAGTTCCAATAAACGAGTCCAGTTCATTTCTGACCTCCTCTATCATGCTCTCATCCTCTTCTTCATAGCCCATTTCAATAAGAGTCTCTATGTCTTCATACTGAGTAGCTAAAGAAGCATACAAATCAACTGTATCCTTGAGATTCTTAAGAAGCTTCATCTTCTGATTTGCAATCTCTGCATCATCCCAAAAATTAGGAGCTTCCATTTCTCGTTCAAGTTCTTCAATTCTTTTTTCTTTATTTTCCAGGTCGAGGGAATCCTTAACTTCCTTTAAAGGAGTTTTGTAGGTTCCAAGCTCGACTTTCATCTGATCAAGTTCTACCATGTAAAAACCACTCTTTCATCAACCTTTTGATTTACAATTCAATATTAGCCAGACAAGCTACCAAAACTACCAGAATCAAAAGTATTACCGTAACAAACGTTGCTTTACCCCAAGTTTGATATTCTATTCTCTTATGTGCTTTGTACCAGTCTGCAAATTTATCGTTTTCTGCAAAACTGAATTCTTTTATCTCTAAAGGCTTCTCTTTACCTATTTCGAATCCATAACCTTCTTCAATAACTATACTCTGATCATCCTCGAATTCATCCAGATATTCATAAGTGTTCTCCTTCTTATCCTCTTCCTCTTTTTTTGTATCTGGAGCCTTCTTGTCTCCCAGTGCAATTCTTACCTCATCACTAAGAGTACTTTTGTCCACAACCTGAAACTCAATATTGATATCTTCTGTGCGGTATTTTATTGCAAGGAAATCACCTGGCACACAACCTTTTACTTCATCAAGATAAGCTTGTTCCACATACTGAACTACTTTTTTAGAAGATTTCAGATATACATCCAAAGATACTTGTAATGCATCTTTATCTTTGCCTGTACTTCTGCGCATATCTGTTATCTTTGCATAGCAGAACTCGCCAATCTCTTCGGTTATTTTATCTTTACGGATTTCAAAAATAAAAAACAATAACATGGATGCACCAACGGTGCCCAAAATTACGCCCTTAGCAATAGTATCCCAATCCGAACCCATTGTTACGCCTACCGCAACAATAGCAATTGCAACTACTAGCATCATGCTTGCTGGTATCATCCCTCTGTATCTTTTTTTCATTACTATGACAGTCTCCCACTTTTATTTTTCATAATCATAGTTATACATATTGTCAGGATCAGATGTACTTTCTGAGGATGAATTATCACTGTTACTATACCACGAATTATCATCTGGTATTATCTCACCCGTATCAAACACATCTTTTATGTTCTGAGGTAACGCATCAAACGATGGTACTTTGTATTCTATATTTATGTCTTTTTCATAATATCTCAATGCGTAAAATGCACCTAGCGGATATTTTTCTATTTCACTTTTAATATCCTCATGAGCTTCGATAAACTTACCCCTAGACTCTAAATACACTTTAAAATATGCATCATATTGCTGAACACCATTTATAACTGTTCCATTAAACTTTACAGCTGTAACTAAGCCGTAACAGAACTCACCATACAAATCTGTTTTCTTATCTCTGATAATTTTTTTAACTCCTGAAAAAACAATCACCAGTCCTACAATCATAAACAAAATTATGACAGCATTACCCCAAAATATGCTTCCCGTTGTTTCACCCGGAACAAAATTCATCAGATAAAAAAACAATGATGCAAAAAGGAAGAAAACACTTCCGAAAATAATATTAGCCATTCATAGGTCCTCATAGTTTAATTCTATATAGAGTTCAAAAAATGCCATCACCTAAAAGTGATGGCATTCATCATCATTTTGAGCCAACCGGCTTATTTCATACCATGGCACTGCTTATATTTCTTACCACTACCACATGGACATGGATCGTTAGGATAAACCTTCGATTCCATTCTCTTCTTTGGTGCACGTGCTATTGAATCATCCTTATTTGTTCCTGTTACCTTTGCAACCTGCTCACGTTCTACCTTCTGCTCAACCTTGATGTGGCAAAGCATCTTAATAGTATCTTCTCTGATTGCATCTGTCATGGCATCAAACATATCATAACCACTCATCTTATATTCAATAAGTGGATCTCTCTGTGCATATGCCTGAAGTCCAATACCCTGACGTAACTGATCCATATCATCGATATGATCCATCCACTTCTTATCTATAACCTTAAGAAGGATAACACGTTCAAGTTCTCTAAGCTGTTCTGCATCTGGGAATTCAGCTTCTTTAGCTTCATAAAGCTTAACTGCTTCTTCCTTAAGCTGCTGCTTAAGAGCTCCCTTGTTCTCACCAGTGAGTCTGCTTCTTGTAACAGGCTCCAATGGAATGATAGGAAGTAGTAATTCATTAAGCTCTCTGAAATCCCAGTTCTCTGGACGATTATCATCACCAATGACAGTATCAACACTACCATCAACGATGTCTGTCATCATCTTATAGATAACATCACGCATGCTTTCTCCGTCAAGAACTCTTCTACGTTCTGCATACATAATTTCTCTCTGTTCATTGTTAACATCATCATACTCAAGAAGATTCTTTCTGATACCAAAGTTGTTACCTTCAATCTTCTTCTGAGCATTCTCTATAGCATCAGTTAACATCTTATGCTCAATCTGCTGTCCTTCTGGAATACCAAGGGCATTGAACATTGCAATAAGTCTTTCACTACCAAACAGACGCATAAGTTCGTCTTCAAGCGAAATGTAAAATCTTGATTCACCCGGATCACCCTGACGACCTGCACGACCTCTTAACTGATTATCAATTCGTCTACTTTCATGACGTTCTGTACCAATAATCTTAAGACCACCTGCCTCAAGGCTTTCCTGATCAAGCTTAATATCTGTACCACGACCAGCCATGTTAGTTGCAATTGTAACCTTACCATGACCACCAGCTTCTGCAACGATTTCTGCTTCCATCTCATGGAATTTCGCATTTAACACTTTATGCTCAATACCACGCTTACGAAGCATCAATGAAAGCTCTTCACTGGCTTCAATCGTAATAGTACCAACCAATACCGGCTGTCCTTTTTCATGAGCTTCAACAACTGCATCTACAATTGCTTTAAGTTTCTCTTTTCTTGTCTTATATACAGCATCCTGTAAGTCAATTCTGGCTACTGGTCTGTTAGTTGGAATCTCGATAACATCCATTCCATAGATATCTCTAAATTCCTTCTCTTCTGTAAGAGCTGTACCTGTCATACCAGCCTTCTTCTCAAACTTATTGAAGAAGTTCTGGAATGTAATAGTTGCCAGAGTCTTTGACTCTCGCTTAACCTTAACATGCTCCTTAGCCTCAATAGCCTGGTGTAAACCATCAGAATATCTTCTACCTGGCATAATACGTCCTGTAAATTCGTCAACGATTAATACCTGGTCATCCTTTACTACGTAGTCCTGATCTCTGAACATGAGATTATGGGCACGAAGAGCAAGAATAATATTATGCTGAATTTCAATATTTTCTGGATCAGCAAGGTTATCAAGATGGAAGAACTGCTCAACCTTTCCAACACCCCGCTCGGTCAGATTGATAATCTTATCTTTCTCATTGACAATGAAATCACCTGTTTCTTCCTGAACGATACCCATGATGGCATCCATCTTGGAAAGATCTTCCATATCTTCACCACGTTGCAACTGTCTCGCAAGAAGATCACATGCCTCATAAAGCTTTGTAGATTTTCCACTCTGTCCAGAAATAATAAGTGGTGTTCTGGCTTCATCAATAAGAACCGAGTCAACCTCATCAATAATACAGAATTTCAAATCTCTAAGTACAAGCTGCTCTTTGTAAATTGCCATGTTATCTCTAAGATAATCAAAGCCAAGTTCATTGTTTGTAACATATGTAATGTCACACTGGTAAGCCGCCTGTCTTTCCTCTGGAGTAAGGGAGTTAAGAACAACACCAACCTTTAAACCAAGAAATTCATGAACTTGTCCCATCCACTCAGCATCACGCTTTGCAAGATAGTCATTGACAGTTACAACATAGACACCTTCACCTGTTAATGCGTTAAGGTATGCTGGAAGAGTAGAAACAAGTGTTTTACCTTCACCTGTTCTCATTTCAGCTATACGACCCTGATGTAAAACGATACCACCAATGATCTGAACACGGAAATGCTCCATATTTAACACACGCTTAGCTGCTTCTCTTACTGTGGCATAAGCTTCTGGAAGAAGGTCGTCAAGTGACTCACCACCTGCATATCTTTCCTTAAACTGTCTTGTCATGTCCTTAAGTTCTTCATCAGATTTAGCCTGGAACTCTGGTCTCAGGCTTTCAATCTTGTCGACTATAGGCATGATTCTCTTCAGTTCTCTTTCACTATGAGTTCCGAAGATTTTATCAACAATCTTACTCATTTTAAATCCGTTACTCCCTAAATATCATTAGTCCAAATAAATCAACCAATTCAATGTGAATTAGTAAGTCATAGCTTCCTCTTCACCATTCATTACACGAAGACCACCCTGTACAAGTGCAAGAAGTTCATCCTCACCTGGATATACTGTAAATGGTGCAATCCACTCTGCTCTTTCCTTAAGACCAGCAACAACACCCTTATCATATGCAATACCACCAGTAACAACAATCTGGTCAACCTTTCCACCAAGAACTGTTGCCATTGAACCAATATTCTTGCAAACCTGGAAGATAAATGCGTCACGAACTTCTGTAGCCTTAGCATCGCCTGCATTAACCATCTTCTCAACATCTCTCATATCATTTGTTCCAAGGTAAGCGTTTAATCCGCCGCCACCAACGAACTTCTTGTAGATTTCCTTCTCTGTATACTGACCTGAGAAGCACATTTTAATAAGAGCACCAACAGGAGCTGCACCTGCTCTCTCTGGAGAGAATGCACCATCACCATCAAGTGCGTTAAATACGTCAATTACCTTACCAGCTTTGTGTGCACCAACTGATACACCACCACCCATATGAACAACAATAAGGTTAAGATCAGCATATGCCTTACCAGCTTCCTTTGCGTAACGCTTAGCAACAGCCTTCTGGTTAAGTGCATGGAATACTGAAGTACGTGGAAGTTCAGGTACACCAGAGTATCTAGCAAGATCACACATTTCATCAACTACAACAGGGTCAACGATGTATGAAGGAACACCGATTTCATCACCAATTTCTCTAGCAAGCATACCACCAAGGTTAGATGCATGCTGTCCCTGCTTACCAATCTCAAGATCATGAAGAAGGTCATCTGTTACAGCATATGTACCACCTGGAATTGGCTTTAACATACCACCACGGCCTACTACCATGCCGAGTGAGTTGATATCAAAATTCTTCTCCTTAAGAAGGTTCATGATAATGTTCTTTCTGAAATCCTTCTGATCAGCAATTGTTGCATACTGTGCAATTTCTTCTGTTGAGTGACGAAGTGTTTCGTCAAATAATAATGTTTCATCCTCAAATACACCAATCTTTGTTGATGTAGAACCTGGATTAATAATTAAACTCTTAATGCTCATGATTATCTCCAATCTGCTACATGGTAGCAATTAAATGTCTATTAATTATTTATAAATTATTTGTTGTTCTTCATCTGTTCTGCTACTACAGCTGCAAGAGCGATAGAGTTGATCTTTACTTCAACAGTATCTGAACGAGATGTAAGAATTACAGGAGCCTTTGTACCTGTAAGGATGTTACCATTCTTACATGGAACCATATGAACAATTGTCTTATAAACAAGGTTACCTGCATGAATGTCTGGGAATACAAGGATATCTGCATCACCTGCAACCTTTCTTCCAACCGCGCCCTTCTCTTCTGCTGCTTCTTTGTAAAGAGCAATATCCATTGAAAGTGGTCCATCGATAATACAGTTTTCGATTTCGCCAGCATCCTGCATCTTTGAAAGAGCATCACCATCTACTGTACATGGCATCTTTTCATTTACTGTTTCAAGAGCTGCAAGAACAGCTACCTTTGGCATATCAACGCCACAAGCCTTTGCAACATCTACCGTATAATCAATCATGCACTTCTTATCTTCAAGTGTTGGGTATGGCATAAACGCAACGTCTGTTAAGAACAGAAGTCTGTCAATACCTGGGATTTCAAATACACATACGTGTGAAAGTGGCTTTCCTGTACGTAAACCAACTTCTTTGTTAAGTACACTCTTTAAGAATGTTCCTGTAGGAAGTAAGCCCTTCATGTACATATCTGCTTCGCCATCGTGAACAAGTTTAACGGCCTTAAGAGATGCTTCAACAACATCCTTCTCATCGATGATTGTGTAATCATCCATATTCATACCAAGTTCTGCGCCAATAGCTCTGATTGCTTCCTCATCACCTACGAGAATTGAATCTGCAATACCTCTTTCCTTTGCAAGCTTAACTGCTTCAAGTACTGGCTTGTCCTGAGCTACTGCTACAGCAAGTTTTTTTGTCTCACATTCATTTACTTTTGAAAGTAAACCTTCGAAATCCTTTGTCATGATATCCTCCATATATATAAAAAAATAATTTTACGCAAAACGCCTTTTATATACTACCACTAAAGGCTTTAAAATGCAATAAATCTCACCCCTATGCACTGTAAACAAAGTGTTAACAAAAAACGCAAAAACTCTATGCCAAAACAGCATAGAGTTTTCTCATTTTCACATATTAATTATTCTATTAGTTAATGAGTGTGCGAACGCTTTCACCATTATAAACAACCTTTTTAACATTGTTTACCTCTATCTGGTAAAGAGCATTTGCCGCGATATGCTCAGCTACCTGTTCTACATCACGAATACCTGATGTAGAGCTGCAAAGCTCGATAACAGCATCAAGACCGTCATCTGTAATCTCTATCTCATCAAGTGTCATGCTCATTCTCTTTAATATCTTTGGAAGAGCAAATTTTGAGAAGATAATCTTCTTTTCTTCTGGCGAATAATCAGGAATCTCAATTACAGCAAAACGAGACATAATTGGCGCACTGATTTTGCTCTTATCGTTGGCAGTAGCAATTGGATATACGCCATCGGTTGGAATCATACATTCCATGTAGTTATCAGTGAAACCAAGGTTATCCAAAAGAGTTAACAAAACATCGGCTGGATTACCATTTCCTTTGCCTTCATTAGCTTTATCAAGCTCATTGATAATAAATACAAGCTTCGATCCACCCGCACTGCCAAAGGCTTCCATAATGATACCCGGCTTTGCATTGGCATAAACTCGCGAACTGCCTGTAAGCTGTTCTGGATCATTGATAGAACTCATATCAAGAGTAGTCCATGGCAACTTAAGAATCTTTGCAACTGCATAAGCAACCTGTGACTTACCAGTTCCAGCAGGCCCCACAATTAAAAGTCCATAAGCCGGAAGTGTATGTGTTCTGTTAATCTGAATAATTGTCTCTATAATACGCTGTTTTACGCGCTCCATGCCATAAAGCTCTTCATCAAGAATTCGTCTGGCCTCTATCGGGTCAATAGATGGAAAATAATTATTCTGCCACTGAATTCCAAGCATCAATGATAATGCACGCAACGCGTGACGTCTTTCTTCAGGCGAAACCTCGTTAGACTTTGCCACCGCCAGATTTCTTCTTGCCCAAAGCTGAATATTATCCGGAAGAGTCTTTCCTGCACACGAAAGAAAATCTGTAATACTCTGAATGCTTGTAAGCTTCATTGCATCCCCAGTTTCTTCCTTTTCATCTTCATCAACCACTTCTTCACTTGGTGCATCAGAAGCCAAAAGTCTGTCAGTCATATATTGAAGGAATCCATTTTCAGAAGACACCTTATTGCTGTCTCCAAAAGCCTGCTCTCGAATCTTATATACTGCATACCCTTCTTCAGTATTAGCTCCCGACAATCTTACCTTTACATGATTTTCTCCAAGCCACTTAAGAAGGCTTGTGAATCTGGAATCAATTCTTATAATATCAGCCCATACTTTTTCTGTATCATTTACAAATTCAAAGGCTGTTCTCTTAATAGGATTTATGAACATACCTGAAGTATGATGCTTAAGTGCATTACTGCTATTATCTATAACCATAATAGGTTTCTCTGCACTGGCCTCATGTTCTTCAGATGCAAATGTAACGTATGTACAAATAGCTTCGCCTTTTTCATTGGCTTTATCACTAAAATCAAAAACTGGCATTATAATGCTCCTTCATAAATATAATCGTGTGTACGTATTGTAACATATCCCTTGGCAGTATTAAAGATTCACCTGTTTCTATAGCTTAAATACTACTCCCATAACAGCACCACACAATATCCAAAATGCAGGGTGAAATTTCATGTTACCATCCATTTTTATATATAAAATGCAAAATAGGGAGCTATAAAGCCCCCTATCTTAAACGCAAAACATTTGTCTTAAATAATTATTTCTTGTTCATCTCAACATTCTGCTTCATCATAGCACGAACCTTCATTGGAAGGCCAAAGAGTGTGATGAAACCTGTTGCATCTGTATGATCATAAAGATCACCAGTTGTGAACGATGCAAGACTCTCTGAATAAAGTGAGTATGGAGATGTTGTACCCTGTTTAATAATGTTACCCTTATAGAGTTTCATCTTGCATGTACCTGTAACTGTCTCCTGTGTCTTATCAACAAATGCTGAAAGGCTCTCACGAAGTGGTGTGAACCATTTTCCTTCGTAAACAAGATCTGCAAACTTTGTTGCAACTAATTTCTTGTATGCAAGTGTCTCACGATCAAGACAGATTTCCTCAAGCTGTGTATGAGCTTCCATAAGAATTGTTCCACCTGGTGTCTCGTATACACCACGCGACTTCATACCAACTACACGGTTCTCTACGATATCGATGATACCAATACCATGCTTACCGCCAAGTCTGTTAAGTTCTCTGATAATATCAGATACTTTCATTCTCTTTCCATTAAGTGCTACAGGAATACCTGCTTCAAACTCAAGTTCAACATCTTCTGCTTCATCTGGAGCATTCTGAGGTGTTACTGAAAGTACTAAAAGATCATCATAGTTTGGTGAAAGTGATGGGCTTTCAAGCTCAAGACCTTCATGCGAAATGTGCCAGATATTTCTGTCACGGCTATATGAATGACTTGCATCAAATGGAAGATCAATGCCATGTGCCTGGCAGTATGCGATTTCATCCTCACGAGACTGCATTGTCCATTCAGGCTGTCTCCATGTAGCAATAACTTTGATGTCTGGAGCAAGAGCCTTAATTGAAAGCTCAAATCTTAACTGGTCATTACCCTTACCTGTTGCACCATGACAAATTGCTACAGCACCTTCTTTACGAGCGATTTCAACAAGTTTCTTTGCGATAACTGGTCTGGCAAATGATGTACCAAGAAGATATTTGTTCTCGTAAACTGCATTAGCCTTAACTGTTGGCATAATATACTCGTCACAAAGCTCATCTACTACATCTTCAATATATAACTTCTCAGCGCCTGAATACTTTGCTCTTTCGTCAAGTCCATCAAGCTCGCTTTCCTGTCCAACGTCTACACAACAACATACTACATCATAATCGTATGTCTCTTTAAGCCATGGAATGATAGCAGTTGTATCAAGTCCACCTGAATACGCTAAAACAACCTTTTCTTTAGCCATTTCACTAATCCTCCTAAAATATATTCATTTTATAATATGTTCAAACTCATATCGTTAAATATACAACTCGAATACATATTATTCAAGTAATTTACTATTTCTTTTTAATAAGATTAACAACAGCAATTACAACGCAAGCACCAACTACAGCTGAGATAAGTCCGCCAAGAAGACTTGTTGCACCAAACCCGATAAGTCCAAAGAGAATCTTACCTACAAATCCGCCTACAATACCAAGTACAATATTCATGATTGTACTGTTAGCGCTCTTCATAATAAGGCTTGCAATCCATCCAGCAATACCACCAAAAATAATCGAAAAAATAATACCAAACATCTTCCTTCCTCCTAATTACGTTTTATAAAATCTATGTTTATATCCTACCACGCATGGTCTGAATATAATCCATTTTGTTCCATCACTACATTGATGTAATTTAATACGCGATACTTTGTAATATATTTATTCATCCTGCTGCCATCAGCATATTCTATACACTTAATTGGTTTCTTCGCATCAGCCCACATGAATCTGCCGTTTTTATCAAGTCTGTAATCAAGTTTAAGTTCCTTACCCTTGTATAAAACCTTCATATCCTTAAGTCCTGCACCTGGAACAAAGTCAAACTGGTAATTTCCTGCTTTCTGTCCAAAAGTAAGTGCAGAAACATATGCTATGAAAACAACAATGCCTACAAAGCTGGCATATTCCTTATATATAGCAGAAAAGACTGCCACAACAACCAACAAAGCAATGATGCTTATAAGAAGAATCAGCCTCTTAAAAGGATATGAAGTAATTAACTCTTCCTGCAATATGGTTGATGCACTAATCTGCTTATCTGTTTTCCTTTTATTTCCTGCCATAATAATTTTCATCCTTTATCATTTGTGGCCATGGCACAAACCCGGTCTTATCTGCCCCATTAATTCTTTCTGCTTTTAGCCACCATTTCTTTTAAGCTTTCTGTGTAAGGCTCGTAAGCGATTCCATTTTCTGTAACAATACCCGCAATAAGGTGATGGTCTGTTACATCAAATGCAGGATTAAACACTTTTACTCCTTCTGGAGCCATTCTTTCCTTATACCACATCTCCGTTACTTCCGTATCTGGTCGCTGCTCAATCTTAATTTCTGCACCTGTTGGTGTATCAAGATCAATTGTTGAAGTTGGAGCACAAATATATACAGGTACACCATAATATTTTGCTACCGTTGCAACAACACTCGTTCCTATCTTATTAGCTGTATCACCGTTAGCAGCCACTCTATCGCATCCCACAAATACAGCATTGACCTTTCCCTGCTTCATAACAGTGGCAGACATGTTATCACAAATAAGAGTCACATCCACTCCTGCACTGTGAAGTTCAAAGGCTGTCAGTCTCGCTCCCTGAAGCAAAGGTCTTGTTTCATCAGCAAATACTTTAAAATTATAGCCACGCTCATAGCCAAGATAAATAGGTGCCGTTGCTGTACCATATTTGCACGTTGCTAGCTGTCCCGCATTACAATGAGTAAGAATTCCATCTCCCGGCTTTACAAGTGTAAGTCCATTTTCACCAATTGCTTTACACACAGCTATATCTTCTTCCTTAATCTTGATAGCCTCGTTCTTTAGAGCTTCTAAAATAGTTGGAATAGGCTCATTTTTCATTGACTGTGCAAGTCCATCCATCCTCTTTAAAGCCCAACTCAAATTAACAGCTGTAGGTCTTGCAGAATTGAGGAAATCCCGCTGTTTACCGAGCTTTTCGAAGAAAATGACATTATCGTCAGTATCGATCTGAGTAGCCAAAATATATAATCCCATAGCTGCTGCAACGCCAATGGCAGGCGCCCCTCTAACCTTAAGAAGATATATGGCATCCCAGATTTCCTGAGCAGTTTTTAAGCTTATTATCTCTATATTTCCTGGTAATTTTGTCTGATCTATAATTACCAGTTCATTTTTCTCAGTATCAAGTTCTACTGTTTCATAATCAAGTATTGTCTTATTATTCATAGTGCCTCTTTATTTATAATCGCTTCCGCTTCTTTACGAATCCCACTCGTGTATTATATCACAAGTATCAGTCCTGGAAAATATCAGCAAAATATCCTGACTGACTTATTGGTTCTCCCGCTTCGACAAGGTGACGGGCATCTCCCCAGTATTGTACCCTGAAATATCCATTTCCCACTTCTCTCTCTTCGCTGTTAAGTACAGTAACAGAGGTAGGTGACATTATGAATCCCTGCCATAATAAAAATGGTGCTATACCCGTCAGATGGCCAACAATTACTGCTGTGATTGCAAAATGGCAAAAGAAAACCAAAGTGTCATCACTATGCTTTTCAACATGAAATAACCCATTGCCCTGATTATTGTAGCCATGTTCTGCCAACAATTTATCGATGCCTTCCTTTGTGATGTTGAATTTTTCTTCGACATCTCCTGCTTTCATACAGTCTGCCGTATACCATTTATCTTTATCAAACAAATCTTCTTTATCGCAAAAATAAGATGGCATCAAATCCCAGCATATCCTCTTCTCTCCTGTAACAGGATCTGGTATTCTTGCCGGAAATTCCTGGAGCCAGTCATATGTTACAGGTGTCTTATCTGGCCAGTTTTCAAGGCTTGGTTTCATAGTAGCCTGCGCTCTGCCAAGCGGTGAGCAGTATATCTCATCCACTTTCCATTTTTTCGTTCTTTCCGCTAAAATCTCTGCCTCTTTAAATCCTTTTTCTGTTAAAGAATCATGTACATAATCCGGTTCTGCATGACGTACAAATATCAGTCTCATTTTCTTTATCCTTTCCCATCGCTTTCATATCATTCTTATGAAATATCACAAATATTTATGGTATTTCATAAAAAAGGGCTGACATAAATGCCAGCCCTAATGAACTAAATCATTTTAATTATTTAGCCTTTGCTTCCTTAGCAGCCTTGATAGCAGCTGTAAGCTGTGGAACGATCTTGTTAAGATCACCAACTACACCGTAATCAGCAACATCGAAGATTGGAGCATCTTCATCTTTGTTGATTGCAACGATGATATCTGATTCTTCCATACCAGCAACGTGCTGAATAGCACCTGAAATACCGATTGCGAAGTAAAGGTTTGGTCTAACTGTCTTACCTGTCTGTCCAACCTGAAGATCCTTTGGCATCCAGCCTGAATCTACAACTGCACGTGAGCAAGAAACCTGTCCACCAAGAGCATCTGCAAGATCCTGAAGCATCTTGAAGTTCTCTGCAGAACCAACACCACGACCACCAGATACAAGAACCTTAGCTTCCATAATATCCTTAACGTCTGAAACAGCCTTAACAACTTCCTTAACTGTTACATACTTGTTGTTAGGTGTGAAGCCTGGGTTGTAGTTGATTACTTCTGCCTTAGCGCCTGCAACTGGATCAATCTTCTGCATAACACCTGGTCTAACTGTAGCCATCTGTGGACGTGTGTTAGGACAAGCGATTGTAGCGATTGTGTTACCACCAAATGCTGGACGTGTCATAAGTAACTGGTTGTGCTTCTGCTCTGATTCCTTACCTGGAACAGCAACTAATGGGAAGTCACCAATCTCAAGTACTGTACAGTCAGCTGTAAGACCTGTAGCAACTCTAGCAGAAACTGTAGGACCAAGGTCACGACCGATTGCTGTAGCACCAACTAAAACGATGTCTGGCTTGAACTCGTTGATTACTGAAGAAAGTGCATGAGCATATGGCTCTGTTCTATAAACTTCACATTCCTTATCATCAACAACGATAACCTTATCTGCACCATACTCAGCGAGCTTATCTGCAAGATTACCTACGTTATAACCAATTAATACTGCTGTTACTTCTGTGTTAAGAGGAGCAGCTAACTCTTTAGCTTTGCCAAGAAGTTCTAATGCGATACCAGATACCTCATTATCAACCTGCTGAGCAAAGACATATACGCCTTTGTATTCTTCTAAGTTCATTTTTCTATTCCTTTCTTCTACTTCGAATTAGATAGCATGCTTCTCATCAAGCTTGCCAACAATATATGCTACTGCATCTTCTGGAGAATCAGGAGTAACCTTCTCACCAGCTCCCTTACGAACCTTATCTGAAGCCTTAGCGATCTTTGTAGGTGAACCTGCAAGACCGATATTGCAATCGTCAACATCCTTAAGGTCTGCTCTACCCCATGTTGTAATCTCTGCTGCAACTGCATCAAAGATTCCACCTGGAGTCATGTAACGAGGGTCATTTAATTCAGCAAGAGCTGTAACTAAACATGGCATCTTAGCTTCAACCATGTGATATCTGTCATCATACTGACGCTTAACTGTAACTGTCTTTGCAGCTTCATCAACGCTGATTTCCTGAGCGTATGAGATAACTGGAAGACCAAGATGCTCAGCGATCTGTGGACCAACCTGAGCTGTATCACCATCGATAGCCTGACGACCTGTGATGATTAAATCATACTCAAGATTTCTGATTGCACCTGCGATTGTTGTAGATGTAGCCCATGTATCAGCTCCACCAAGAACTCTATCTGTTACAAGGACACCCTTGTCAGCTCCCATAGCGATTGCTTCACGTAAAACGTCAGCAGCCTTTGGAAGACCCATTGTTAATACTGTAACT
>JAZQOC010000063.1:0-10451 GCA_045627645.1 Lachnospiraceae bacterium
AGAACAGAAGCTACAGGATATGGTCTTCTTTACTTAACAGAAGAAATGCTTAAGTGTAATGGTAAAGACATCGCTGGCAAGACAGTAGCTGTTTCAGGTTCAGGAAACGTAGCTATCTACGCTATCCAGAAAGCTCAGCAGCTTGGTGCTAAGCCTGTTACATGTTCAGACTCAACAGGTTGGGCTTACGATCCAGAAGGTATCGATGTAGCTCTTCTTAAGGAAGTTAAGGAAGTTAAGCGTGCTCGACTTACAGAATATGCAGCTGCAAGACCATCAGCACAGTACCATGACAAGGCTACTGAAGGAACAAATCAGTGGGAAATCAAGGTAGATATCGCTCTTCCATGTGCTACACAGAACGAACTTAACCTTGAAGATGCTAAGAAGCTTGTAGCTAATGGATGTATCGCAGTATGTGAAGGTGCTAACATGCCTTCAACACCAGATGCTGTAGAATATCTCCAGGCTAACAAGGTATACTTCGTACCAGGAAAGGCAGCAAACGCAGGTGGTGTTGCAACATCAGCACTCGAGATGAGCCAGAACTCAGAGAGACTTTCATGGACATTCGAAGAAGTAGATAAGAAGCTTGAGAACATCATGGTTAACATTTTCCACAACCTTGATGATGCAGCTAAGAAGTACGGCAAGGATGGCGACTATGTAGCAGGTGCTAACATCGCTGGTTTCCTTAAGGTAGCTGATGCTATGAAGGCACAGGGTATCTGCTAATATAGATTAGCTAATGCTTTGTAAACTGAAAATCAGATATTAATAAACTGGTTAGTTTGACCGGGAGCGAATTAATGCTCCCGGTTTTTTGTGTTCAAAGATTATTGAATAAAAATGATATTTACATGTACATTTTTGATATCTGAATTCAGGCTGCTGTATGATAAAATGATTACATTGGCATAGGGATGAAATGTCCATACTAATATGTTGATTTTTTTGGAGGGTTACAATGAAAATTTACGTAGATGCTAGTGCAAAAAGAGATGGTAATGGAACTAAAGAGGCTCCATTTAGACGTATTAATGATGCGGCAAAAATTGCATGTGCGGGAGATGAGGTACTGGTAGCTCCTGGTGTATATCGCGAATATGTTGATCCTGTTAATGCAGGTACAGAGGAGGCTCCAATAGTATATAGGAGTATTGAACCGCTTAAAGCTGAAATTACAGGTGGAGAGCTTGTAAAGAACTGGACAAACTTTCAGGGTAATGTATGGGTATGTAGAATTCCTAATTCTACATTCGGCGAATTTAATCCATACACTGTTTTTGTATACGGTGACTGGTATTTTGCCAAGGCTGATAAGCATACGGGATGCGTATTTTTAAACGATAAGGCTATGTATGAGACATCTTCTCTCGAAGCATGTATAGAGGGAGCTGTATATGAGTGTAGCTGGGTACCAGAGGATTCTGTTTATAAATGGTACACAGAACAGGATGAGGCTAATAATGAGACTGTTATATATGCCAACTTCCAGGGAGCAGATCCTAATAAGGAAGAGGTTGAGATTACAGTAAGACGAAATGTATTTTATCCATCAAAAACAGGTGTTAACTATATAACAGTAAGCGGTTTTGATATCAACAAGGCGGCTACAAACTGGGCACCACCAGCAGCTTATCAGGAAGGTATGATCGGACCACACTGGAGTAAGGGCTGGATTATTGAAGACTGTGAGATTTATCATAGCAAATGTGCAGGTATTTCAGTTGGTAAGTATAAAGATCCAGAGAATGACCATTTCTTCACTTACAAATATGTTAAGAGTCCTACACAGATGGAGCGTGATGCAGTATGCAGAGGTCAGTTCCACGGATGGCTTAAGGAAAATATAGGACATCATATTATCAGACGTAACAATATTCACCACTGTGAACAGGGCGGAATTATTGGACGTATGGGTGGTGTATTCAGTATAATTGAGGACAACCACATTCATCATATCAACAACATGATGGAACTTGGTGGTGCTGAAATTGCTGGTATTAAGATGCATGCAGCAATTGATGTAATTATGCGTAGAAATCACATTCATCACAGCACAATGGGTATCTGGTGTGACTGGGAAGCACAGGGTACAAGAATTACTCAGAATCTTTTACATGACAATCAGAGACCTGAATTTGCTAAGCCTCTGTCAGGTGGTATGATGAGTCAGGATTTATTTGTTGAAGTAAGTCATGGACCAACACTTATTGATAACAATATCTTATTAAGTGATGCAGCCTTAAGATTTGCAACAGATGGTGTAGCGATGGTTCATAATCTCATCTGTGGTGCATTTACATCTGTTGGTGAAGGAACAACATGGAGATATACTCCATATCATATGCCACACAGAACTGAAGTAATGGGATTCATGACACTGCTTCATGGTGATGACAGATTCTACAACAATATATTCGTTCAGAAATGGCCATCAGAGACTGTAATTACACCTCATGACTATGATGATGGTGCAGATATAGAAAACAGACAGACTGGAACAGCTGTATTTGATGAATATCCAAACTATGATGAATGGATTGCTCAGTTTGATTTTACAAAGCCAGCTGATATGGGTAAGTTAGAGCCAGCGCATTTTGGACATCTTCCAGTATGGTCAGAGGGAAATGTGTACCTTAGTGGTGCAAAGATGTGGAAAAAAGAAGTTAACGGTCTTGTCAATGAAGCAGAGACTAAGGTTGAACTGGTAGAAAAAGATGGCAAGCACTATCTTGATACCAATGTTTATGATTTAATAGATAATTATAAGGGTAGCATGGTAAACACTCAGGTGCTCGGTAATGCATTCCAACCAGATCAGCCATTTGAAGATGTGGATGGTACACCAATCACATTTGACTATGATTACTTTGGAAATCATCGTGAAATAAGTATCGCACCTGGACCATTTGCAACAGCTGAGGACTCAAGAAAAGAACTATTTTAATGTAAAAGGATGGGAAAACAATGATTAAACTTACTATTCATGAAAATGAGAAACTCGGAACAATAAATCCTGAGATTTATGGTCATTTTTCGGAACATCTTGGAAGATGTATCTATGAAGGACTTTATGTTGGAGAAAACTCTGAGATACCTAACAACAAAGGTATGAGAACAGATGTTGTTGAAGCTCTTAAGGATATGAAACTGCCAGTACTTCGCTGGCCAGGCGGATGTTTTGCAGATGAATATCATTGGAAGGATGGTATTGGTCCTAAAGAAACAAGAAAGAAGATGATTAATACTAACTGGGGTGGAGTTGTTGAGGATAACAGCTTTGGTACACATGAATTCTTCGAACTTTGTGATCAGATAGGATGTAAAACATACGTCAATGGAAACGTTGGTTCAGGAACTGTTCAGGAGATGTCAGAGTGGGTAGAATATATGACATTCGATGGTGAATCTCCATTGGCACAGCAGCGTCGCGCTAACGGCAGGGATAAGGCATGGAAAGTAGATTATTTTGGAGTTGGCAATGAAAACTGGGGCTGTGGTGGAAATATGGTTCCGGAATATTATGCTGATGAGTACCGCAGATATCAGTCATTTGTTAAGCAGTACAATCCAGATGCACCAATAACAAGAATTGCCTGTGGACCAAATGCGGATGATTACGAGTGGACAGATAAATTAATGGAGAGATGTTTCTATCATTGCATGGAACACCTTCATGGAAATCTGGATGCAATTTCGTTGCATTACTATACAGTTCCTCATGTATGGGAGCATAAGGGTAGCGCAACTGACTTTAATACAGAAGAATGGTATATAACTCTTTCAAAAACACTTAAGATGGAAGAGCTTATTACAAAGCATACAACTATTATGGATAAGTATGATCCAAATAAGATTGTTGGACTTATGGTTGATGAATGGGGCTGTTGGTATGATGTTGAAGAAGGCACAAATCCAGGATTCCTCTATCAGCAGAATTCAGTTCGTGATGCAGTTGTAGCAGGTATTAACTTAAATATTTTCAATAAGCACTGTGACAGAGTTAGAATGGCTAATATTGCCCAGACTGTCAATGTACTTCAGTCTGTAATTCTTACAGAAGGCAAGAAGATGGTGCTTACACCTACATATCATGTATTTAGAATGTTTAAGCATCATCAGGGAGCAGAACTTCTGCAGAGCTTATTAGCTGGTGTAAATGAGACTGGTGTTGGTGAATATAAAGTGCCAGAGGTAACAGAATCTGTATCTGTTAAAGATGGAGTTATTACTATTACACTTAATAACCTTTCTGTAGATGAGTCAAAGCAGGTTGAAATAGCATTTGATGAACTTAAGGCTGCATCAGTAGAAGCAAGTGTTGTAACGGGCGAGATGACAGCCCATAACACATTTGAAAACAGCGAAGTGGTTAATACAGCAGAACTTAAGGATGTTAAGATTACAGACAAGGGACTGACTGTAACGCTTCCTCCATGTTCTGTTGTTTCATTACGTGTAAGAGGTTAATACTGTGGAGAAAAAACCATGCAGACTTTGTCTGCTTAAGGATATAAATCCACAGGAATATGAAGCAAAAATCAAAAGAATACTTGACCATATGGAAGCTAAAGAAAAAGCAACGGATGAGGTATATGAAGGCAGGTTAAATATGTGCACCACATGCAACTACCTGAAAGATGGATTTTGCGGTGCCTGCGGGTGCTATGTGGAGCTTAGATGTGCTAAAAAGACCTCGGTATGTCCATATGAAAAATGGTAACAAGGAGAAACTTGCGAGTTTGAAAAACAAATAAATATGGTGTAAAATAAAGTCAATTATGTGATATACATTTTTGACTTTTTTTATGTCATTAAAATTATATAAGCATACGAAATGTAAAAGATGGGAGAAACAAAAATGGAGCAGAATTTAGAAAAATTGTCAGCAAAATCAGAGTTTCAGATGTATAACAAAGTTGCAATCATCTGTCAAAGTATTCTGGTTAGTATCATTGCACTTGCATATGTACTGGAGGCAGTTAAAGGTTCGAGGGGAATTGGTTATGTTTCACTTGTTGTAGTGGCATGCTACGTACCAGTGATATTGGCAGTAATGGTATATAAAAGTAACCCTGAGAGTAAGGCTGCATTGATGCGAATAGTTGGTATAGGATTTACCGTGCTATATACAATAGTGCTATTTACAGCAAATAATGACCTGGTATTTACATATGTTATGCCTATGCTGATTATACTGATGGTTTTCAATAAAAAACGATTTATAGTAATTATTGGTATTGGTGCATTTATTGAGAATGTAATTGCTGTAATTTTAAATATTGCTGTACACGGCAGAACAGCTCAGACAGATATTGTAACTTATGAAATTCAGGTACTGCTTGTACTTGTGAGTGTTATTTTCTTCATAGTAATAAGCAGTAAGTTTATTGAAGTAACAGCTATAAGAGCGGCACGTGTTAACATCGAAAAAAATAAAATCAGCGATGTATATGACAGAATGCTTGGCATCTCAAGAGATATGACAAGTAATGTTGAGTTGGTCGATGAGAAGGTTTCAACACTTAGCATTTCGATGGAAAAGACACTTGATTCAATGTCAGAAGTTGCTACAGGAACCAATGAGTCGGCTGATGCTATTCAGAACCAGCTGCTTAAGACAGAGCAGATTCAGGATTCCATTGAATCTGTTACTAACGTAGTTGATTCAATCGCAGATGATATGAATAAAACCGTAAAGGCAGTAGATGAAGGTGAGAAGCAGATTAAGAGTCTCAATGATATTTCTGATAAAGCTAATATAGCTGGTAATGAAGCGGCTGAAGCACTTTCTGCATTTACAGAATATACTAACAAGATGAATTCTATTACAGAGATTATTAGTAGTGTTGCGTCTCAGACAAGCCTTCTTGCACTTAATGCTTCAATTGAGGCTGCAAGAGCAGGCGAAGCAGGCCGTGGTTTTGCAGTAGTAGCATCTGAGATATCTAATCTTGCGGGTCAGACAACAGCGGCAACAGCAGATATCAATGATCTTATTGCTAATATATCAAGTCAGCTAGGTGCTACAGTAGAAAAGATTGATACACTTATTGCTGCCAATATAGAGCAGGGTAAGACAGCAGAGAGAACAGCTGAAAGTTTTGTTGAAATTACAAAGAATATCAATGAAATAAAGGAACAGGAAGAGGCTTTAGAGCAAATCGTTGCAAGTCTCGCAGAAGCAAACAAAGAAATCGTTGATTCAATCCAGACAATTTCGGCTATTACAGAAGAAGTAAGTGCGCATAGTGATGAAACATATCTTGCTACAGAAGCAAATAAGTCTATTCTTATTGAAGTCAGCGGAGTTGTTTCAGAACTTAAGGAAGAGGCAGAACAGTTAAAGTAAAAATACATTCTTATTTGGGGAAGAGATGATTCAGGCAATGTATGGGGGTCTGTTTGTAATATCATGCATATATCTGGCTATATTATTGCTGGTATTCAAGCAACATATATCTGAAAAATATATATTGTTATCAGTGGCCATTATGGTTATAAATCTTGGATTCTGGCAGCTTTCCAGAGTACAGAGCCTTGAGGCGGCTATTATATCCAATCAGGTTGTATATATGGGGGCTATTGCCACCGGATATCTTATGATTGAGTGTATAGCTACGCTTTGTAAAGTCAGAGTACCCTGGCCTATAAGAATTGCAAGTGTAGTTGTCGGAGGGATTACTGCATACGGTGTAATGTCCATAGGATATAATACTTTGTATTATAAAGATATCTCGCTTAAGACAGTCATGGGATGCACCTATATTGAAAAAACATACGGGCCACTTCATGTTGTTTATCCTGTATTTCAGGTACTTTTACTGGCATATGGGTTTTATGTGGTTATAAGATCCTTACTTCAAAGACGTAAGGTATCATATATTACAAGTACAGTTTGTCTGGCAGCTATGGCCATAACAAGTTTTACTTATTTTGGAGAACGTATATTTGCTATTGAGGTGGAACTTCTTCCATTTTCGTATGTCATTAGTTTTTTCCTTGTTATAGCTATTTTGACTCGAGTAAGATTATACGACGTTAAAGGTTATGCAAGACTGGCTATGGAGGAAAGTCTTGAATATGGCAGTGTAATATGTGATGTAAGAGGCAGATTCGAAGAGGCCGATGAAGTCGCAAGACAGTGGTTCCCTGAGCTTAATGAATTAAATATCGACTATGTCGTAAAAGATGATTCTACAGACTTTCTTAAATTGCTTAAGCAGTGGGTCAATGATGAGAAGATTGATAACATTGCATACATTGAGCGAAATGATAAAGTTATAGAACTTAAACATAATCAGGTCATTGGTTTTGCAAGAAAAAAGGTACACTGTATTACAATGCGTGATGATACCAAACATCAGAAGTACCTAAAACTGATTGAGCATTATAATGAGAATCTTGAAAATGAGATAGACGATAAGGTAAAAAAACTCAGAGCAGTTCAGAGTGATATTATTGTTAGTATGGCCAGTATCGTTGAAAACAGGGATGATAATACCGGTGGTCATATCAGACGTACATCAGATGTTGTTAAGATATTTGTAAAACATCTTTATGAAATTGGTTACAATGGAGATTTTTGCAAACAGTTTGGCAGAAGAGTTACCAGGGCTGCTTCGTTGCATGATTTTGGTAAGATAGCAATACCTGATGTTATATTAAATAAGCCAGGAAGATTCACAGACGAAGAATATGAGAAGATGAAAGAACACTCTGCAAAGGGTGCGATAATAGTTGAGCAGATTCTTAAAAATGTTGATGACCTGGATTTTAAAGAGATAGCGATCAATGTGGCTCATTATCATCATGAGCGTTGGGACGGACATGGATATCCAGAAGGTCTCAGAGGCGAAGATATACCGCTTGAGGCAAGAATTATGGCGTTGGCTGATGTGTTTGATGCATTGGTTAGTAAAAGAGTTTATAAGGAACAGATGGATTATGAAACCGCTTTTAACATAATAGCGCAGTCATGTGGAAATCAGTTTGATCCAAAGCTTTGTAAGGAATTCCTAAAGTGCAGAGGAGCATTGGAGGAACTCTATGATGGATATGCAGACTAAATAGTATTAATGAAAAAACCACCCATATGGGTGGTTTTTTATTGCATCTAATAAAAGATTATTCCTGGGCTGTATTAAGCTTGTAATAAGCACCTTTTTTAGCCATCAGTTCATCATGTGTACCACATTCTTTTATTCCACCATCATCTATGTACATAATCTTGTCACAGTTTTTGATAGTTGAAAGACGGTGGGCAATGATAAATGAGGTTCTGCCCTCTAACATACTGTCAAGACCAGCCTGAAGTGCTCGTTCTGTCTGAACATCAATACTTGAAGTAGCTTCATCCAGGATTAATATAGCGGGATCAGAAAGAAGAGTTCTTGCAAAAGAAATCAACTGTTTCTGTCCCTGACTTAGCAATGATCCACGTTCATGTACTTCACTGTTATATCCATCAGGAAGTCCTGTGATGAACTCATCGGCACAAACCTTTTTGCTGGATTCTATAATCTCATCCAAAGAAGCATCAAGCTTACCATAACGAATATTGTCTTCAATAGTACCAGAGAAGATGAAACTGTCCTGAAGCATTATACCCATCTGTGATCTTAAAGAAGAAAGAGTAACTTTTGAAATATCATGACCATCGATCAATACTCGTCCGCTGTCAACATCGTAGAAGCGGGAGATGAGATTGATGATTGTACTCTTACCAGCACCTGTTGGTCCAACCAGGGCAACGCTTTCACCAGCCTTTACTTCGAACGAAACATTGTGAAGAACTTCCTTATTTTCTTCATATGAGAAGGAAACATTTTCAAATACAACATCTCCCTTGATTGGAGGAAGAACAGTTGCATCTTCAGCATTATCGACAGTTATTTCTTCATCCATTGTTTCGAAAATTCTTTCAAGATAAGCAATGTTGTTGATGAAGTTGTTGAAGATATTACCAAGGTTCATAATAGGCTGCCAGAATCTTGCAGCATATCCGGATATAGCCATGATAGTACCAACTGTTTTATTGCCTGCACCAAAGAGAATCAGGCCTGATATAAAGATTGAGGCTCTGATTAATACGCTTATGGTATCAATACCTGGCCAGATAATGTTATTGTATCTGACAGCAGTCATCCAGGTTCCACGACAGTCTTCTGCAAGATTGAAGAAGATATCAGCATTTTCCTCTTCACGTGCAAACATCTGAGTGACTTTTGCACCAACAATATTTTCCTGAAGATAGGCATTGAGGTTGGAACTCTTATTGGATACCATCTGCCATGCTTTACGCTGACGGTTCTTAATCCATAACATAAATGCAGCAAGTATAGGAACACCACACAATACTACAAGGGCAAGCTGAACATCTACCATAAACATGAATATTACGATGAATACCAGGTTGATGACTTCAAGAATAATATTGATAAGTCCGTTGGAAAGCATATCTGAAACAGAGTTAACGTAGTTAACAACTCTTATAAGAATCTTTCCGTGAGGTCTGTCATCGTAGTACTGAAATGATAACTTTTGCAAATGTTCAAACAAATCACGTCTGATATCATAGATGATTTTCTGCGATACATTGATCATGATTCTTGATCTTATGGAAGCGAAGATAACACTTATTACTACAGCGCTTATAAACAGACCGGCAAGGACAAATAGCATTGTCATATCCTTGTTTGGAATGACTTCATCCAAAGTCTTTTGTGTAAGCACAGGACCAATAAGATTGGCGAGTCCGGCAAGCGCACTGAAGATAAGGGCAATTATCATTGACTTCTTGTACTTGAGGATGTAAGACGAAGCACGCAGCAGATGTCGTATGTTAAATGGTTCGTCAAGATCTTCATCGTTACGGTAAGTGTTTTTAACGTCCTTTGCCATTTAACCCACCTCCTTTACATTGCTTTGTAGTTTTACTAACTCGTAATAGTAACCCTTCTTGGCAACAAGTTCATCGTGAGTTCCCTGCTCAAGAATGGAACCATCCTTAAGTATTATTATATTGTCAGCATTCTTGGTAGAAGAGATACGCTGAGCGATTATAAGCTTTGTACAGTTAAAATCAAGAGAATTTAAGCTGTTTTGAATCTCTTTTTCTGTCTCCATATCAACTGCAGAAGTTGTATCATCAAGAATAAGAATCGAAGGTCTTATGGCAAGAGCTCTTGCAAGAGAAATTCTCTGCTTTTGTCCACCAGAAAGTCCCACTCCTCTTTCACCTACAATAGTGTCATAGCCTTCTGGCATCTTTGCAATGAAATCAGAAGCAGCAGAATATCTAGCGAACTTAACAACCTCTTCCTGCTTAATCGAGCTATCTCCATATGCAATATTGCCTTCAATAGTGTCTGAATACAGAAGAACATCCTGAGTCGCTAGACCAATATTCCTTCGAAGGTCAGCCAGTTTTATGCTATTAACAG
>JAZQOC010000064.1:0-8266 GCA_045627645.1 Lachnospiraceae bacterium
CGCATTCACTATCAGCGCATTTTGTCTAGAAGTTTGAAATAACTTATAGTTCAGTCTTTCTCGTCCTACTTGAAAAATAGATTCATATTTATTACTAAGCTTGTAAAATACACCTACATGACCATAATCTTCACCTCGATCATAAGTGACAACTACTTTCTCCCAGTTATCGGGATAAAAATCTGTTACTGCTTTTACTATATCAATATATCTATCATTCATTTTCTCTTCCCCCTGTAGCCTGAATAATCAAAATAATTATTTCTTAAGATACCGATTATCATCTATTTCAAAAATAATATTACCTGCAATACGAAATGCTTTCTTAAAATATGAACGGGCAGTTTTTTCATCGCCCAACGTGTCACAGCAACTTCCAATCCTATACATTAAAAGCGCATAATCTTTTCCACCAATCACTCGCTCTGCCATATGATAATTGATTAATGCTGTTTGAAATTCGCCCTTATTTTCATAATAACTTCCTAGTATATATGAGATTTCCATTGTTTCAACATACAACTCTTTTGGTTCTGGAATAAGATGAATAACTTCATCACACAATTGTTTCAATTCATCTTCTTCTAACTCCATATATTTACTATTAAGTGACTGTAGTTTTTCTCTTATTTGAATGCAATTTGTCAGATATATTTCGTATGATTGTGCTTTCATCCTAAATGAATTTGACCTTTTCATACTTTTGCTTACACCAACACCATCCCTCAACATATCTGCAACTTGATTCATAGCCATCACATTTCCTAATTCCGCTGCTTTAAGGAAATATTCAAAAGAAACTTTATTATCTATATTAACTCCATGTCCTCTTAAATACATGAATCCTAAATTTCCATTTGCTATCGCCAAACCCATTTCTGCAGCTTTTTCAAAGCATATTCTAGCCTTCTCGAATTGGCCCTCACGCGCATATCGCACGCCTTCATCACAAATGTTTTCGGCATTATCTAACTGCTCTTTTGATGACTCTTCTATTTTCCTTTGATATTTTAAACCATCAGAAAATAACATAATATTTTTGCTAGCTCTTTGTAGCCTTTCTTTTTTTTGTTTTTCAATCACCTCTATAATCGGCGTCTTATCTACATATCCCGTTGCAGCCTTATCAACAAAATCGATTATGTCAGGAGAAAATTTATTATTTACTAGCATTTGATATAACGAAAAACCAGATCTGTGTACATGGGTAACATCAGCACCCAATTCTACCAATAATTTTATTGTTTCTTCGTTTCGTGTACGATCTAATAATCGTTCTCTTGCGCCAAAAGCTTCCCACAAAGGAGTTTCTTTTATTTTATTACTTGCGTTTACATCCGCTCCATTTTGAATCAAAAATTCTATCATTCTTTTATTTGTGTGAGCCGCTGCAATATGTAAATATGTATTTCCATATCCATCTTTTTCTTTTATATCGATATTATTATCAGCTATATATTGCAGGGCCTTAACATTCTGCCGCTTCGCAATTAATTCAGTTAAATGTTCATCTAAAAGTTTCATATTCTCCCCTACAGTAAAACTAAATAGCCGTATTATCAAAACTATCCTTTTTACACTACTATTGTGCCAGCACTTCTACCAGTTCCTTAACATAACCTATCAGAGTGTACCAGAATCCCACGATAGTGGGACTAAATAGGATGATTACTAACACGTATAACCAAGCTCTTACTAAATTTCTCTCTCGTTCGCTCTTTGGATCAATGCTGGCAATTAAAGGATTTGCTTCTACATAATATACTGGTATCTTCATTCCGACTGTTTTACTTTTATCATAATAACCGATTTCTTCTGTGAGCTCATATTCCTTGTTATCAACAATATATTTACATATCACATAACGAAATGTTCTGTGTCCGCCTCTTTCTTCAGTAAATCCAGTAATCACAGCTTCTGTCGAATGATTGTAATTTTTTTTACGCCTTCCTTTCTTAGACTCTGTACGAAAACATTCTATACAGAATATCCAGGTAAATACATAAATCACACTTAACAGCAGTGTGAAAAGCGCACAAAAAATCAATGGTAAAATATTATTTAAGAACACGTATCTTCATCTCCTTAAGCTAATTTTTATTTTGAAAATTAGAATTCCCATTAACCCATATAATCAAAATCTTACTTGCTAATTATATCAAAAATGGACCTGCGATTATACACAGATCCATCCACGTTAACTTAGTGTTTAGTTATAATATTCTAACTTTAGTTCATATCTTAAAAAGTATAGTATGTTCCAAATGATTCACCTCTATATCCTGCCGAACAAAGTACATACCCCCAACTCGAACCAGTAGGCTTTGGAATATTATCTTTTATAGTCCATGTCTGATCAATATAATCCCAATATGCACACTTTCCTGACTCAACATCATAATATGTAACATAACTAATTTTGCCTTTTCTAGAAGCATCGACTACAGCAACTGCATAGTATGCAGGCATATTATCGGAATCCATCAACTTCATACAATGTGCAAAATATGACCTGTCCTGTCCAGCTTTTTTAACACCCTTATATTGATTGGTTACTGATATCCAGTATCCATCTACTTCTGTATTTTTTACGTTTCCTTTTTCTGGTTCAGTTTTAATTGATATTCCATAATATTCGCTCGCAGTAGCCTGTGCAGCTTTATAAAAATATTCTGCATCAATAATAATCTTCTGTTCTTTTGCTCTATCAATATATCCAAGAAGAGCTGGAACAAGAATCGCTGCCAATATTGCAAGAATAACAAGAACCACTATAAGTTCAACAAGTGTAAAACCTTTATTATTTTTCTCCATAAATACTACTTCCATTTTTATATTTATATATTATATCGGAAAAATATCTGCAAAAATTAACTATCCATTATCTTGTGACGAACTTCTTAGAACCCTTAAAAACTCCTATGTTACTCCTCACTGCAACGTATTCTCAAAACAATATTGGTCTACCAAACCAATAACTACTATCATATTGTACCAAATTTGCTCGAAACAACCTAATTTTTAAAGTAAGAAAAAAAGACACAATAACTTTGTTATTATGCCTTTCTACCATCAATTCATATAATTCCAAGGATTTGACTGTTCTTTTCTTAATTTCTCTACTCGCTTTCTCTCTGCTACTATTTGAGGAGCATTATTTTCGGCCTCTTCAATACTAGAAAACAATCTACTTTCTCTTAACCTTATAACACTGTTGCCAAATATAATCGTATAGAATCCAGCTGTAAATGCCTTTACTTTAGCTTCAATAATACTTCTATTACTTTCGATAAAATATACCGTATCACCTGGTTTGTATTTTGCCACTATATCACTCTTCTCTCAACTAAAATTACTTATTTCTTTGCAATCTCAACATTAAAATCGACTTCATCATTAATTTTAATATTATCTGGAAGCCATCTCTTATCTATATCTAATATATGTCCATCTTCAAGCTGGCAACTTACAATAGAGTCCTCAATTCTAATAATGTTAACTAGCATGTACTCTCTGCCTTTCTATTATCTTCCAAGTAATTTTATCACATCTGATATCCTGTGGACAAATTGTCCACTACATAAAAAAGGCAGCTATATCGAAATGATACAACCGCCTTAATTCTAGTTTACTCTTGCCGCTTTAAGAAGCTCGTCTATATTATAGTTTCGCTTTTTCATTTGGTTAAATGATGACTTCTCTTTTTTGGTATCCTTAAGAAAAGCCTCTGGCATCTCTGCAACATTGTAGATAATCGTCAGAGCATATTTTGAAAATGATGTTATCTTACTTAGATCCGTATTCTTAAGCTTTTCCCTAGCACAATTAATATGCTCGTATCCAAGCTTCATAAACTTATCTACAGCCTCATCATATGGAATATCAATATTAGCTATTCTTACGCACCTAGTTGTTGGTGGATTCTTAATGAAAGCCTCCAGAATACTATAAAGCTTATCATACATTTCAAAGGCTGATTCACTTTCCCTTTGTTTAGTCGATTCATAAGCAATATTCTTACGTAGTTTACTAATATACTCATCTTTGAGTTCATCAGTCACATCACTCCAATATGTCTTATCTGTATTTATTGAATGAGTGTTTATATCCTTAGTTATTAAATCAATAGTATTTGAATCATTATTATTTAATATAGTGTCCCCTTCAGGAGCGTTCCTTTTAGGAAAGTTCCCTTCAGGAATGTTCCTTTTAGGAGTGTTCCCTTTTGGTACACTCGTAAAAAATGTACTATCCTTACGACTGTCCCTTTTTGGAGCATTCGTAGATATAGTGTCATCAGCATCGTTTGATGTATCATCTAGAGTATCATTTACATTATTATCTATATCTTCCACATATTGATTCGTTTTTGTTATTTCACCTTTAGCATTATATGTGAAGGTATGTGGCCCTAGAACTGGTTCCTCAAGAAGCTCATATTCAATATTAAAATTATTTCCGGATATAGTTCTATGAACTTTTAAATACCCTCTTTCTTTTAATTCATTCCAAGCCGAGTCAAATGCCTTTCGACCTTCTGAAGCCATATTAAAGAAATCTTTTTTATACCATATTTTATCAGGCATAGTGATATAGGACTGTATTAGTAAATACAGCCCTTTTGTTTTAAGCGAAATTGTTTTATCTTTTGCGATATTATTATTTACTACTGTAAATCCAGTTTTTGATCTAAAAGCTCCACTTATCATACTAGTTCACTCCTTGCTTCCATTGATCTAATAGGTTATAAATTACTTTCTTTATATCCTCAGATGAATACCTTTCATCAAAATATGAATTAATCTTTGATTCATTCATGCTAAATGTCCTTTTCACAAGTAACGGTTTACTAAGTATCTCTCTTATCTTTTCATTACTTAAGGCATTTTCCTGTGATAATTTCTTTAAAAGTGCCGACTGTTTTAGTGACATCTTCACTTCATTCATCTTCATTTCTAAAAGAACCGCAGCTTGTTCTTCTTTTGTTAGAAAAGAAATATCTACTCCCTGGCAAAAACCAAGTTTCTTATTATCGACCATATCAAGAAGTTCATCTAATAATCTAGCTATCCATATATATCTTTGGATTTGCTTTCTATTCTCTCCTACACTGTCTCCAATCTCATCTAGAACATATCCACCTTTCCTGCCCTGGTGCTTACATGCCTCATATCTTTGGCTAAATGCTCTTGCTCTCTCACTTACTAAGAGTTCTTCCCTTTGAAGATTTGAATCAACCATTATTATTGTTGCCTCATCATCATTCAGGTCCTTCACAATAACAGGCATACTATCAAGTTCAGCTAATTCACAAGCTCTGTGCCTTCTATGACCTGAAATAAGCTCATATGTACCACCATCGAGCTTTCTAGCAATTGCTGGTACTAACACCCCATTTTCCTTAATGCTAGTAACTAATTCATCCATTTTGTTATCATCTAAAACCTTAAAAGGATGATTTCTAAATTCCTTTAATAAGGAAACAGGAATCTCAACGATATTTGCTTCCTTTTCATCTATATTGCTTGCCTTAAATAAGTCCTCATATGAATCTAATTTGATGTTTTCTGTAATCTTTCCCATTATCCAAGTACCTCCTGTGCAAGTGACATATAAGCTTCTGCTGCGCTACACTTAGGACTATGAACATATATACTTGTTCCATACGCTGCACATTCAGCTACCTTTACAGATATTGGAATATAGTCAGAAAATATCTTAATATCTCTGCCATATGTTCCACTTATTAATTCCTTCATCTCCTTAGCATAATTTGTTCGTAAATCAACCTTAGTTAATAAGATTCCTTCTATAAATAAATCAGGATTAATCTGCTTTCTAACTTTGAAAATCGTTTTAATTAATTCCTGAAGACCATCCGCACTTGTTAAATCTGCCTCCACAGGAATAATGACACTATCAGATGCTGCTAAAGCATTTATTGTAATCATTCCAAGCGATGGCATACAATCTATCAATATAAAGTCATATGAAAAATGCTCCATAATGACATAATCTCTAAGTATTCTTTCTCTATTCATTACATTGATTAGTGATAATTCAATTCCAGCAAGATGAATATCACTTGGTACTAAATCAAACCCTTCATCATGCTGTAAAATACCATAATCCGACTCAACTTCTTCATCATTTATAAACTTCTCAAATATAGTCGATAATGTAATTTCTGGTTTTCTTTCGTTCTTAAAGCCAAGATTCTTTGTTAATGTTGCTTGCGCATCTGCATCAATTACTAATACCTTATATCCTAATCTAGTTAATGCAGCTGCTAATTGAACTGTTGTTGCTGACTTAGTTACTCCACCTTTTTGATTACATATAGAAATCACTCTACATATATCTGCACTCTTCGCTATCTTCATTGATTTATCCTCCGTTTTTAGATTTACTGTATAAAATTTTCTTTTCCTATTCTCGCCTTTATTGTTAAGTAATAATGACTGGCTTACTATTTCTAAATCACCATTTAACTCCAGCTCTTCTATGATTCCTTCAATCATAGAAATACCACCACTAGAGCCTATTACTTTTATGTTCTCTTCCACCCTTGTATTGGGCTTTTCTAGAAGAACAGAATCGCTCGAATAATCTCTTATTCTCTTCATGTACACTTGCCTCCACCAAATGATCATGGTATGTATATCCCTCAAGGCGTACGCTACAATAACCAGGGCTTTTGCCTTTAATTGGTGTTGGTGCGGATATACTATAAATTTCATATTTTCTGCTCTTTATCACCAACTTAATCATCGCCTTATGGGCTACCATCGTTCCATTAAGCCTTAATGCTTCCCAATCTGTTCTCATTGATTTCCTCCTTTCTCATTGATTTATCCGCTCGCATCGCTAAAAACAAAAAAGAGACCAAACACTTAATTCTATGAACTAAATGTTTAGTCTCTTAATTTTTAAGAAATATATTAGATTTTATACGTAAATCTTAACTTCCATATCTGTCCACTTAAGAACTCTCTTCACAAATCTATCAGTATGCGATAAAAAGTCTTTCGCATCAGCTTTAGTTATGTTCAGAGTAAGTAGATAAATAGGTATATTTTTTACTGTTGCCCAGCTGACTTGATTGCGGCCTGTGCTGCAGCAAGTCTAGCGATTGGTACACGGAATGGTGAACATGATACATAATCAAGACCAATCTTATGGCAGAACTCTACTGATGTAGGATCTCCACCGTGTTCTCCACAAATACCGATGTGAAGATTTGGATTAACTGGCTTACCAAGCTTGATTGACATCTCCATAAGCTTACCAACACCTGTCTGGTCAAGCTTAGCAAATGGGTCATTCTCAAAGATCTTTGTATCATAGTAAGCTTCAAGGAACTTACCAGCATCATCTCTTGAGAAACCAAATGTCATCTGTGTAGGGTCGTTAGTACCCAAACAGAAGGACTCAGCATCCTTAGCAATTTCATCAGCTGTAAGAGCAGCTCTTGGTATTTCAATCATTGTCCCAACTTCGTAATCAAGCTTAACTCCAGCCTTCTCTATTTCTTCATCTGCTGTTGCAACAACAATTGCCTTAACCTGCTTTAATTCCTTTACATCACATACGAGTGGAATCATAATTTCTGGCTTAATTGTCCATTCTGGATGATTCTTAGATACTACTACTGCAGCTCTAATTACGGCACGTGTCTGCATCTTTGCAATTTCTGGATATGTAACTGCAAGTCTGATACCACGATGACCCATCATAGGGTTAAACTCATGAAGTGAATTAATATATTCTTTAATCTGCTCTACGCTCTTACCCTGCTTATATGCAAGCTTTGTCATATCCTTTTCTTCTGTAGGTACAAACTCATGAAGAGGTGGATCAAGGAATCTGATTGTAACTGGGTTACCTTCCAAAGCTTCATATAGCTGTTCGAAATCTGACTGCTGATATGGAAGAATCTTTGCAAGAGCTGCTTCTCTTTCTTCCTTAGTGTCAGAACAAATCATCTCTCTAAATGCTTCTATTCTGTCTTCCTCAAAGAACATATGCTCTGTACGGCATAAACCAATACCTTCTGCACCAAGTTCTCTAGCTTTTTTAGCATCAGCAGGAGTATCAGCATTTGTACGAACCTTAAGTCTTCTATACTTATCTGCCCAAGCCATTACTCTACCAAATGTACCAGCAATCTGAGCATCTACTGTTGGAATAATCTCTCCATAAATGTTACCTGTTGTACCATCAATAGAAATCTCTGATCCTTCTGTGAAAATCTCACCAGCAAGTG
>JAZQOC010000065.1:0-36690 GCA_045627645.1 Lachnospiraceae bacterium
CCAGCGGGTTCTTGTTACTTCTTCCAGAAGTAACTCCTTATTAGTTTTGACACTTCGTATCAAAACATAAGTCGCTCCTTCCGAGGGACTCTTGCAGAGGGCCCATAAATGCGTGAAGCTGCATTTATGTTTGTGCCACCAATCTTGCGCTTGTTGGCAAATCACATTTGTGATTACAAATGTGATTGCTTAGCCAAATAAAACTATAGGCTAAGCTATTTATTTCTCCACGAATGAATATTTTTTCTTCTTACCCTATTAACTACGCACGATTTTCGTATTTTATTGACCTAAATCTTTACCCAAGTTTATCCAAATGGATAAATAAATCACTATAATTTACGAATTTCGTGCACTTTTCAGGAAGTAAATAATGGAATAATATTGAATAATATGTTTATTATGAAATGAATCAGATTCCCCTCAACCCCAGTAAAATCAAGGCTTTGCGATAAAAAAAGGAACCCAGATTTGGGTTCCTCTTAGCAGCGCTACAAGGATTCGAACCTTGAAAATGACGGAGTCAGAGTCCGTTGCCTTACCATTTGGCGATAGCGCTATATATGTGCTAGTTTGCTACCAGCACATACGATATTACATCATATTAAGTTTTATTGCAAGCACTTTTTGAAAATTTTTCTATCGCAACACGATTTTATAATAGTTGTATCTTGAAACATTAAAGTTCCTTATAGTGTTCTTATTATTCTCGCGCTCACCTGTTGTAGAGAAATAATCAATCAACTCTGCCTTGTTCTTTTCATCAATCGTATTGTAGTAGTCCAAAACCACCGATGCCGCATCTGGATTTAATTCACGTCTGATATAACTATAGTCCACCTTATCCTGCTGATATATTCCGCTAAGATTGTAGCTAGCTACCACATAAGCTGGCCTTGCATAGGCAAATGCAATATATAACGCCGAAGTAACTACCATACTATACATAAACAGCGAAAACTTGCTGTTATATATGCTGATTACCGCTCCTGTAAGGATAAATGCTAACCATACAAGTGTCCAAAGAACCCAGATTCTTAATACAGACATCTGATATTTTTCTACATACATAAACATTTTGTATGCACTGGAGAAAATCATAAAATATGTACATGCCGAAATAACAGTAAGAACAACCTTAAGTATCACATTTTCCTTAAAGCTTCTGATACCAATCAAAACTATCACTGCGTTAATCAGACACACAACCAAAAGTTGGCCAAAACCTTCTCTGGCATATTTGGCATAGGTATATCCTGCTGGCAAGTCGCCCAGTCCTGCAAAGAGATATACAATCTGCACACCACAGAATATGATGTACACCAATCCAAGCGAAATTCCTACCACAATAAGAATCACCGGCTCCTTAGTTCTTTTGTCCTGTCCATAAACTGCAATAGGCTTATTTATAAAATGAGAAATCCACGAGTATGATCCAAGCAGCGCACCCGCAAATACAAAGGCTATTGCAAATACATCCGAAAAATCAAAATCATCGAACATGGTCTCCAGCATATGCCCAAACACTGCATCCGCTCCGCCCAAAAGCACAAGTACAACCACCATCAGTGGAATTGTTATAACAATTCCTACAACAATGTAAGAAACAACTCCTGCCTTTTTATCTTTTTCTTTATTGTACTTAGCCCAGTCAAATCCAAAATCAAACAAGTTTGACAAGGCTCCAAAAAAATGACCAATTATAGCCTTAACTGAATCGCCAAAATCCCATGCGCTTGTGTCATATATTACAGAGTAAACACCTGCAATAAAGACCATAATAATCGCTACATAGTCGACAAATAGCAAAAACCAGTCCATAGTCCAAAAAAGATTAATTGCGAGCAGCGCAATTATGATTCCGTATACACTATGTTTTTTCTTAAACTCATATCCCAGCTTTTTTAAGATAAAATAGGTGAAACCTTCTGTTCCAATAACCAGTATTGTCGAAGTTATACCACACAGGTTCTTATACATACATACGGTATAAACCAATGCATATATAACACACGACAAACCAAATAGCGGAAACTGTTTACCGACTACACTAAGTTCTTCAACATAATCATCTGTATTATTCTGAATCTCCATCTTCTACATCCTCCACATACTCGAGGATATCACCCGGCTGACAGCCCAAGGCTTTACATATAGAATCAAGTGTTGAAAATCTCACGGCCTTCGCCTTATTATTTTTCAAAATCGACAGATTCGCCAACGTGATATCCACTTCTCCGGCGAGTTCTGTTAATCCGATTTTTCTTTTTGCCATAACCACATCAAGGTTAATTACAATCGCCATACCTCGCCTCCTAAATAGTCAGATCATTGTCTTCTTTGTATTCGACAGCCTTATCAAATACTTTTGCAAGAACCTTAGAAAAAAGACCAGCAATGATAAATACAACAATCACAACAAAGCATCCTGGTGTAACATACAATGCTAGCCTGATAACCGATACGATTGCTATCACAAAACTGTACCATCCCATTCTGTCCAGACTTATAACATTGTCTACAACAAAACAGTTCTCTTCTTCAACAGACTTAAGCATGGACCTTAACTCAAACACAATAAGACATGCAAATATTCCCATTATCACAAACATCACTGTCTGAATCGGGTACATCACTCCTTCGTAATGGCTGTTTATCTTTCCATACCACTTCAGAAAAAATGGAACCGCCAGAGTTGTTGGTATTCCCAGTGCGCACATCACATTAACTGCACATTTTGATAACATCAGATACTTGTCTTTCATTCCAATAGTTCTCCTTTTAAGCTTGTTCTTTGCATAAAAACGCAAAAAGAACGGATATCCTGATTAGAAAGATATCACGTTCTTTTTTGAAAGTCAATAATATTTTATTGTTTTTCGATAATTATTTTTTGATTATCAGAATGTCTTGCTTTTGTTAGCCATAATTGTTCTTACGTCTTCATTATTAATAAGATCAATTTCAAGGCTTAGACTCTTAAGATATTTACGCAAGAACTCATTCAACATCTTATTGAGTTCGAACTGTCCAGTCGCTTTAGGATCAATAAATCCGCCATGCTGCGTCTTCTCGAATACCGAATAATAAACAGGTGCTTCTGTAACAATAAGCGACCTTGTAATCAAAGCTTCGTTAGTACCGCTGCTAATCTGATAGAATGGTTTTGACATAATCAAATCATCATAATGTCCATAGAGTAAACCATCAATATTGGCTCCACAGGAATAGCCCTTGTAATTCTGACATACATAGTATGCCACATTACCGCCAAAACCATGTCCAATAATTCCTATTCCTCTCTCCATGTCGATAAGATTAGGATACTTCTCAAGTAACTCTCCTACCATGAATTTAGTATCTAAGGCCCACTGTTCAACTCTGTCGACCATAAATGCGCCATATTTATTCTGGAACTCTACAAACTTCTTGTACAAAACAGAATATTTACCATTGCTCATTCTAAGCTTCATAAGAACAAGATTAGCTGGTACAGAATTGCTAGCCATGTGCTTCTTCAAATTCTTATCCTGTTTAATTTTTGAACCTGATTCAGTTACTGCAATCTCGTCCTCATAAGGATGTCCTACAGAAAGAACCACAAATCCCTGGGAGGCCAATTCAGCACAAAGAGTATGATTGCTGTCTACAACATCCTCATAATCGTGATTATATACAATGAGCGGAAATGTCTCATTTTCAACTTCACGCGCATCCTCAAACAATATTCCAGTGAATTTCTTACCACCTTCTAATTTCTTTCCCTGAGCCTGAGAAGTTGGATAGTAGATTCTGGATGTAACCTGTCTGCTACCTGTACTAGGGCCCAATGTCTCTACACGTGTCGCATCACTTTTTGACATTAATTTTGTTCCAACAAAATACTTATCGTTCATAACCTTTTACTCCCGGTTTTACATTTAACAAGCAATAGATATACTAATTATATCAAAGTTCTCGCACTAATAAAGCTCTTTTGGTATTTCTTCGTAAACTATTTCTTTTAATTTCTCAAAACCCTCTCTTGAATTAGCTGCAATAATACCAGATGGTTTGTCCAAAGGCATGGTATCATGGAACATCATCTCACAATATCCACCCGCCTCATTTATAATCAAAGACGCTGCAGCATAGTCCCATGGTGATAATCTGACTTCAAAATATAATTCAACTCTACCTGCAGCAAGTTCACACATTTCAAGAGCTGCTGTTCCAAGTCTTCTCAAATCGTCAGTCTCACCATACACTCTTTCAATAATGTTAAAGCAAGGTTTTGCGAAGCTTTTATCATATAAGCTCATTGCAGAACACAGCATAGATTTATGCCATGGCTTATCTGATACTTTTATTGGTTCGTCATTTAAAAATGCGCCCTTCCCTCTTTCTGCACTAAACATCTCTTTTCTATAAGGATTAAATACCACCGCTAATTCGGTCTTCATATTCTTCAGTAGCGCTACCGAGATAACACTCAATCCCAAATCTCTTGCAAAATTTGCTGTTCCATCAATAGGATCATTAACCCACAAATATTCTGAAACACTTTCAGGCAGCTCACCTTCTTCACCAAAGAATGTACTTCCCGGCAAAATGTTAGTAAGTCTGTCCTCCAATAATTTTTGAACTGACTCATCTGCAGTTGTTACCAGATTTGAAGCATTGCCCTTTTCTTTAACAAGGAAATCTCTTTCCAGCATTATTTTTGACGCCTCTATGACCGCTTCCTTAACCTTATCTATTAAGCTCATATTTACCCTCTCAAATCCATTATTTCAAAAACGGACGTTGCATTTGCAACGCCCGTCCACTTACATTCTAAATAATTCTACTGCATAAAGCACATGATGAAGAGTCATATCAGGATTACGATCAACCTCTATAAAACTTGCTCTGCACAATCCGTTAATCTTCCCCTCAAAAGATTCAGATATAACATTCTTCTCACACATACGCTCGTTCAATGTACCCAAATCTACAAAGGCTAACATCTTTTCCAGATCTTCTTCTGCAGTGATATTCTTTATAACTGCAATAGTCTTCTCCTGTGCGCCTTCATATTCTGCCGACCATGTATCAATAAATCTGTTAGACTTTATTGTTTCATGTGAATTGTCATTCAAGTCGTAGCAGTGAAGTGATATATACATTTCTGATAAAGCATTAAGTACCCTGAAATTATCCATACTTTACTCCATCAACCAACTTTAAGTTTAAACTTCTGTAACTCTTTCTCTGTGTTGACCTTCTCTATCATAGCTCCAAGACCTCTGAGTTTCTCGTCAAAGTCCTCATAGCCACGTTCAACATATTTAATATCGTCAACAACAGTAAAGCCTTCTGCTGCAAGTCCTGCCAATACAAGAGCTGCACCGGCTCTTAAATCAGGAGCAGAAATACTTGCGCCTGTGTACTTGTCTACACCATCTATAATAGCAACATTTCCTTCAACCTTGATGGTTCCGCCCATACGTGTTAGCTCATCAACGTATCTGAATCTGTTCTCAAAAAGACTTTCTGTAACAACGCTTGTTCCCTGAGACAATCCAAGTGCAACCGTAATCTGTGGTTGCATATCAGTTGGAAAACCAGGGTATGGCAATGTGTTAACGTGAGTATGTTTAAGTCTCTTAGAAGCAACTACTCTTACAGCCTCATCAGACTCTTCTATCTCACAGCCAATTTCCAAAAGCTTTGAACTAATAGATTCCAAATGTTTTGGGATAACATTCTTTACAGTTACATCACCCTTTGTGATTGCTGCCGCAAACATAAATGTGCCTGCCTCAATCTGATCTGGGATAATTGTATATTCTGTACCATGCAGCTTTGATACACCCTTAATACGAATAACGTCTGTACCTGCACCTCTGACGCTTGCACCCATTCTGTTTAAAAAGTTTGCAACATCAACGACATGAGGCTCCTTAGCCGCATTTTCAATAATTGTAAGTCCATCTGCCAAAACAGCTGCCATCATAACATTGATAGTGGCTCCAACTGAAACCTTATCAAGATATATATGACCACCCTTTAACTTATCAGCCTTAGCAATGATATTACCATGATAAATCTTAACCTCTGCACCAAGAGCTTCAAAGCCCTTAATATGCAAATCAATAGGTCTGCTTCCGATGTTACATCCACCTGGAAGTGCAACCTCTGCCTCGTTATACTTTCCGAGCAATGCACCAATTAAATAATATGATGCTCTAATCTTCTTTATATATTCATCTTCAACAGCCTGAACACGAATGTTCTTTGCGTTAATCTTCACTGTATGTCTGTCAACACGATCAATCACAACGCCAATGCTTTCCATGGCCTGTATCATAACATTTGTGTCTCTTACATCAGGAACATTCTCTATTAACACCGTATCATCTGTCATAGTGGCTGCAACGAGAATAGGTAATGCGGCATTCTTTGCTCCGCCTATTTCTACCTCTCCAACTAATGGTGAACCACCTTTGATTACATACTGTTCCATATCAACCTCTAGGTCTTAAACTATATATAGTATTATATTAAAACTATACCCAAAATATAGTGTCATTACATAAACAATCTACTATAGTATACACTCATAAGTCAAATTTGTAAATTGAACATCTGTACGATTGCAAATTTTTTACAAAACACACTAATGCGGATGCCTTTTGAGACATCCGCACTAAATTAATTCACATATTTAAGTGGGTTAACTGCAGCACCATTGACACGAATCTCGAAGTGGAGATGTGGTCCGGTACTTACACCTGAATTACCACTGAGAGCTATCTTATCGCCCTGACCAACACTCTGACCAGCACTTACAAGTACCTTACTGAGGTGTCCGTAACGTGTTTCCTTACCATCTGGATGCTGGATGTAGACAACGTATCCATATCCCTTAGCCCATCCGGCCTTAGTAACCTTACCACCAGATGAAGCATATACAGCAGAACCTGTAGCAATAGCCCAGTCAACACCCTGATGATTAGAACTTGCTCCCTTGGTAGGTGACTTTCTTCCACCAAATGAAGAAGACAATCTACCGCCACTAATAGGCTTGATATATGTAGGAGGCGTCTTTGTTCCTCTTTCTACTATCTTTGGAACCGCCGCCAGAACAACTTCTTCCTTTATGACCTCACGGCTTACTTCCTTGTCATTATAGTAGTTAATCTGAGCAACTACTCTTCTATGTCCTGCACTAGGTTGCTGACGAGTTACCCTGTCTGTTGTATACCACTCGTCATTTTCAATATATTGAACCTCTGCGTCATAATCCTCTTCCACATACTCCTGTTCTATTCTATCAATAGACAGCGGTGGCTGCGGATTAGTAATAATAATTTCCTGACCAACTCTGATAGTGGTATTTTCATCCTCTATCGCTTCGTTCATGGAAACAAGTTTTTCAATAGGTATATTGGTCGAATAACTGATTCCAGATAACGTATCACCTGACTGAACTTCATATATTGTATTCTTATCTTCCGTTGCAGTAATTGCAGCTATCGCATCTTCAACACTTGTCACCTGCGATTCTTCAAGATAAGCATCTACAATCTCTATGGAGTCGTCAAAATTTATACCCAAAAGACCATACTGATAATCATCAAACGACATACTTGACTCGTCATTCTCCAGATCAAGCGCATCATCTCTGAACAAACGTCCAAATCCAGCACTACCCGCCTCAGAAAACGAAGGTTCACTACTCTCTATTGTTTCCTTAGCAACAACTGTAGCTGTAAGAGCATTAAGCTCTCGATTAGGAGCTTTCATCAGCGATACTTCGTACTCATCTCTCTCATCGTACTTTGAAATCGCAGCCTTAAGCACACTTTTTACATCATCGAGATTAGATAGATTAACAGTATAGTTACCGATTTTCACAGCATAGGCTGGCTTAAGACCCGCATGAACACTTTTCTCTAAAACCGATACCATATTCTTTCTTACTGTCTTCTCAGTATCAGTCTCACCTACCGCCACCTCTGAGCCTTCTGTACGAAGCGAAGCCTGTACAAAAGTAAGAGTATCGGAGTTGGCTGCGACCTCTCTTCTGGCATCAATAAGAAGCTGTTCAACATCAGTCTGTCTGCCTACCGTACCAACAAATTCCTCGTTGAGATATACCTTAAAAATATTCTCACCGTCTGATTCATATTTGGTATACTGTGGAACAAATATTATGTTTAAAGCTATCACCACTATAGCCGCCTGGAGAGATCTTACTCTAAGGCGTTTATAGTGTCTTGTTAAAAATTTCATTACTAATTAGAAAACTCCCAATGCGTTGAGGACTAATAATGCAATGATAATAACATTCAACGCAAAATTCGCAATACCAAGAACCAGTGGAAGCTTTGAACCATCCTTCTGACTTCTTTCGATATATCCTCTGATTGCCTTTGTCTGATCAGCAAGACTGTCATCAACTGCAGCCTGAACATTTCTATATACTTTTACATTCTCTGTATGAATAGCATCATGAACGTCATCAAACTGAGCATCAAGATAAGTCTGATCCATCTGAGTCTGAGGAGCCTCTCCTCTGACAACACCTTCACTAGCGCCCTTAATTGCCTCAAGACCTTCTTCAACTACTTTACGGATAGTCTCTGTTGCGTCTTCAGAAGCCTGTTTCATACTTTCAACGCTTTCAGAAGAAGCCTGCTTCATACCTTCTACGCCTTCTTCTGCTGCCTTCTTTATCTCATCTGCACTACTCTGTGCAGCTGCCTTTATATCCTCTGTGGACTTTGCCACTTCTTCAGCTGTAGACTCACCTGCTGTCTTAACTGATGCAATCGCTTCATCCGCTGATGTCTTTAAAGCTTCAACTGCCTCATTCGCTGATGTCTTTAATGTAGAAACAGCTTCCTGTGCAGATGTCTTTACATCATCAATTGATCCAGATACGCTCTTTACTGCATCCTCTGCAGATAATTTAACCGAAAGAACTGCATCTTCTGCTGCATATTTAACTGAATTGGCAGTGTCTTCACCAGCTCTTACTATTTCATCAGCCTTACCATCAAGAGAACTCTTAAGTTCTTCCATATCCTCAGCACTTATACCCGCAGATACCGGTTCTTCACTTTTAAAATTTACACCCTCAAGCATCTCTGTGACTTTAGCAGCTGATTCCATATTCTTGAGGTTCACCTGCTTCATCTGCTGAAGAAGTTCATCATAACCCGCTAACTGCTCAGCGATTTTCTGATTTTCTCTTGCTTCCGCTGCTGCGTTGGCATTAATCATATCATTAGCTATTGTTTTTTGTGCAAGTTTGTCAATAAAAGTATCCATAGTTCCCTCCATTTGGTAGTTTTTACTATATATTCATACTCTGTTCATATTTTGTTCATAAGCTGTAGCTATAATTTATTTATAAGTTGTTACAGATTATAAGTAATTTTTTCATAATAGCCCAGGTGCCGCGAGGTATCTGGGCACTCCTCTTTTTATGGACTAATTTGCAAGCTCATCTTTTCCCTCTGAAATAGAATGGATCTCCTCGTTAAGAGACAGCATTCTTGCATCAAGCTCGGATACCATATTCGCACATTCCGCCAATTCTTTCTGAATGTACTCAGGCGCATTTCCCTCAAACTTATAGTGGATTTTGTGCTCTAGGCTGGCCCAGAAATCCATAGCTACTGTTCTAATCTGAATCTCAACCTTAGCATCCACAACTTTATCAGACAAGAAAATTGGCACACTTACTATCATGTGATAGCTCTTGTAACCACTTGGCTTAGGATTCTTGATGTAATCCTTGATTGATAATACTTTTATATCGCTCTGGTTACCAATCATCTCTGCAACGTTGTAAATATCTGATGTAAATGAGCAAATAATTCTGATACCTGCAATATCATTGACATGCTCCACCATATTCTCAATAGTTGATTCGTAACCTTTTTTCTTTAACTTTTTTACTATGCTCTCCGATGATTTAAGTCTGGACTTAATGTGTTCAATCGGATTATATCTATGCACCTGTTGAAATTCATCATTAAGAATTTCAAGCTTTGTTCCAATCTCTTTAAGCGCCGAATTGTAGACAAGTACGACCTCCATCCAGCTGTCAATTGGATCATTTCCCCTTCTAGTTTCTATCGCCATTTAATTCCTTTCAAATACCTTCATAAAAAACGCCAAATTACATTATAGCATATATCACGCTACTCTTCCACTCGGCCTAATCCTCGTACCCATTAGGGTTATTCTTCTGCCATCTCCATGAGTCTTCACACATTTCCTTAATATCACGTGTAGCAACCCATCCAAGTTCTTTCTCAGCCTTGCTCGAATCCGCATAACAAGCATCTATGTCGCCTGCTCTTCTAGGCTTAATCACATATGGAATATCTACTCCAGTTGCAGCCTCAAAATTCTTTACTACATCAAGTACAGAATATCCTGTTCCTGTTCCAAGATTGTAAATGGAAAGTCCAGAGCCTGCCTCAAATTTCAAAAGCGCCTTAACATGTCCAATTGCAAGGTCTACTACATGAATGTAATCTCTTACACCTGTTCCATCAGGAGTATTGTAGTCATCGCCAAACACTCCCAATTCCTTAAGCTTACCAACTGCTACCTGTGTAACATATGGCATTAGGTTATTTGGTATACCATTAGGATTCTCACCCATGGTACCTGACTTGTGAGCTCCAATAGGATTGAAATAACGAAGCAATACTATATTCCACTCATTGTCCGCCTTCTGAACATCCATCATAATCTGTTCAATCATAGACTTTGTCCAACCGTAAGGATTGGTACATGTTCCCTTTGGACACTCCTCTGTAATAGGAACAAATGCTGGATCTCCATATACTGTAGCTGAAGAAGAAAAGATCATATTCTTACAGCCATGTGCTCCCATAACCTTTAAAAGATTAAGTGTACCAGCTATATTATTTTCGTAATACATCATAGGTTTCTGTACAGACTCACCAACTGCCTTCAAACCTGCAAAATGGATTACTCCATCAATTTTCTCATTTGCAAATATATTTTCCAAAGAAGCTACATCACAAATATCTGCTTTATAAAAAACAGGCTTAACGCCTGTAATGCTTTCAATTCTGTCAACTACCTTTTCCTTTGAATTACTAAGATTATCAAGAATTACTACCTCATGACCAGCCTGCTGCAATTCAACAACCGTATGACTACCAATAAATCCAGTTCCACCTGTAACAAGTATCCTCATATTCCCTCCTTTAGCGTATTTACGCTATTTGCAACAAGAAGATGATGTTGCCATCATCTTCTTATCAAAGTCCTAATAATCAATTTATTCCCAAAGCTTTACAGGATATTCTCCCGCATCTTTTAACTTCTTAATGTTCTCAACAACAAATGGCTTGTCTTCCTTATATGTTACTCCAAACCATCTATCCGAACTGGTAAGTACTTCTACCGAAGCCTTACCACTCTTGATAAGCACATCTACCTCAGTAGGAATAAGACATTCTGCTTTCATTGGATTCTGGGCAACTTTCTCTTTAAAGAACTTTTCCATAGCGATATCAAATTCGCCAAAAAGGCCTGGCTTAAAGCCCCACATGTTCATGGAAACAGGAGTCTTTACATCTATTGGTTCATAGGTTACGCCTTCATCCTCTGAAAATGCTGCACCAGTCTCTGTCTTGATAAGATTTTTCTGCTCAACGATATGAGATAATTTGCTTTGCTCGTCTACGTTACATACACCTCGTGTAACACTTCCCTTTTCAGTCAAAGTATTACCAAGTTCATATGCAACCATAGCATACTTATCATCATCGTTTGCTGTATCAGTAAGGAACTTATACATGATTTTGTATCCCTGCTTACCGTAATAATCATCGGCATTGATAACCATAAATGGTCCCTTTACAGCATCCTTACATCTCATAATCGCATGTGTTGTTCCCCAAGGCTTAACTCTGCCCTCTGGAATTTCAAAATAATCTGGAACATTGTCCAAATCCTGAAATACATATTCAACTTCCATATGACGTGAGATTGCATCACCTACGCATTCTCTGAAATCCGCTTCCATCTCTTTTTTAATTATGAAAACAACCTTTTCAAAGCCTGCTGCCTTTGCGTCATATATTGAAAAATCTATAATCTTATGTCCCTGATCATCAACAGGATCCATCTGTTTAAGTCCACCATAACGGCTACCCATTCCTGCCGCCAATATAACTAAAACTGGCTTGTCCATGTAACAAAGCTCCTTTCACATGACATCATCTCAATTATACCTTTTTAAAGGAATTTTGTCCAATTCACTATCTATTTAAGGAAACCATTGATAATCTGTTCTTCTGCTTCTTCTTCGGTTAAGCCTAAAGTCATGAGTTTTACAAGCTGTTCACCTGCAATTTTACCAATTGCCGCCTCATGAATAAGGCTTGCGTCCACATTCGCAGCAGTAAGTTCCGGTATTGCTGTTACAACAGCTTCATCCATAAGTATAGCATCACACTCTGAGTGTCCATTACACTTATTATTACCAGATATTGCCGCCAAAAATTTCTGCTTTGATTTATCCTTTGCAACAGATCTTGATACAACGTTTGTACTAGAATCATAACCATTCAAATCAACCTGAAAATCTGTTGATGCATACTGGTTACCGTGAGTCATTATTTTTTCTTTTACAATAAAAGTTGCATTATCTGCCAGTTTACCTTTTGTAATTCTCTCCGTAGAATCAATACCCTTAATCTGGGTAGTTTCCATCTCAAGATATGAACCCTCTTCCATTTCAACTATTGTCGTTGGATTCATGACATTTTTTCCGTTGCCATCACCCTCACCATAGTGTTTTTCGATATATTTTACCTTTGCATTTTTGCCAACATGGAATGTATGTATACCATCATGACCAGAATCCTGATCACCGCAATTATGAATACCACATCCTGCAACAATTACTACGTCTGCATTTTCTCCAATAAAGAAATCATTGTATACCAAATCACTAAGTCCGGTCTGGCTGATAATAACCGGAATATGCACACTCTCATTTTTTGTACCTGGCTTGATAATGATATCTATACCAGATTTATCTGTCTTAGTAACAATATCTATATTAGCTGTAGTGTTTCTACCTTGTAATTCACCATTTGATCGAATATTATATGCTCCTTCAGGAGTCTCATGTATATCTGCAATCTCTGCAAGAAGATTCTTCTGTATTGTATCCATCTATATCCTGCCTCTTTAGCTTATTTTTCCAAAAGTACTGAACATGCGCCATTACTATTCATAAGACTCGGCCACACTTCATCTTTCTTACCAACCTTACTTACCTTACCACCATCGATTACAATAATCTGATCTGCGATATTCAGAATTCTCTCCTGATGTGAAATGATAAGTATTGATCCATTAATCTTTTCATACATCTTCTCAAAAACTTTAATCAGACTATTAAAACTCCAAAGATCTATTCCAGCCTCTGGCTCATCAAAAACGGAAAACTTTGTTCCTCTGGCTATAATCATAGCAATTTCTATTCTCTTAAGTTCTCCACCTGAAAGCGAAGCATTGACCTCTCTGTTAATGTAATCCCTTGCGCACAGACCAACTTCTGACAATATATTGCACGCTTCGGTTACAGAAGTATCTTTTCCTGCTGCCAGTGTAAGTAAATCTTTAACTGTAATACCTTTAAACTTGACAGGTGCCTGGAACGCATAGCTAATACCCAATTTAGCCCTGTCGGTGATAGACTTATCTGTTATGTCTATTCCGTCAAAAAATATCTGTCCAGAAGTTGGCTTTATAATTCCCGCTATAATTTTTGCCAATGTAGATTTACCACTACCATTTGGGCCTGTAATAGCTATAAATCCTTCTTCAATTTTAAGACTAATATCTTTAATTATCTCTTTATCTTCAACCGTATATGTTATGTTTTTTAATTCAAGCATCATCAAAACTCTTTTCTATTATTTCTTCTTATTAACAAATCCCATCACGCAACCACATGCACCACCAACGATATGAGTAAGCTGTGAAACATTGTCATTTACAAACAATGCGTTGACCACTTCCTGCCCTATGTACAGCACGCACACAATAATCAAAGTCAGTGGAATCTTTCCATCTTTTAGCCCAGTCATAGATGAAAGGACTATTAAACAGAATACAACACCACTTGCCCCCAGTAAAGCTGTTCCCGGAAAAAGCAGGCAGTTTATTAATCCTGTTACAACTGCTGTAATCGCAATCATAGTTAATGTTAACTTGCTACCATATTTTTCTTCTATTCCAGGTCCTAGTAACAGGAAGAACATCATATTACCCAGGTAATGAGATATATCTGCATGTCCAAGTACATGTGTGAACAATCTGATATATGACAATGGACTTAAAAGCGAAGATCTGTATACACTAAAGAACAAACGATTTGTTAATCCACCTGTACACAATCCCAATATCAGTGCAACCAAAGATACCCCTGCAAATGTAAGGATAACCGGTGAGTTGTAGTCTATTACTTTTTTACTTTTTACCATATTAATCCCCATTGATTTTATTATATGAAATAATTATTTTAACTTCGAATATGTCTCTGTATAAAACTTTCGTTCCTTCTTTGCAATTCTTCCAGGAACTGTCTTAGCTTCTGGATGACACAGTGCAAGCTTTGCTGCCATACACCCCTTTTCAAGTACATAAGCAGTTGCTTCAACATCACTTTCATTGCCACCGATACAGATTGCACCCTGACCAGCTACAAGAACTGCACTACTGTTTTTCAACCCCTTTGCTATAGCAGATGGAGATTCAAAGTGTGGTTTCTTGCCAATCTTTCCAACTCGCTTTACGCTCTCTCCAACAATCTGTGCCATATCATCGATATATGCATCAAAGCCTTTTGACTTTATGCTTACATCTACAATGTTTGGCAATGTAACATGATAGATACATCCGATGTTTCTATCCTCATATATTTTCGAATGCAAAGCCGCAACCTTGTTAAGTTTTCTCTTAAACAAGCCTTTGCCCAATGGTTTTTTATCTCCGAGGCTATATTTGTATTCTTCATCTCCAAGAAAAAGTGTTATCTCTTTTCCTTCAATTGAGCTATGACCATAGTCTATGAATCCACCCTCCTTAAGATCAGCTTCATCCGCTACATCATCAGGCTGCATAGTCTGGTCAACCTCTCCCATATCCAGAGAATCATTAACATCTATTCTGTCGAAATCCTTTGTAAATGTGTCATATTTGTATTTACAAATCTGCTCAAGACAAGAACTGATTTCGAATGCATTTTCAAAGTCTGTACCCATGCAAAGAACACCATGATTACGAAGTAACATTGAATTACATCCGCTTGTTTTCTTAAGAGTCTTCTTTACCTGCTTTCTTAATGGCTTTGAGGATGACATCCCATAAGCAGCACATGGTATCTTTTCACCCAAAAACTGCTTTTCTTCCTCAGACAGTTCGATATCCTCGCCAACTATACTTACAACAGACGCATAGGTCTGATGAGTATGAATTACAAAATTCACTTCAGGTCTCATGGCAAACACATCTGCATGTATTCCGCACTCAGAAGAAGGCTTTATATCTCCTTCGTAAGTACATTTTTTTATATCAACCAACACAATATCATCAGGTGTAAGTCTTTCATATCCCTTTCCACTTGGAGTAATAACAAACTGTGTGTCACTAACTCTGGCACTGATATTTCCCCAGGTTCTTACTATAAGTCCCTCTTTTTGTAATCTTAAACCCGCTTCGATCACAAGTTTTTTTGCTTCTTCCACAAGATAAGCCATAGCTTTGTCCTTTCATATATAATCATATATAAACATTATAATATATGACTTGCCACAATAACAGTTTTTGATTGTTTGCTACTATTAATATATTCTTTAACTACCTTAAGTGTATCATCATCAAGTCCAGTATAAGGTTCGTCCAACAGCACAGTATCCGCAGGACATTCCATGGCACGAACAAGTGCAACCCTTCTTTTCATTCCACCACTTAATTCCCTGCATGGTTTATCCAGACTACTCTCATCCAAGATTCTCTTAAGTGCCGCTCTGGCCTTGTCTTCACCAATTCCTGTCATGGCTACATTACAGACAGCAGAATAATCTTCGCAAAGTCTGTCCTCCTGGAACATCATGACAACTTTTCCACTGCATAAGATTTCACCTGCATCAGGTTTATCCAAGCCTGCAACCATGCGTAGAAGAGTGGTCTTTCCACTTCCAGATATTCCGTCAAGCTTATAGGTCTCACCCTTCTTCCAGTCAGCACTATATCCGTTGTACAAAACCTTGCTATCAAAACTTTTGGAAATATTTCTTATCTTAACATTCCCATCGCCTGTTACACTTGCTTTTTTACCGCGGCAGTTAACTTCCATCTGTAACAGCTTTCTTACGATAAATACAACCAGTTTTTCCATCAGGAAACTGACTGCTACCGTAACACCTGCCCACGCAAAAACAGCAGCAGTATCGAAATACACCTTAGATATATATAATTCACCGCCTATCGTCTTTGAACACAAGCCTATTACTTCTGCAGCCACACCAGCTTTCCAGCAGGTACCAATTCCAGTTTTTACTGCTGAACAAATAAATGGTGCCAAAGATGGTCTGTATATAAAACAGATTTTGTTATACAGCAAAACATCTAAACATTTTGCCATCTCAAGTAATTTCCTGTCAGTGTTCTTTAACCCTTCCAGTAAATTACTGTACATAATAGGCATCACAACTATCATCGCTATGAGCATAGACAGATTGAACACGCCAAACCATATGATAAGTATTACTGCAAATGCGGCCACGGGAACTGCTTTGCAAAGACTGATTACTGGCTCGAATGCAGTTTCCAACACCTCATGATTGTATGCCAATACCGCCATTACAGTTGCAACCAAAGCCCCCAGCAAAAAGCCTGCCATGATACGTAAAAGGCTTCTAAAAACAGCCACCATGAGAGTTCCGCCCGAAAGCATCTCTATAAGTGCTCTTACCGTATCAATAGGCGAAGCCACAAGTAATGAATTATCTACAAGTCTTGCGATTATAAACCAAGCGGTCACCCAAAAGGCAACCGCGATTATTTGTCGTAATATTTTGTTATTTTTCAACATAGTAAAAATCATCTTCAGGTACTGCACCACCTACAAGTCGCGCATTAAAGTTGGCAAGTGAATCAAGATATCCTTTAAGAGCCTGCTTCATATCCTCGCCTGTTATGCACACAATGTTACATGCAGGAATAGCTTTCTTAGCAATAGGTTCTTTGGCAATTATCTCAGCTGCAACTGCCAATGCTGCTGTTGTATCAACATCACTGTTGGCCAGTTCCACACTTTCCTTATGCTCCTCTAAAAAAGCCTTTACCGCTTCCGGATGCTCATTGGCAAATGCGGTTCTTACAACTGTTACACCTGTTACCATCCTTGTGCCATCCGCACCATATATTTTGTTCCATTCTTCACTCAGATCCATTACAACCTTAAGTTTATCATTCTGAATAGTAGCCGCAGTAACAAATGGCTGAGGTAATACACCGACAGCATCTGGATTTTCAGCAAGCATTGCCGCAACCTCTGCAGCCTCTGATTTGAACTCTATGGTATAGTCATCAGAACCGAGTCCGCTACCTTCAAGTACCGACATTATAGCCGCTTCAGGTGTAGCTCCCTGACCCGTTGAATAAATCGTTCTTCCTTTTAGATCATCCACACATGCTATACCATCGTCGCCTGTAACTACATACAAAACGCCGAGTGTATTAATATCTATAACCTGAACTGCTTTTTCTGATTTCTGATATAGATTTGCTGCTGCATTGGCTGGAAGCAAAGCAATATCAATTTCGCCCTTTATCATTTTAGGCATTATCTCATCTGCCGCTGTAGCCATCTCAAATTCATAATTATTTTTTGTAGTTGAATTCTGTGCTTTATCCATAAGATTAAGCAGTCCCAGACTTGTTGCTCCCTTTAAAGATGCAACCCTTACAACTGTCTGCTCCTTTGCACCGCATCCACTCATAAGCAAAATTGCAAATGCAATCAGCAAAACCGAAATCTTTCTTATGCTTTTCATAATAATTATGTCCCTTCGTTTTTAATAATCCGTCAGACATTATACCACAATACTTGAAAAATATCCTTATGGCATCTTATTTGGCGAATGAAGATATACATCCTCTTTAAGATGGAATCCGCTGTTGATAATAACCTCATTCATATTGTCAGCTGTAACCGCAATAGGTGTTAATTTTACATACGGAACATCATACTTGCCATCATTGATAGTTATAACATCATCTCCACCAATCTCTTCACCTTTTATGAGAGCTATGGTACTTTCTGCTGCTCTTGATGCTAGCTTTTCAACCGGTTTATATACTGTCATGGTCTGAGTCTTCTCGACTATTCTCTGACACGCCTCCAAATCAGCATCCTGACCTACAACCAAAATATTGCCTGCCATTCTGTTTTCCGAAAGTGCATGAACAACACTTGTTGCAATATTGTCATTACCGCACATTATTGCATCTGTTTCCGCAATTATATCCAGATTATTATAGATATAATCCCCTCCAAGCTCAGCTCTCCATCCATCACAGTGAATGGCATCGAGAATATTCACATCGTTATCCTTCATGATATCTGTAAAACCTGCTTCAACCTGAGGAACATTGTTATCAGCAGGATTACCACCTATCATTACAACATTTTTTCCACTAATATCTGAATCTGCAAGCGCTTCACCCATAAGCTTTCCTACTTCATAGTTATCAAAGGATATGTAAAGATCTACATCAGAATCATGAATAAGTCTGTCATAGGCAACTACTTTTATGCCTGCATCCTTTGCCTTCTTAACTACTTCTGAAAGAGAGTCAGAATCGATACATACGATGACAATCGCATCCATCCCTTTCTCAATAAAATACTCAATCTGCTTAACCTGTTCAGCTATATCGCCATTGGCATTCTGAACATTTACTTCAGCATCCATATCCTTAGCCATTGACACAAAAATGTCTCTATCCTTTTGCCATCTTTCAATGACAAATGAGTCAAAGCTCATTCCAATCTGAATCTTCTTTTCAGGATTATCTACATAAACATTTTTACTCTCTTCACTTTTATGACAACCCGTAAGGCACAACAATGCCACAAGCATTATTATCAGGAATCTTTTAATCTTCACTTCGCTTGCCTTCCTTAAACTCTGTTGGAGTCACACCAACATTTTTCTTAAAGCTTCTACTAAAATAGTTTGGATCAGAATAACCACACATAGAACATATTTCCTTCATGGAATATTCTGTACTGTTTAACAGGAGTTCCTTGGCTCTTTCCATCCTTATGCTGGTGAGATACTCGATAAAGTTTTCCCCAGTTTCTTCTTTAAACACCTTACTAAAATAATAAGGGCTTATATTAAATGCTCTGGAAACATCATCAAGGGAAATATCCTTGTCATAATTCTCCTTAATGTAACTCTTGGCCTGCTCAACAGTACTTGTTGATTTCTCTTCTCTCTTATTCTGAATGTTTTTGCAGGAATCACCAATCTTTGTTAAGAACCACTGCTTCATCTGATCAAAATCGCATATCTCCATGATCTGAGGAAGGTACTCATCTCTTGAATTGAAAATATATACCTGACCACCATTTCTGTAAGCTGCGCTTTCCGCTCTTAATACAAACTCCAAAGTTTTTAGTCTTACAGACATAATATTCTGGTAACTTGTATCTCTCATCCACTCAAAGAAACTGTCTGCGCTGTTAAGAGTTCCATCAAGATCACCTCTCTCCAGTTTTTCAAACAGGCTTCTCTCCAGATTAATAGGATAGTTCTCTTCGTATTCACAACCGATTGGTAAATCTTTTACATGAGCAACCGAACCTGTTGAAGCCGCTAACGCTCTCAGTGCCTCCTGGTAAGACTCTGAAAGGTTCCTTATAGTCTTTATACTTCCTATGCCGATACGGAAATTAACTTCAGTATATTTCCTCAAAGTTCTAACCAGTTCTCTTGTTTTATTAATTAACTCTATTCTTTCATTGTAGTCATCTGTTTCACTACTGCATGGCACGAAAACCGCAATCTTGTTAGACATAATATTACCGACTACGCATTTATAATATTCCTTAAGTGTATGGCGTATCTCAGTATACTTTCCAGACATTCTGATACTGCTGCCAATGGCATTGGTCATATGACTTCCCTGCTGCTCGTCACCACATACAACTGCCAGCATATAGCCATATTTTTCATCCAGTCCAAGCATAGACATATAGCTGTCAATGTCTTCCTCAAAATGCTCCTGAAGAAGAGCATTGTATACCAAACCACTCTCTATCATTGGCTCGACTGTCTCAAGTTTTTCCTTGATAATGAGCTCATTGCTGCGCTTCTCTCTTTCGGAATCAATTTTATCCATAGCCTTTTTAAGAGCATTGACAATTTTAGTTCTCTCCATCGGCTTTGTGATATAATCCATAACTCCAAGCTTGATTGCTTCCTTGGCGTAATCAAACTTATCGTAAGCAGACATGACAATAAAAATTGTTCCCTTAGAGAAAGTTCTGATTTCCTTCATGGCTTCGATACCATTGATACCCGGCATCTGAATATCCATCACCGCAATATCAGGTCTGAAGTTTTCCGCCAGTTCTATTACACTTCTTCCCGTTTTCGCATATTCAACGATACAGGAATCACCGAATTCCTTCTCGATTATGAACTTCATGGAATCAATAACGATTCCTTCATCATCTGCAAGCATTATTTTGTACATGCTAACTCCATTCCACCTGTGTATTACACACATTAACTCTCTGTATCTTCAATAGGTAAGTATATTACTATTTCTGTTCCCTTACCTTCACCTTCACTTATAATTCGTATTGAATCCTCATCGTCAGTAAACATACGAATTCTGGCAATCACATTATCCATACCAATTCCGTTGGAATCAGTTTTATCACGGTCTACTGTCAATGTGCCATTGATGATTTTTTCAATAGTACTCTGTGACATTCCTTTTCCGTTGTCTTTTATAGAGATACACACCTCATTGTCCTGCCTGAACACTCGAAGACTGACAATGCCCCTGTCTTCCATCTCTCGAATACCATGATTAACACAGTTTTCGACTATAGGCTGAAGTATCATACTAGGCATCTCAACACCCAACAGGCTTTCATCTATATCCTTTTCGTATTTGATATCCCCAGAGAAACGCACATTCAGAATCTGAATATAGTTATCAATAAGCTTAACCTCTTCACTTATTGAAACCGGTTTGTCCTGTTTCTTAACATTGTATCTAAAGAAATCTGCAACTGTCTGAACATACTCATAGGTTCTGTTAGCCCCCTCCATCATGGCAAGCTGTGCACCAGCGTTGAGAGTATTAAACAGAAAATGCGGATTAATCTGAGCCTGAAGATATTTAAGCTGGGCATCCTTAAGATGAGCCTCCATACTAAGTTCTTTTTCTTTGAGAGTACGCTCAGCCTCCATACTCATTCTTAACTTTTCGATGTATTCACGGATACTGATAACCATCTTGTTAAATGCGTCCGCCACAACACCTACTTCATCATTGCTGTCAATCTCAATCGGCTTGCCATCCAGGTTTCCATCCGCAACCGCTTCCGCAGCACTAGCCAGTTCACCAAGCGGCTTCATCATTCTGCTAACAAATGTGATGATAACAATAACATTACCTGCTATAACTGCAAACATAACTACAAGACTGACTCTTTCGAGCTGTCTAAACTTAATGGACATCTCATTGTAATGCTCAGAGTTACTCTGGAACTGTTCCTGGTTGAGAGCCTTAAGGTAGTTTGAAATATAATTATAATTTTCCGTAGCAGACTCATATCTTACTCTGTACTTCTCAACATTTCTTCCTCGCTTGGCCTCAATAGTCTGGTTGGTAATCTCAAGATAGTTTTCACTCATTTTCCTGATATTACGCTCCATTCGACCAAAGGATACATCTGTTACAGTATCATTAAGTTCTCTGGAAAGATTATTAAAAGTCTGATAACTTCTGTAATATGCTTCAAGCGAATCACTGGTCTTATAGTTAAGGTACTCTGTCATGCTGTCCTGAACTTCATCAAGGGCAACTGAAAGCTCGTTGAGTTCTCGGTTATCCATATAGACCATGTCCATCTCGGTAGACATATTGTTAATACTAATAAGCAAAAATATATCTGTAATAAACACCAGAAGATTAGCTAGAATATATACACTTGTAACCTTTATTCTAAGAGGAAGACTCCAAAATCTATTCATGATTCTGTTCCTCCTTAGTCAGGTATGAAGCCACATTGCTTCTGTTTATCAGAGCAATATCGCCTGTGTAGTACTGGCTGGTTGTTCCAAATTCGTTGTAATCCTTAAGCGCATCAACACAATAGGCTCCAAGCTGGTCAGTGTCTACTGTGACCGACGAATAGATAACACCTCTGTCTATGGCATTAAGAATTGTATCCGAATCGTAATATCCAAGAATGTTAACCTTACCAACTACGTTGTAATCTACAACCGCCTGATATACGCAGGTTGTAGTAAGTTCATCAAGACAGATGATAACATCTGGACGCTTGTTATCTATAAAAATATCTCTTATGGATTCTTCCACAGAAAATGTGCTGGAGTTATCAACTGATATAATCTCAACATTGGCTGTAGTAGCCTGATTCTGATCACTGGTCTCTATAGTCTCTCTTATACCAGAAATGATAACATTCTGGCTGGCACTGTTGTTGGTTGAATTAACCAAAACTGCAACATCTATAGACGCAATTTCTTCTTCCCTAGCATCCTGAGTAGACATGAAGTATTGTCGTCTTAACTCCTTGGCAATCTGCAGTACTTCACTTCCGTATTCACGACCAATTTCATAACCACCGATTCCCACAAAACAGCAGCGCTTGCTGTCTGTGTTGTCATTTAACAAAGTAACAACCGGTATACCCTCATCATTGGCCTGATTAATTAATTCTGTAATCTCATCCGAAATCTCTGCATCAACAATTATGCCATCCACCTGTGAAGAGATAGCGATTTTTATAAGGTCCGCTTCCGTGTAATCATTTGGCAAATTATCAGCAAGAGAATCAACAAAAATCCCCTGCTTGATTCCTTCTTTATAAGCGCCCTCATACACATTACTCATAAATGAAGATCTCTTATCATTGGATATCATCACATAATACTGGTCGTATGTTGTGTATCCGGTGTTTCCATTTTTTCCATCCACATGAAACACGTACACAAGGGAAAGAAGTACCACCATAACCAAAAACATGATAATAGTTACGGCAATCATATATTTAGTTTTTAAATCAACTTTCTTATGCACTATTTCACACCACTTTCAAATAGAAAAAAATCTATTTATAATAATATCATAAAATGCAAGCAATTAGGAGCGATGAATGAAGCACCAGTACACCTCTGTCAATGAGTACCTGACAAAAGAATATGGAGAAAAAGTATATAAACTTTCTTTAAATGCCGGTCTCACATGCCCTAACCGTGACGGTTCTATTGGAACTAATGGCTGCGCATTTTGCTCAGAGGGAGGCTCTGGTGATTTTGCCATGGCAGAGGGTGGTATAACCAAACAAATCGAAGATGCCAAAGCATTAATTTCTGCCAAAACAAGCTGCAGAAAATTCATTGCATATTTTCAGGCCTTCACCAACACCTATGGACCTGTGGAATACTTAAGAACTATATTCACAGAAGCCATCAATCATCCCGATGTTGTTATCCTGTCCATCGCAACCCGATGCGACTGTATTAGTGACGATGTTCTTAAATTGCTGGTGGAACTTAACAAGATAAAGCCTGTCTGGATTGAGATGGGACTCCAGTCCATTCATCCACAAACCCTCGCTGACATGCACTGCGGGTACACCTTCGAACAGTTTAAAAAAACGACATCACTATTAAGTGATGCCGGTATAGATGTAATTGCGCATATTATTCTTGGTTTTCCAAACGAAACCAAAGAGATGATGCTTGAATCTGTAAAAGAGGCATGCAAGCTACCTATACGAGGAATTAAGCTTCAGCTTCTTCATATATTAAAGAATACTGAACTTGCACGCATGTATGCTGATTCCCCTTGGCCTTTAATGACTATGGAAGAATACTGCAACCTGATTGTAGACTGTATTGATAACATTCCTTCTAATATAATTGTTCATCGTATAACTGGCGATGGTCCAAGAAAACTCTTAATTGAGCCTTTATGGAGCACCGATAAAAAAAGAGTCCTCAATACTATCAATCAGAAGCTCAATAGTTAGCTTTTATCCACAAGACTATAGCCTTCTCTTTGTAGACGAATAAGCTCATCAATTCCCTTCATGATAAGTGCGTTTGTATCTTCTACACTCGCTTTATTTTCTTCAGATATCTGCTGACGTTTCCAAAGGGCAATTACATTCACTAATGCACTTTGGATCTTCTCTGCCATCTGCGCTTCATTTTCCTGAACAACTTTTAATTGTGGCTCAAAAGAATAAGCAACGGTCTGCGACATCTCCAATTCACCGATTCTTTTATTGAGGGAACCAAGTCTCATCTTTTCGTCCGTATTAAGTTTTCTCTCGGCAAATTCTTCTACTACGCTTTTCGCATGCTCAATCATCGCTGATAACTCACTGATGTACTCACGATTAACCTTGCAGAGCTGCTCTAACAATTCACAGTCCTTAAGCAATTCTACCCTGTGCAACTTAAGACTGTCAGACATAAGATCCACCTGTCTTTCTCTCTCGGCAAATGGAACCTTTGAATCGTTACCTGATTTGAAAAAGCTTAACATTTCAGATAACAGACTGCCTATCTCATCAAGCTCTATATTTCTTATTGTTTCAAATGCGCACGTTGATAATTCAGATATCATCGTCTGCAAATTAACACCATAATTTATAATGGACAATGTATCATTGATATTTAATTCGTCCATATCATTATCTCCTACTTGTCATATTCCTTGTATTTAGGGAAAGAAATTTCATCACCTAAATCCAATTTACTGATAAATGCGTCTGCATCCTCATAAATATCACTACCCTTTATTCCCATAGCCTGAGGTGAAAGAATCATAATCTGGTTTTTACTCACACCCAAATATTTTCTGGTTCTTTCTTCGTCCAAAACGGCTCCATAGCTTATTCCCCAGTTAAGTCCTAAGAATGGAACTGATTCCTTAACTCTGAGTAATACTCTTCTTAGAAATTCTTTACTACACATAGGGAAATAACATTTACTGATATTTAAAAGTTCTCCCGGCTTTTTAATTACTACTTCTGTAATCAAAACCTCTTTTTCAACAAAACACGCTTCAAACACATGCAGATTTACGCCAATATCATGACTTTCCAGTACATTAACCAGATTAAGTGTAAGAATACCTCTATTTCTTACCTGTTGTTCTGTAGTGTGTCCGCTATATGCAATATTCATATATATATCAACGAACTTTTTCTCCTTAACCCTCTCCATTCGATACATGGTCTTTGGAGCACCTGCAATATACGCAGGTACATTAGGTCTTGAGCCAACCACTGCAGTAACTGTCTTTCTATTGTTTGAATATCTGACATTGACAGCATCTATTTCTTTCTTAAGTTTAAGAAACATATCCAGATTCTTATCATATCCACCATGAAGGTAGTCGATTGCCGCTTCAAGAGGTTCTCCCGCAAAGTTTTCAGGCATATATATGCTCTTTTGCGATTTGAAAACATTGGTGGTTATTGCAGGATCTGACCTTAAGTACATCTCAAGATCGTTGAGCGACTTAAAATGCATTCGATATACTGCATCGTCTCCGATTATTTCTTTGAGTGCTCGATTGCCCGCCATTGTTAGCTTCTCATACCCTTTCTGCAAATGCTATCAACCTGTTTATTGAACAGATTAATAATTGGAGCTGCCTTGGCAAATTCCTGTTCATGCTTCTTTATCTCATCTTTTATAAACATAAGATACTCAGCATCCTTTGTCTGAATAAACTCATATTTAAGAATCTTATCCGGTGAGAAACTCTTATTATCCAGATATCGTTTAATTCTATTTGTATCTCTTGTTGTAAGAATACCCTGAGCTGCTATGCCATTAACCTCTGACCATCTGTCAGTTGCTTTTCTAAAGAGAACCACAAAACTGAACCAATCTGGGTAATCGATAAGAATATTCTTTTCAACAGCATTATCGTATCCTACATAAACCGGAAGGAATCTCTGCTGAACTGATTCCTCAATCTTTTCTCTTGTGTTGTAGTTGGCATCTGCACCATTACCTTCAGTATTACCTGCTGCCACAATTCTAAAGTTAGGATGTCTTGTTACACATTCACCATTAGGGAAGTTGTAGCTTGAATCAAGATTATTGGATAAGAATGAATTAAGTTTAACTGTCGCTCTGCTGTTACCATTGTCCAACTCATCACAAAATGCGATAATTCCGTACTTATAACATCTATAGAAGTTTGGTGTACTGTAAGCACCAGTAGCTGTCTGGAAACCTAAAATATCATACTCCTCATTAATATAACCAATATCGATAAAGTCCATCTTAAGAAGCTTTGCAATTTGCTTAATCATGAAGGTCTTTCCACATCCAGATGGTCCAATAAGATAAGGATTTGCATCTTCCATAATTGCCATAAGAACATCATCAAATGTTTCATGGAAATGAGCTCCCTGTTCTTCCATGCGCTTCTTATCTTTCATTACAATATCCCATCTGCTCTTAAATGGAATATTTGGATCAAGCAATGGATTGATAGGTGGTATCTCCATGCTCATATCAGTTGTCATCGCAGGTGCAGCCTGAATTGCAGCTGCGGCAGGAGTCTGTGCAGGTGCAGCATGGGGTGCTGCCATTGTTGCCTCCATGTGCTTTTGCATAGTCTCAATATTTACATCGTTAAGCATATTAAGCTTATTGATTTTTTCCATAAGTGCCTGATTAACTTCTGCATTTTCCAACGCCTTCTTAACCTGGCTGTCATTATTAACAAAATTGCTTACCCTTGTGAGAACAGATTCTGCATTTCTATTGAGGTTAGCAATCTCCATAGATGTAGATGCTGCAATTGTCTTTGCCATAGCTTTATAATTTGTCAGCTCTGCTTCTGCCTCTGCATAAACCTGCTTAATAAGAATATCCTTCTCCATCAGAAGAACCTTCTTCTGATTCTCTGCATATTCTTCAAGAACCTTATCAAGCCTTTCTGTAGCAGATTTTAATTTCTGCTCAAGTTTTACTTCTTCTGACTGTCTGATCTCCTTTGCCTGAGAAGCAAAATCATCTGCTAATTTAGCGATATAATCACTCTTCTCATCAACCTGTCTTATTACATCTTCACCGTTTTCAATGATTCTTGAAGCTTCTCTGATATTCTGATCTACTTTGGCAATCTTGACCGGATCAACATTGTAGATTCCATTCATTCGCATTACATTTTCAATTTCAGCCTTAATGATGTCTGCCATCTGTTCTGGTACAGCATTACTGAGCTTTGTTGCAACCTTAATAAGATTGCCAAGATACATATCATCATCTATCATGTATTCCCTGATCTGAATACCATAATCCTTGATTACAGCAAAAACTGCTGATGAATTTGGATTTGAAATCAATGCACGACATAAAAGAAGATATTTTTCCTTGTCATTAAAAGAGTCATACAACTTAAGATCAAACAACTTATTATCTATAACATTCTTCTCACGATACATTTCCAAAAAAATCATTCGAAGTTTTTCAAAATCCGATGTAGCTTCATCATAAATAAAAATAGCCTGATATACTTTTTCTGCCTGGCAAAGTATCTGATAATACTTCGAAGGTGAATTAATTGGATTAGAAATTATCAGTTCAATAATATCCACACAAAGATCATCTGGTTTAATTACACAGGCATCCGGCTGTTTCTTAATTGCGTTTACTGCAGTTACAAATTCTGACTCATTGCCAATTCCTGCGCTCTTTAATCTGTCTGTTACTGCATCCAGACGCTGGATTACTGTTTTCGAATTATCTCTTGAAAATATACTCATCTCTCTACTCCATTACCTCAATAAAATACTTACCTTCCAGGTTTGCCTTGTAATACCCCCTGGTTCCATATCCCAAATCACAGAAGTGAATCTGTGTCCTTGTGTCACTGCGCTTACTCTTAAATACACTCATTGCATAGTTATATATTGTGTAGTTTATCTTATCGTTCGCTGATATATCTTTATACGAAATCACAAAACTGTAGTCACAATCGTTGCATGAATAATTGTATTCGATCAAACTATTCGTTTTTCTAATTACCTGTTCCCAAGGAAGCTTCCATACTCCAGCCTGATTGTCCAGTTTATCAACTGGAGATACATTAGAAAATACTTTTTTCCCTTCCACACTAACATCTGCAATACACACCAGATTATCGTTAGTAAAAAAATATTTTATACTGCCTTCCATAGGATGCTTTGTACTTAGAAGGTTTAATTCAATACCTTTCTCACTATAGCGAATGCTAATATTCAGATTGTTACCAGTCATTAACACATTGCCTATATCAACTGAATACAAACCTTCACTAACTATTTTTATTCTGTATGGAAAGATTTGTTTCTTATCACCACAATGTGCAGATATTTCACCCGAACCAAACCAGTCTCTGCCAATTGGATTCCACATTGGTTCCTGCCCAGACATGACATATAACTGATTAACTACAAAACGTATAACAGGAACAATGTACGCCTTCATATATCCACTCTGCGGAAACATTGGCTCATCTATCTGACTGTATCCACTCGTCAGGTTCTTATACTGTTCAATATCATACTCTGCAGATTTTTCTAAAATCTGTTTCGAGTAATCATCCATTATTATTCTGTTACAATCTTTTTCTGCCTCATACAGATTCCACAATCTATCAAGAAGTTTTTCATAATGCTTATCAAGAACACAAAGGTTAATAACCTTATCCTTGTCATAGTAAGCAAGTACCGCTTCAATAAATTCATTATCTTTAATAATATGGTAGAAATGCACCATCCGAAGCCCCTTGATTTCTTCAATAGCAAGCTCCGTATTATCCATAACTCTTAACATTTTTATTCCCTCAGAAGTAATTTACACTCCACGTTTGATTATATATTATTTTGCACGTGCACACAACTTTCATAAAACACAAAAGAGTTAGCACATAAGCACTAACTCTTTCATTTAACTCTATCCGATTATTAAATATCCAATCATTAAAATAGCGAGGTAAACGATATTTACAATTGTAAATTTTATAAGATACTCACCTTTGCTTTCATTATAATTGTGAGCGTATATTTTATAGGAAATGAGACTAGCCATAGAAGCTATAAAGGTTCCCAGTCCACCAAGATTTACACCTATCAACAAACTTCTGTAATCTCCTGTAAAACCACTTAGTAAAAGTGTTGCCGGAACATTACTTATAAACTGACTTGCTAAAACAGCAACATACACTTCTCTTCCTTCAACAATGCTACTTAAAGCCTGTTTAATATATTCGATATTTCCAAGATTTCCAATAAGAACAAAGAATGCAACAAAAGTAAAAATCAATGCATAATCCACTGTCTTTAGCGTTTCCGGATCAACAATCACTACGGCCGATATAACTAACACAATCAGAACCGAATAAGGAATAACTCTCATGACAACCATAATTGCCAGGAAAAACAATACACCATATACAGCATTCTTTATGCGCACATTTTCAGTTTGATTTCCATTGACCACTTCTTTTGCAGAAACTTCAGCATTCTTATTTTTAATAAGTAATACTGAAATCGCCAAAAGAATGAATGTAATTGTAGTATATGGAAGTAGAATCTTCATAAACTCAACAATGTTGCATCCCATGATACTAAACAAATACAGATTCTGTGGATTACCAATAGGTGTCATCATACTACCAAGATTAGCTGCTACAGTCTGCAGTATGATAGTTGGTATCATAGCTTTTCTCTGGTCACAACTTTCCAGTACCATAACTGTAAATGGAACAAATGTAAGTAATGCAACATCATTAGTAATCAACATACTAAAGAAAAAACAAAGTAGCACTAATACAAATATCAGCTGCCACAATCTCTTTGTTGCTTTTAAAAGTCTGGCTCCAATTTCATCGAACAATCCTGTTCTTTTGAATCCTTCCATAATAATCATCAGACTAAGCAGAATACAAAGGGTTCTCCAGTCTATATAATGTACATATTCCGTATTGGGATGAACAAAAAATGCTGAAATAATCGCCAGTATAGTTGCAATGGAAAGTACAGTTTCTTTTTTCCAAAATGCAATTAACTTTACAACTATGGATTTATCATTTTCCAATGTTATTTTCCTCTTTTTCTTTTAATCAGTTTTTATATCACTCTAAAAACCATAGAGTATATTAGCACAGCTTATTCCAATTGAATAGTTTTTATATTTTTATTTTATGATATGATGAGATAGTAATACTAATCCCGACAAATTACGGATTACCAGGAGAATCAAAAATGCAGTTACATGATTTACTAAGCTACAAGAATATATATATACAGTGCCATGACACACCTGATGCAGATGCACTCGCCTCTGCCTTTGGACTTTATTCTTACTTCAAAGAAAACAATATTAATTCATATATTGTGTATGGTGGAAGAAATCCTGTTACCAAACCTAACCTTCAGCTTATGATTTCAACCCTCCATATCCCAGTTAACTATCTTCCTGAAAAATCTGATAAATTTGACGGACTTTTGATTACTGTAGACTGTCAGTATGGTCAAGGCAATGTTACACCCATTATGGCTGACGAAGTTGCATGCATCGATCATCATCAGTTATATACTAATATTCCTATGCAGGACATAAGACCATATCTGGGAAGTTGTTCAACACTTGTGTGGAAATTACTTTTAGATGAAGGTTACGATATTAACTCCAACAGAGCATTATCAACTGCTCTTTACTATGGATTAATGACTGACACCTCAAACTTTGTAGAATCCCTTCATCCACTTGATCGTGATATGCAGGATTCTCTTTTGTATGACAAAAATCTAATAACAAGATTTGTTAATTCCAATATTTCCATTAAAGAGTTGGAAATTGCCGGAATTGCACTTATCAGACATATATACAATGATGACCATCGCTTTGCGGTTGTTCATTCTGAAACCTGTGATCCTAATATTTTAGGACTCATCAGCGATTTGGTAGTTCAGGTAGATAAAATAGACACCTGCGTAGTATATAACAATGCCGAAGGCGGATTTAAACTTTCTGTTAGAAGTTGTATTAAAGAAGTAAAAGCTAATGAACTGGTAGAATATCTCACTGACAAGATTGGATCTGGTGGCGGTCATACTGACAAAGCTGGTGGATTTATCTTTGAGAATATGTACGAGGATTTATATCCAACTATTAATACTGAAACTTATTTTGGTCTTCGCATGACAAAGTATTTTGACGAGACACGTATTATCTATGCAAAAGATTACAGTATAAATACTGGTTCTATGGAAAAATACAAGAAAACCAACACAGTATGTGGATGCTTTATTCCTGATGAATTCTACCCTATTGGAACAAAATATACAGTTCGTACGATGGACAATGACATCCAGTTAAGTGTAGATGGTAAAACATGTATTATTGTTGACTCGGATGGCAACGTTGATGTACTTGATAAGGATGCATATAACGCTAATTACTCATTGAGTTCAGAACAATATAAATGTCTTGCCAAATATATGCCAACATTAAAATCCAGCAAAGAAGTCGTAAGTCCTGATTTTGAAAAGTGTCTGATAAACTGTAAGCCTAAAGAAGATCGTATATATCTTGCCTCAGAATTAACAAATGACATCAAGGTATTTACACTTAATAATGAAGACTCTTATGTCCTTGGAAAAGCCGGTGATTATATGGCTTGTCTGGAGTCAAATCACAAAGATATATTTATTATTCGCAAAGATGCATTACATAAAGAATATGAAAAAGCTGAGTAATAAGCTCAGCTTTCTTTTTATATATTAATATTTTCTAAGGCCTTTCGGATAATGATTCTTCATGATACCACCTGCGAGTTTTCCCCACCCTGTAGAGAATCCATCCACGCAGACAAGATACCATCCTTTCTCACCCTCATAATTGAAAGTCAGTCCATTTTGAAAAGAACCAGCACTTCCATCTTCCACGCTGACATTGCAATGATACTTAACCTCTTTTGGACTAAGAGCTAAAGCAAGCGCATGACTAGGTTCAAATCTGTTCTTCTTATCTTCTCCTAACTGAAGACCATATCTTAATACTTTAAGTCCCTTTATACCTGGAGCATGCTCTGGAGCCAGATACAAATTGTCACCAAATTTCACAAAATCACCCTTTAGCTTTATACAAAGATTATTCTTCTCAAAATCTCTGTATCCCACCAGTTCCTTATCAGCAATTCCTTTAACGGTTCCTGTGACAGCCTTAGGAATGATGCCTTCGCTTCTCTCTCCCTCTTTTTCCAATACCGCAAGAAAATGACCTTCGCCCTTAATTTTGTGCGGCCACAGCCTTCTCATAGTCTTTAATTCAAACTCCGAATGTCTGCTTAAAAATCTTTCTACACTTCCCTCATCCTCATCCTCAGAGAAAGTACATGTAGAATAAACGATTCTCCCACCTGGCTGCAACATTTTTGCTGCCTGATCAAGTATTTCATCTTGTCTCTCAGCACACATTTTTACATTTTCCAGGCTCCATTCAACAAGTGCTTCTTCATTCTTTCTAAACATACCCTCACCAGAACAAGGAGCATCTACAAGAATTTTATCAAAATACATTGGAAACACTTCTGCCAAACGGTTTGGCATCTCATTGGTCACAATCGCATTTCTTATACCCATTCGTTCTATATTCTCAGACAGAATCTTAGCTCGCTGTGGCATAGGTTCATTGGCCACAAGTACTCCTTCACCTTTCATCAGCGCAGCAATCTGAGTAGTCTTACCACCTGGTGCTGCACACAAATCAAGAATAAATTCTCCTGGTGCGACCTCTAATTCTCCAACCGGGGCCATAGCTGATGGCTCCTGAATATAATATAAGCCTGCATCATGGTAAGGATGTTTACCTGGCGCACTAGAATTATCATAGTAATATCCATTCTTCGCCCACTCCACCTTTTCCTTGCAAAACTCATGGTTTGCCAATACTTCCGTTGCATTTAGTCCGTCTTCATTTACTTTAAGGGCATTAAGTCTCAAAGCATGATGTCTCTCACCTTCAAGACTCTTCTCGAAAGCATCATACTCTTCTCCTAATGTATTTTTCATTCTTTCACAAAACTTCTCAGGAAGCATCGTCAATAACCTCTATCAGTTTTTCACCTTCATAACAAAGTGTAATACTTCTCCTTTTTAGAAACTATCCTCGTGTTATGAAATACGTCTCTCCGTATCACAAATGATACATAAAAGTTCTTGTAAAGTAAAGGACCGGAATCATTACGATTCCGGTCCCCCATCTTATCTTACCAATGTACCCATTAGAATTAATCATTATTTGTTTCTGCTTCAGCGTTCTTCTTTACCTTATGTCTTAAGTACATCTCAAGTCCTGTACCACCAGCAATGATAACAAGGATTAACCACCACCATGACATCTTTTCCTGTACTGGGATTGATGCTGAAAGAGCTGTCTCATTGTCATCGATTGTTACTGACTGCTTGTCAGCCATTGGTACTTCGTTATCTTCAAGAACTGTTGAGCCACCTGCTGTCTCTTCGATTTCACCATCACCAGCTACAACTTCTTCTACAGCTGCTGCAACAGTAGTATTTCTTCTTACTGTTCTGCCAGCTGGATTTGTTGCAAGTGTTGGCTGCTCAGCTACGCCCTGAGAGATAACTGCAACTTCTCTATTGCTTGATGATGAAGATGATGAATCACCGCTATTAGCTGCCTCACGAGCAAGACGAGCTGCTTCTTCTTCAGCAAGTCTCTTTGCTTCAACTGCACTCCAAGCCTCACCTGCACTAGCCTTAGCATCGTCAACAAGACCTGCAAGTTTTGCTACTTCAACAAGTGCATCCTGATAATCCTGTAATGCCTTATCTGCATTCTCTCTAGCCTTATCTGCTGCTGCTTTTGCATCTTCATATTTCTGCTTAAGCTCAGCAACTTTCTGTTTTGCTGCTTCTAATTCCTTGGAAGCAACATCTGCCGTTCCCTTAAGGTTCTTCAAAAGATCCTCTGCATTCTTCGCTGCATCATACGCTTTCTTTGCTTCTGACTCAAGTTTTACATAGAAATCAAGCCAATTCTTTGCCTCTTTCTGAGCATTCTCTGCCTTTTCTAAATTAACTTTCTTTCCATTAACATTAGCAGTCTTAACCTTCTTATTATTTTCTGCTAATAAAAGATTCCACTTTGCTGTGTTAAGTTTAGCCTTAGCATCATCATATTTTTTCTGAGCTTTAGTTACATCATTTGTCTTTTTCTTAAGATCCTTGTCCGCATCCTTCATTTGATCCTGAAGTTTCTTAAGCTCTTTCTCTGCTTTATCCTTCTTGTCAGTAAGCTTCTTGATATCACCATTCTTATCTTTGATATCTTTATCTAATTTCTTTATTTCTCCTTCTTTTGCACTAATAAGCTTTGCAAGGCGATTAACTTCTTTCTCTGCGCCATCCTTTGCATTCTTTGCATTAATTAATTTAGTATTCTGAGCTTCCTTATCTGTAATAAGTCCATTTACCTTCGCCTGCGCATCTGCAACAGCACCAGATAATCTTGCTAATTCAGCCTCTTTAGCAGCTAAGTCACCATAGTATCCCTTTGTAGCATCCGCATCAGAAAATTCATCTGCATAGTCATATGATATTGTCTTATCTCTCTGCATTGTATAAGTAATCATCTTGTACTCTGCAAGAGAGGCTGCCTGGTCTACAACCTCTATAGTTTCTTGATTTGTTTCTATTTTTGCATATACGGTATAAGATTTTCTATTATTGTTTGCAGAATGCCACTTTCTATCTTTCCCACTACCTGTATAATATCCGTACTCCTTTTTGTCCTCATTATATTCTACTTTAACTTCGCCATTGCCGTTGTTTACATACACATAACCTGCGTCAATTAAATCCTTATTGATATCAGTGAATTTCTTATTTTTGTCAGGTGTTTCAAGGTTAACAATAGTATTTGTTGTAACTGTTTCAAAGTGAGATTTCTTTTCCTGTGCATCTTTTGTTCTGATAATTACTACTGATCCATCTTCAGATCTGTACTCACCATTTTCGTCAAGACCATACGCTTCTGCTGCTTCTGCACGTATAGACTCAGTGTATGACTTATAGATAACTACACTATATGTATTATATGCTTCAACTACGTCATCCTTAAGAGATGTTGTAAGGTTCTGTACTCCTGTTAAGGCATCAATCTGATCCTGAGTTAATACTGCATTGGTAACTGTCTCTGTAACAAGCTCATAGTATACACCTTTTTTATCAAATGCATACCACTCATTACCTATTCTATATGCCGTTATACCATATAATCTATGCCATGGTATATCCATTCTGTATGCGACTTCATCAATCTTCTTTCCATCAACAGTAACAGTATAACCATTACGGATATATTCATTCACTTTTTCTGTATCAATACTATTTCTGTCGTAGTCGCCCTTATCTACAACCTCGTAACTTACATAATAAGTAGCTGGCAATCCATCATGCTCAGTTACTTCAACAGTATAATCATCACCTTCTACTAATCCCTCTACTAACACATCAAATGCATCCTGTGTAAGATCTGTCTGTGATTCTTTAACTGTCTTATATGTATTAGATACAACTTCTGTTCTCACAAGGTCATATACCTTTATAGAACCGTCTTCTTCGACTTCATATGTGTAATAAGCAACCTTTGTTGCTTCATTACCTTCCTCATCAACAACTGTCTCTGTAACAGCATAAATAGTATTCTTAATATCTCCTGAAACTGTTACTGTAACATTCTCATTGTTGCTTAATCCTGAAGTCTCAACCTCATAAACATTTGTTGCCCCCTTCTCCTGTCCAAGAACAACCTTTACAAGTTCATCACGCTTATTATTGATTGCAGATGCCTTATCTTCGTCAGTCATCTCTTCATCCGCAACTATAGATGCGATTTCCTTCTCAATCATATAGATTTCGCCCATTGCAGTAATATGCTCAACGTCGTCTTCATCTGTATATATATATTTTGCCTTTTCATCGGCCACCAGTTGTCTCTGATTTCCTTCGTCAGTAGTAAGCTGCTCTAACTCTTTATTTGCCGCTGTCAACTGACCATCAATAGTCTTAATTGCCTTTTCTACAGCATTAGAAATTGACTTATACTCTCTTTCCTTTTCTTTATACTCTCTATCAGCTTTTCCCTTTTCTTTTTCAAGTTTCTTAAGTTCATCTTCAGCAGCCTTCTTATCTGCTTCAAGTTTAGACTTAGCTGCTTCAAGTTCACCAATTGACTTCTTATAACCATCAATATCTAACTGCTTATCATCAATATTTTTCTGTAAACCATCTACTAACTTCTGTGCCTTATCAAGTGCATCCTGTGCTGA
>JAZQOC010000066.1:0-4227 GCA_045627645.1 Lachnospiraceae bacterium
GGCCAGCATATTCAGTCCTGTTACCAGATATGCATTCCATAAACGTGTTTCAGCAAGATAATTCCCCAGACAGGTGCTGACCGGGATAAATATCGCATAAAATAATCCCACCTTCAACATCGCAATCGGGATATTATTGGATGCTTTGAACGTAAATTCTCGATTCAATGTAAAATTCTATACAATACTTAAAAGCAGAGCTACAAGATAGCACGGCCAATAGGGTAGCTCAAACGCCTCATTCATGACAGCAAAGGTAACTGCCTCAATCATTCCCGCAGATAAGGAAAATAATATAAACTTTATGATTCTGATTATTTCATTTTTCTTCATAACATCTAACTCTTATAGAAGACCTGTTTTCCACGCACATATTTATCGATGATTCTACAATCCGAATCATTGTATACCATTCGTTCCACACGCTCACGAATCGACATCTCACGCTGGGAATACATCAGGCTGTCATCGATAACAACCGCATCAAATTCATAGTCGTCTTCAAAGGCTCCAACCTGACCAAAATAGCTGCCGCCCCCACTGTTGCAAGGTAAAATACCTCCTCAAAAGAAAGTGGCTTCGCCGCCTCATCCTTCAGCCGGTAATAGAGCTTGGAGGCCTGCAGGGTGCAAAGCATCGTCTTTAACAGATTGAGCGATGATCCAGCAGCCACATCCGTGCCAAGTCCCACATGCAATCCTGCCTCCAGGAAACGACGCGCCGGAGCGATTCCGCTGGACAGATTCATATTGGATTCCGGACAATGTGACACATACGTTCCATACTTTTTCATAATCGCAATTTCTTCTTCCCCACTGTATACACAATGAGCCATAATCGCAGGACGACTTGCATCACCAAGTGCTCCAAACATTTCATAAGCATTTGCATACGAGGTTGCCAGCGGTACGAGTTCTTTTACCCATGCAATCTCTGCACAGTTCTCCGACAAATGTGACTGTACCCGTAGTCGTTCCTCGCTCGCGAGTGCACCGAGTCCATGCATCAGTTCATCGGAACAGGATGGAATAAAACGTGGTGTCAGAATCGGATAGGTATTTACAAAGCGTTTTTTGACATTTTCCAGCCACTCGATTGTTCCGGCTAATGATGCTACCGCACTCTCCTCCTGCAGGTTTTCCACACTATTCCGATCCATATTTACACGCCCCACGTAGGTTACAATGCCAGTCGCTTCTAACTGCTCCATCAGATTGATGGTACTCTCATTGTGTATGCAAAGGCTATGGCTGATAAGAATCCGGGATATGAGGTTTATGACTGGAATGGAAAGCAGGTTTATCCTGAGGTGGCTGAGGGTGCTGCAGGTGGGATGACTAATGCAGATTGTCCGTTTCTGGTGAAGGTAAGTATTCCTGATCTGAATATCAGGAAGGGTTCTGGTACTAATACTGCTAAGACCGGCATTTGCACAGGAGTAGGAGTATTTACCATTATGGAAGTAAAGAGCGGAAAAGGCTCTGATATAGGATGGGGTAGACTTAAGAATGGTGCTGGATGGATTAGTCTGGATTTTACTTCCAGAGTATAACTGAATAACGAAACGTTATTGGGCCTGCGGGTGTTGGGATGAGAGTCCTGATGCTCGCAGGCTTTTTTTACGTTGTGCAAGCGTCCGGGGTGTAATATCACTTCCGGGCGTGTTTTTTGTAGGGAAATAGGTGGCAAGGAAACTGAGTACATTTTGCTGATGAAATTTTTTAGTAACAGTAATATTGCAACTTGGTTTCTCGTTTCTACCAGTTGGTTTCGTTTTGCAGATAGATGAAATAAGTCTTGATATGCAGATATAGCAATTCTCAGAAGATTGGAGTTATACAGTATCAAAATATAATGTCTTTTTATTTTATTATACGATAAGACTACTCGTTCTTGACTATACGACCGAATGGTTGTATAGTTAAATTCGAAAGGAAGTGGACATATGACAAAACAAGAAATTATAGAAGCAACTTTGGATTTGGCTTGCGAAAAAGGAATTGGGAGAATTTCTATGCAACAGATTGCAGACCGAGTGAATTTAAAGAAATCATCTTTATATAGTCATTTCAAATCAAAAGAAGAAATAATTGAGGGGATGTATGTTTATATTCGCGAAAATGCAAAACAGCAGACAGGTGATACGAATGTCGACTATGGAAAATATGTCGAAGGTCACTCACTTAGCGAGATTTTAACGGGTGTGGTAGCTTCGTACAGAAGTATGGGTGCCACTTCTGATATGAATAGATTTTTTGCAATGATAATGGCAGAGCGAGCATTTGACCAAATTGCAGCACAGATTATGGTTGAGGAAACACGCAAAATGATTACGGCAACAAAGAACTTGTTCTATGCAATATCTGCTAAAGGAATTACTCATTTTGAAAATCCTGATGGTGCAGCAATCACATTTGCAATGGGAGTTCATTCGATTCTTGATCATGAGTCAGATTCGCTCCATGCAGGTTCAAATGATGCTGATGGTGAGATGGATTTATTTATTGAAGAATTTTGTAGAGTATATGGGAAGAAGGGTAACTGAAATGAATCTTAGAAAACTTGGAATATTCGGATTGATTAGCTTACTTTCATATACAGCAATGGTAGTATTTTCGCCCCTAGCGTACCCGGGATATGACTGGATGAGTATGGCAGTCAGTGACCTTACGGCAGAGGGGGCTCCTTCATTGCAGTTGGCAACGAGACTTAACGCATTGTTTGGCCCTTGCACTGTTGTTTCCATCATGGCAGTGTGCGTTGCAATAGCCGGAAGCAAATCAAAGTTGTTTAAAGCGGGGATATATTCATTCGCAGCTATGGAATGGATTTGCAACGTGGGATATACAATGTTTCCTTGGGTGGCCGATGCTTCAAACTTTAGTCCACAGAATATATGCCACCTAATTGTGACGATATTGGTTGTTGTTCTGTCTCTCGCAGCGCTTATTATGATTTTTATCAGTGCAAAGCATGAAGAACTGAAATCCCTTGGTATGTGGGCAATGGTATGTCTTGGTGCGATGGTTCTCGGGCCTATAGGAACCGGACTTTTACCTAAGGCTGTGTTTGGTATTTTTGAAAGACTTAGTACATTTTCCGCAGTTATCTTTAATGCTGTGCTAGGAGTGTATTTATTGACTGGAAAGTTTGATAGAGGAAGAAAATATGATTAAGAACAGGATTATCAGTTTGCCATCATTCACTGTATGCGGTGTAAAGACTTGGATCAGCGGTCAGCACAATGAGGAGTTCGCCGATTTCTGGAAACAGTGTAATGAGGATGGAACAAGTGAAAAATTAAAGAATGCTTCATCTAATTCGGCGACGAACTATACACATAGTAGAATCATGGGGATATCTCGTGTTGAGAAGAATCCAAACAATCGATCATTTGATTTCTATATTGCAACTGAGGCAAACCATGTTCCAGGATGTGATGCATTTACTGTGATAGGTGGAGAATGGGCTGTTTTTGAGGGAGATGGATGTGATCCGATGGCCTTGATTCGTGCAGAAATGGAAGCTTTTATGAATTGGCTTCCGTCAAGCGGTTATATTCATGATAATCGCCCGGAGATTGAAGTATACCCTGAAGGAACTGGTGTGTATGTGGAATTTTGGCTACCTATCATGAAAAAATGGGAATAGGGTATAGGAGATTAATAGGAGAAAAGAATGAAGTTAAAAAACGTACTAATTGTAGTTAAAGATATTAATAAATCCCTAAAATTTTATCACGATTTATTCGGATTGGAATTAATTCTTGATAATGATGGGAATATGATACTTACTGAAGGTCTTGTTTTACAACAAGATATTTACTGGAGAGATTTCCTGCAAAGAGACATTATATGGAGAAATAATTCGTGTGAACTTTATTTTGAGGAAAGCGATATCGATGGATTTGTTAGAAAATTAGAAATGTTATATCCCGATGTAGAATATGTTAATACTTTAATGACACACAGTTGGGGACAACAAGTGTTACGCTTTTATGATCCGGATGGAAATCTGATTGAAGTAGGAACACCGATGAAATAGGGGGAAAACATGATAGAAACAAATCGTTTGAAAATTTATGCGGCTTCAAAAGAACAGATGGAGGCGTTTATTGCAATACAGAATGTCTCGGTTCTGAAAGAAGCTTTCACGGAAATGCTTAATGGGTGTCTTGCTAGACCAGATCAATGGGAATGGTATGCAATTTGGATGATTGAACTAAAA
>JAZQOC010000067.1:0-4638 GCA_045627645.1 Lachnospiraceae bacterium
GCAATAGAGTTGAACTATAAAGGTATTGTTCCGATAATATAATAAGGGTTATTGTACCCAAGTTTATTGTGGCAGGAGTTGTTGCTGATGATAAGAATCGCTATATGTGAAGATGACTTATTTTATATGGAAAAGGAAAGAAATCTTATAGAGGATTATTTCAAAACAAGAAATCTGTGCTGTAAGGTTACGACCTTTGAATCTGGAATAGAGCTTACAAAGGATTTCAGGGAAGATTACGATGTGATTTTTCTTGATGTTGCTATGGAAGATATGGATGGCCTTGCGGCTGCTAGGTGGCTAAGAGAAAACGATACAAAAGCATTTATTGTATTTCTTTCAGGATACCCGGAGTATTCGCTTGAAGGGTACAAGGTAGAGGCACATAGATTTTTATTGAAAAATGATGAGAACTTAGAATCCTCATTGGCTGAATGCCTTGATAGTGCTATTGAGAAAATGCAAAAAGACGAGAAGAAGATTGACCTAGCTGTTCAGGGTGGTACACTTTCGATTGCTCCATCAAAGATTGTTTATGCAGAGAGCAAAGTGCATAAGGTCATTATCCATGTTTTAGAGGCTTCCGGGAAAATGAGAGAATATTATATGTATGACCGCTTGGATTGTGTGCAGGAAGAATTAGCGCATTTAGGATTTATGCGTATACACCAGAGTTATCTAATAAACAAGGATTATCTTACTAATGTGTATAGGTATAAGGCAGAACTGGTGCAGGGAATTTCACTTGGCATTTCGAAGAAATATTATAAGGAAGCAGAAGATTATTATGTTCGTAAGAGAGGTGAATTCTGATGTTGGAAATGGTATTAAGCATAATACAGATAGTTATTGAGGGCATAACGGAATTTACTTTTTTAGGTTTGTTTTTTGATAAGAAAGGCTTTGTAAAAGAAAAAGGTAAAAATTTGGCTATTGCTGGCCTTGTGGTACTTGAGTTTTTAATATCTTTCTTAATTCAGGAAAATACTTATTTAAGATTTGCAGTAGTAATTGTATGTGTATCAATCTATTTTTTCCTTTTTATGAAAGGAAAGTTTCTGCAGGTTGCAACATTGTTTACGGTGTTTTACAGCCTAACAGCCATGTATGAGTACATTGGTTTACTTGTATTCATAAAGTTGGGAATTACAACTGGAATGGAAGCACCAGTAAATGTTAATTATATGCTGGTTGCCTTTGCAACTCTAAAAATAGTGATATGCGTGGTGGCGCTGTTGGTGATGAGAGGTAAGCAAGGAAAATATAGAAATATTTCTGTATTGTTATCATCAAAAGAGTGGTGTGGCATATTTTTTTCATCTATCATTTCTTTGGTTATCCTAATTGTAGCTTTTGATAAGATTACGGTTTTGGATATGAATGATAAGGATGTTTTCTTTTCACTTTTGGGAATCGGTATTGCATGTCTTGATATTGCAATTATATGGTTGTTTACAAAGGTGGCAAATAGACAGCAACGCATACTTGAAAACGAAGCAGTCCTGAATCGTGTAAAGAATGAGACGATGCTGTATCATTCCATAACTGAAAATATGGAAAAACAGAGCCGGAGAATACATGAGTTTAATAATAGAATGACCGCAATAAAGAGTATGCTGGATCAGGGAAAGATAGAAGAATTGCAGAAGTATGTAGATTCTATTGAGGCGAAGATTAAGGAGTATCCTCAGATATTCAATACGAAAAATGCTATTGTAGATGCCATTATGACAGCTAAGTATGAGGAGATGGTTAATAATAATATTCTGTTTGTTCACAAGTTTAGCGAATTGGCAGAGGTAAAGATTGCCGATGATGATCTTGTTATATTGCTTTCAAATCTTTTGAATAATGCAATAGAAGCCTGCATGAAAGCAGAGAAGAAAACCATCAAGATGAAGTTTGTTGTAGATGAAAGGCATATCGTGTTGTCTGTAACTAATACATTCGCAGATAAGCCATCAGAAATGGATGGAGAACTAGTTACATCCAAAGATGATGAACTGGGGAATCATGGTGTCGGTCTTAAGAATGTAAGAGAGATTGTAGAGAAATATGATGGTTGTTGCACAGTTAATTTTGATGATGAATGGTTCTTTGTTGCAATCTTAATACATAGATAATTACCAATTTTGACTTTATCGTTCCAATTTTGATGTGGGTGTTAAGGAATGTTATTAAGGTATCGATAGGATAAATAGAAGACTATTTTTAGAAATGGATTTCAGATTTTAGAAAAAATAAGTAAACGGAATTACTTAATAAGACCACAAGGAGGTAGGGAGAAATGAATATTAGCGCAAATTATGGACAATTTTACAGAGGCTCAGAGTCAATAGTCGGTCGTGGAGCAGGTGAAAAAAAGGACACTATTGTTAGGTATGAATTTAATACCAGAGATGCACATGGCAATAAGATTATGGACAAAATGTCTAAAGAAGAGACTATGAAAGCTATGAAGGACATTCGTTCTCAATATGGGGATAATGTCATTGTTGAATTTTCAGGAGATGGATTAGCAAAACTTGCACACAGCAAGAAAGGTATGGCTATTCCTGAAAGTGAAGAGCAGAAAGCAGCAAGAGCCAAAAGAGATGCTGATTTCCAGGGACAGATAATTCATAAAGAACATATTCCGGTTGATGCGGATAAACTTCATAAGATGTCAGGTGCGCCAGATGATTATGTGGATATGGAATCATGGCTTCATGATAACGATCCAGAACTTGGAAGGCAGATTGATGAATTAAACGGTAGCATTATGCAAGGACCATCTAGCGGAAATCACGGTGCGAAGTTTCTTGAACTTATGACTAAGGCAGCTAAGGAAATAATTGGAGACGAACCAAAGCTAAGTGATAAGGCCCAGAAGGTGCTTGATGAACTTTCTGATAAATATAAAAATATGGATTTCTTTGCAGGTTCTCCAAATAAAGTTAAGGGATTAATGGCAAAGAGTTCTAAGGAGTTTTCAGTATTATTTTCAGCATCTGAATTGGAGAAAATGGCTAATGATGAATCCTATAAAAAGGAAATCATGGAGCAGATTGATAAGTTAGGCAATTTTGCAGAGAAGATTAATAAAGAATTTGGCTTCAATGCATCAGAGGATAATGAAAATAATACAATTGCTTCGAAGTTTGGTTTGGTGCTTGATTCAAACGGAAAGATTTCATTATTTGCCGAATTGACTAACAAAGCGGAAAATAAAGTAGCTGTATTACAGGGACAATCAGAGGATGACCTTACTAATCTTATTAAGAATCTCGACTGGTCAAAAGTGAATGATAAGTAAACGAAATTTCTAAATAAGAGTACAAGGAGGGTGATTTCGATGGCAATGACAAATATTCAATTAAGAAATCAGTCATTTATTGAACAGTATTTTAAGAGCAGCACTGCTGGGAAGAGTGCTAAAACATCAGAAATAAATAGTAGAAATCTGACAGAGGTTGGTACATATCGACCAGGCGGTTTTAAGTATGTGCCTCTTGATGAATCAAAGGTTGTTAATAAGTCTGAACCAGAAATGTCTGATGAGGAATTCGAAGAGGCTATCAGGAAGATGGCAACAGAGGATGCAACAAAGGATTTAGAAAAGGGAAAAGACTGTTTTGATAATTTTCAAAAATCAGACAAGTTTAGCTCTATGTTAAAATCCTATGTTTCTGTTGTATCACCAGATAGAATAGGTATTATTAAAGGCACACTTGCCCAGAATGGTGGCGTGATGAGAAATAGTAAGTTTTATGCACCGAATGGAGAGTTGTGTGCTACTTACAATACACGTGAGAATGTATGGCTTACAAATGTTATGACTGGTGATGAGAAATCAAGAATGAAGAAATATGTTCAGCTCTATAATGATACATATAATGCAGTGAAGAATCCGCCGGAAGAGCAGTAAAACAAATTTTATATGATGAATTGTGTGTACTACACATATTTCATAGAGGGGTGTTCAGAAAATGGACACCTCTTATTTTTTGCTTTGAACACCCTAGTCGCTACGGGTGTGCACCTTTTAACTTGTATCAAAGTGACCTATCAGGGGGATGATGATCAAGCAATATATTGGTTTGAATTTTTGCTGTGATACCCGTATGATACCTTTTATCTCAAAAAATATAAATAGTATGGCGAAAATCATATTATTACGATTATGAAAGCGTACAAAATACAATGGTTTAGAACGCTACTTGCCCCATAAATAAAACGTGAAGGTGGTAGAACAGTAGGTTCTGGTAGAGTTGCTACAATCATCGAGTAATCTTGTTGATTGTTAAATAGAGCTAGTAATTATAAGGCTTCCGAGAGAAATCTCGGGAGCTTTTTTACGTGCCATGAATTAAAATATCTATTCAACAAGCTGGTTCTCCTCAACGGACATCATCGATAATTCCTAAGGGGAAAAAGCCAGTAAAATTCACATCGAAAGGATTAAAAAAGTGATATATGAATATTGATGAATTTAAGTATTTATGGACTGATAAGAAGTCAGAATTTGTTCTTGTGCATACAGAATATGGATATGGCATTGTAAATAAGGTAGAACAAACTGTTCTTAGTATATCTGATGAGGAAATGGAAGATGCAGTTATTGAGCGCATGCTTTCTGAAGGTAATAAGACATATGAC
>JAZQOC010000068.1:0-6551 GCA_045627645.1 Lachnospiraceae bacterium
TAATCGCTTCTATCAATAATGAGTTTTATTGCATCAAAGATTTCAGGAACTTTTTGAGCTTCATCTATAATTACCCCATCTGGAAATGCTTTCAAAAAATCTCCTGGATTCGACTTTGCTAATTCTCTTATATTCTTATCATCAAACGAAACATATTTTTTATCTGGAAATGCATATTTAGTTAATGTTGATTTTCCACTCTGTCTTGGTCCTGTAATAGCTATAACTGGAAATTGTTCTGATAGTCTCATAAGCGCAGCATATGCTTTTCTCTTTATCATAATCCATCCTCCAAACATTCTTAGGATATTCCGTATTGTAATATAAGGATATTCCAAAGTCAACAGTTAGTATATTCCAAAGTCTCAACCTAGTGTATTCTAAAGTTTATGCGTCGGTTATTCTAAATCTGAAATATGTAAGAGTGCACCATCATACATAACAAAAACTCAGGTGACCGAACGAATTTTGAGCAAAAAGAATCGCTGCAACAACAACCTTATCAGGCCGTCGCGCAGCGACTTAGTTCAACTGGAATTTTATCAATTACGATATGTTATAAATTTTGCATCCTTACTTGTATCTACCTCATATGATTTGCCATCGAATGTTACCAATTTCCCATCTCTAGCATATTGCATATATACAATTTTACCACAATTATTGAACATAATGAAAAAACCAGCTTCGTTAGTAAAACTTGACGCTGCTTCTCCATTATTAACATTACTATATCTAAATTTATAATCAAATGAATCTGCATAATCAGTTACTTTATACGCAATAACTCTTTTAGCTGCATCACCTTTATCATTTTTACCAAATGGAGTATCAGCTAAAAGACTCAACGAGCCATCATTAGCATCACACAAATAATGATTAGAAAAATAACCATAATCTTCTTTAACTATATTTTTACATACCGAACCACGAACAGCATATACAAAACTATTAGGTCTCGTTGCATATGCTTCAGCAATTCCTGCCTGTGTTGCCACCACAAGTTCCCTTGCCTCGGTAATATATTGCTGATTTTTTGCTCTATCAATATATCCCAAAAGTGCTGGTACAAGAATTGCAGCAAGAATTGCCAAAATCACTAACACTACGATTAACTCAACAAGAGTAAAACCTTTATTATTCTTCCTTTTTGTAGACATTTACATCACTTCCAAATCCTATATATTATTTACCAGTTGCCCATTCGACAATATCTGAAATATCTTTAATAGCAATTACAACTTTACTTCTGTCATTTTTTTTGTAGCAAAAATTAAATCGATAACATGCATTGCTTCCATCATCACGAAGCACATGATGGAAATATGATAACAACTCTTTAGCTTTAAGTTTTTCTATAATATTTTCTAATTTAGCATTCTGTAAAAATTCTTCTCTTTCTTCTGGTACGATGACATTTTCAGCCATTATAGTATTACCATCCTCAAATGCTATGTCCTCAACCTCTTTAAATGCCTTAAGTTCCTGCGAGAAAACATCTTTCATAGAAACTTGCTCTGTTTCCAAATCAAGTATTCCAATCATACTATACTCTTCACGAAGTCCTGCTATCATTTTAAACTCATCCGATATTTCCTGACGCTCTTCCATTCGCTTTGCCATTGCAGCATCCAAATCCTGTGAATAATATATAACCTTAGACACTTCACCTGCCGCAAGCTCCATTCTCCAGAAAACAGCTTCTCGCCAATAACCATTTCGTAACTGGTATGCACACGATATATGATCTTCCTCTAACAACCTTCTCTTTAAAGTTTCTATAGACCCCATTTCTTCTCGAAGATTTTGAAATTCATCTGCAACATATGTTCTCGTAAAGTATTTATTCCTCAGTGAATAAACACCTCTATCAGCTTCCTCCTCCGCAACACTTGTTTCACTCTTCTTCATAATACGATATTCATCTAGTTCGAGGTCAATAAACAAAAGAGCTTCATAAGAATCTGTCAGTATTTTTACTAATGCATCCATCTCTTTTTTAAAGTTTGCCTCAGCGATAGCTCGTTTAAACTGTGGGAATTTTTTATAAAATTCCTGCTTATCGTCATACATCATCTGCTCTGCTACAGTAGTAACAGTTTCAATTCCTTCGACAATTCCAAAAGAATATCCAATTGATGCTGTAGGAATATTCTCTGATTTTATTAATTTATCAAAGTCTTTAACTCTGCTATAGAATCCTTCTTCATCCTCACCAGAATAAACTACAATAAATTCATCACCACTAACACGATAGCAATTCCAGTCTATAAAAGCCTTTTTCATTTTCTCTGCAAAAGTGCGAATATAAACATTTCCAGCCTCATGTCCTTCTGTGTCATTTACATATTTAAGCCTATTCAAATCTCCAAACATCACACCCACAGGCTTTTCGCACAAGCTCGATGAAAATGAATTGCAAAATGAACGATAAGAATAGAAATTCGCAAGACCCGTCATTGTATCGTAATTGCAGTAAAATTCGAGTTCCTTATTATGTTCCAATTCTTTTACATATGAATCATGCACATCTTGAATATACAGAATGACAATCTGATTATCCTTGCTATATTCAGATGATTTCATAATTTCCATTACTACCCATCTAAATTCATCATTTGTCTTTCTACGATAACGGAATCGCATTCTTTCATCACTTTTTTCAAAATGAGCTTTAATATTTTCTATATCTGTAAACTTAAGATATGTATCACGATCTTTAGGGTCAACTTGTCCTGTTAATGCAAACTGTTTGAGCCATACTGATATTTTTTCTGAATATCCCTTATGTACATCTTTTTCAGTTGAATACATTTTTAACTCTGTATGTGAATCCTCTGTTAAATTAATTCGTAAAATCTTATGATAGTTATTGGCTAATAACTGTAAAGAATCTTCAAGTGTAAATTTGCCATTCATAGGTACGCCACCTTTTCCTAGTATTTATCAAATTATCTCCTTAAAAAGAGTAATCTTCACAACTATATATCGTCAATTAATACCAAACTGTTAACAGTCCTCAAAATTTGTTTGTGTATCTGCCTGTTCATTTTCTGACGCCGTTATAACATTTATATTTTTATAACCTAAACGTTTCATAAAGCAATATAATTGACAATTTTTATTCTCTTTTACAATCTTACAACCAAAAAAACGATTTCCTTCGTTATTTATTACTCTGGCTACACTACATTCTACATTTATATCAAAGGTTTTATCATTTATAGTATCTGAAAAAATTATATTAAACTTATGAGTTTTATTGGTAAAAGTTTTTGGTGCGTAAAATGATATACCAACATCACTAATGTCATGTACAATTATAAACACACCCTCGTTTGAGTCTTTATCAAAAACTTTTGCTTTTGTCTGAACAATAAGTCTGTCATGCTTTCGTCTATCATCATGTTTAGCAGCATGATTATATCCACCTGTTTTTAGTCGATACACCATATTATCGTTACGAAAAACAGTTGTAAGTTCAATATTTTTCCAGGCAATACGATGTTTTGTCATAGGATCATTTGTAAATACATTGCAAATTACATCTTTTCCCTGAACAACATTTAGTTCTAACTCAGCTCCATTGTGAAGATACGGACTCACATACACTGACGAATCATCTTTTTCAATTACATTTGAAAAAAATTCTATTTTTTGTTCTCCCCATAACAATTGAATTGTTAATCTTTGATTTTCAAGTAATTCAAGTAATTTCATAACAAAGCTCCCTTTAACAATTTATATGCTAATCTATACAGTATTTACCATTTATCTGTTACGCAATATTCTACAAAATAAAAATCCTTTAACTAATAGTATAGCTAAAGGATTAATAACCTAATTGACACTTAAAATTGTTACAAATGATATAAAGTGCAACTGGCTACCATTTTACAGGCCCTATAGCTTTCCGTCACAGCATTTCTACTGTTTTGGCATATATAATACGCATATTATTATACATCAACTAGAATGAAATACAATGCTTTGTTATATTGTTTTGCCTTAATTGACAGTTAATTTGTATTTTATCGATGCATTTCATAGTATAACAAGTCAAATTTTTATCAATATATTAGTGGTGTACAGATACATCTGCAACAGGCTCTTCTAAGCCATTAATCACATTTCCTGTTTTCTTTGAATAATCCCATAATGCTGCGTGTATTGCCTCTTCTGCCAACAATGAGCAATGTACCTTTATTGGAGGTAATCCATCCAAAGCTTCCATGACGGCTTTGTTAGTTACTTCCATTGCCTCCTCTACTGTTTTTCCTTTTACCAATTCAGTTGCCATACTACTGGTTGCAATTGCAGCTCCACATCCAAATGTCTTAAACTTCGCATCTTGAATAACATTATTCTGTATATCCAGATACATTCTCATAATATCACCACACTTTGCATTTCCAACTGTGCCAACTCCAGACGCATTTTCTATCTCTCCAACATTTCTTGGATTAGAAAAATGATCCATTACCTTCTCGCTATATTCTAATACCTGACTCATTATTTGTTCTCCTTTACAAAATCCTCATATAACGGTGAAAAACTACGTAATCTCTCAACAACAGATTTGAGTTTTTCTACCACGTAATCCACATCTTCTCTACTATTATCTTCTGATAAGGTCAGCCTTAGTGATCCATGCGCAATTCCATGTGGGAGTCCAATAGCTAATAGCACATGTGATGGATCTAATGCACCAGATGTACAAGCTGAACCGCTTGATCCACATATTCCATTTTGATCAAGCAGAATAAGTAACGATTCACCTTCAATAAACTCAAAACTAAAATTCGCATTATTAGCAAGCCTTTGTGTACGGTGTCCATTTAATCTTGTATATGGTATCTGCTCAAGAACACAATCTATTAGATAGTCGCGAAGCTCTGTTTCTTTCTGTTTTCTTGCTTGCAAATTTTCTTTAGCAATCTTTGTTGCTTCGGCAAATCCAACTATACCAGGTGTATTATGTGTTCCTGCTCGTTTACCTCTTTCTTGTCCACCACCATGAATAAATGATCCTATTTTAACATTCTCTCGTACATACAATAATCCAATGCCCTTTGGTCCATTTATCTTATGAGCGCTAGCACTTAACATATCGATATGTAATACATCGACATCTATGTCTTCATGGCCATATGCCTGAACTGCATCAGTATGAAACAGCACCCCCTTTTCATGCACTATCTCTCCAATTTCTTTTATTGGTTGTATTGTTCCTATTTCATTATTCGCAAACATAATTGATACTAAAATAGTATCTGAACGTATACTATTTTTTAGTTGTTCCAAATCAACAATGCCTTTGTCGTCTACATCCAGATAAGTTATTTCATATCCTCTACTTTGAAGGTATTCACATGTATTTAAAATAGCATGATGCTCTATCTTTGTTGTTATTAAGTGCTTTCCTTTATGGCTATACATTTCTGCAATGGATACTAATGCCCAGTTATCAGACTCGCTTCCACCACCTGTGAAATATATTTCTTTAGGCTTTGCGCCTAAAAAATCTGCCACTACCTGTCTGGATTCACTGACCGCTTTTGTCGCTTTTCCTGCAAAACTGTATATACTGGATGCGTTCCCATATACATCCATAAAATAAGGTTTCATCACATCAAATACTCTTTCTTTTACCGGTGTAGTTGCAGCATTATCCATATATATTAATTTATCCATAATTCATATCTCCCATAATCTTTACAACACATATCTTTTCTGATATATTTCAATATAAAGATATACCTATTCACCTACTGTGTCAATAGGTGATTAGATTGGAGCAAATATGATATCAACAAAAGGACGTTATGCCATTAGATTAATGATCGATTTAGCAGAACAAAATACAAACACTCCTGTACCTTTAGATGCTATTGCATTAAGGCAGGACATCTCCAAAAAATACCTTGAAAGCATCGTTAAATTACTTGTTAGTGGAAAGTTAGTAAAGGGTACCAGCGGTAAAGGTGGCGGATATTTTCTCACAAAGAAGCCTGAAGAATATAGCATACTAGAGATATTGAAGCTTACAGAGGGTTCATTGGCAACTGTCGCCTGTTTAGAAGATGGAGCTGAAAAGTGTCCACATGCGTCAAAATGTAAAACTGTTTCTATGTGGAAAGACTATGACAAATTAACATATGACTATTTTTCCAAAATAACAATAAAGGACCTGCTCTAAGCAAGTCCTTTTATTAATACGTAAATGTCTTCAAAAATCTCTTCAATCGTTCTGTTCTAGGATTATCAAAGATTTCCTCTGGTGTACCTTCTTCAACTATTTTTCCACCATCCATAAAAACTACTCTATCTGCAACGGCTTTTGCAAAAGACATCTCATGTGTGACTATTTCATTTTATTTCCTATTATCAGTTACAATATGCTTTACCGTATTGCTAGGGTGCTTAAGTTCTTCTCTGAAAAATGTCGGATAATAAGTTATATCACTTTTTTCATCAACCCATACAAGTCGTTCCTTTGACTCATCATCAGTAAAACTATCACATGCTGGTTCAAAATCATCTGGTGTTTT
>JAZQOC010000069.1:0-17571 GCA_045627645.1 Lachnospiraceae bacterium
ATCTCTTCACGAAGACGGATAACATCATCTGTCATAACACGTCCTGTAGAGTTCTTCTGCTCAATCTTGTCTTCGATAAGTCTATCGATACCGTAAAGAGCAATTCTTCTGTAGTCACCGATGATACGTCCACGTCCGTAAGCATCTGGAAGACCTGTGATAACGTGTGATGAACGACATGCTCTCATCTCATCATTGTAAGCGTCGAAACATCCTGCGTTGTGTGTCTTTCTGTGTGTTGAGAAGAACTCACTGATTTCTGGATCTACTGTATATCCGTTATCAGCACATGCCTTCTCTGCCATTCTGATACCACCATATGGCTGCATAGAACGCTTGAAAGGTGCGTCTGTCTGGAAACCAACGATTGTCTCCTTAGACTTATCTAAATATCCTGGTCCATGAGAAGTAATTGTAGAGATAACCTTTGTGTCCATATCAAGAACACCGCCTGCTTCTCTTTCCTTCTTCTGTAAATCAAGTACCTGTGCCCACAAATCCTTTGTGTTCTGTGTAGCGTCAGCTAAGAAAGCTTCATCTCCATCGTATGGAGTGTAGTTCTTCTGGATGAAATCACGTACATTGATTTCGTCCTGCCATTTGCCACCTACAAAATCTGTCCATTCTGGTCTCATTTTGCCAATGCCTCCTAATAAAATATAATAGTGTTTAAAAGCCTAAAGCTTTATTTACGATATTTTCATTATAATTGTCAAATCGTTCTTGTGCAATAACATTAGTTGTTCTTTTTTGCATACACTTTGGGTATTTTGTTGCGCATCTGCTATATTGTGTGCTCAGGCACAGCAACTACTAAATATCGGCCTCAAATATAAATTAATTATAAAAGAATGTCTGTACAAATTGCCAATACCCCTAAAATGTGTTAATAATATGTACAGATAAATACTGTATATTTTTACGGAGGAATAAATCATGACTGGAATTACTAAAGATATGACAATCGGCGAAATCTTAAGAACAGCTCCACAGGTTGCTCCAGTTCTTATGCAGGCAGGTATGCACTGCCTCGGCTGTCCTTCAGCTCAGGGCGAAAGTCTTGCTGATGCAGCTATGGTTCATGGAATGGACATCGAAGAACTCATGGCTAAGATCGAAGCATTATAAGATTTTCACATAACGATTTATATCAAAAATTAAAGCCCCTCGATTGAGGGGCTTTTGTTTTGCACAAATTACATTACTTTTGACAATGACTGAATCGCACTGTTCTCAATAACGCACTCATAATGTTCTTTAAAGAAGAACTCACTTGATGGAAGCATATGTTCAAGCTTGCCATACTCTGAAAGAATATTGCAGGCCTTGTTAAAATTCTCTGTAGAATCTTCAAGTTTGTTGATTACAAGCATATACCTTCCTGTCTTTGTATCTTTATACAAAGAATTCTTATCATTATATGTATCCTTAAGCACAACGCTTGGCTTAATCACATCTGTCATGGAATCAAATGAGAAAATCTTAGCTGCAATTACAACTTCTTCCTTCTCTTCAACTGCAGGACTTTCTTTCTTCTCTTCTGTCTTGGACATAAGTTCTGCTGCTTCCTTCTTGATGCGTCTGAATAAATCACGAACATCTTCAGAAGTTCTCATAATTGCTTCATCTGCCTCAGAATCAGAACCCATCTCGTCCTGGCCTTCTTCCATGTCTGGGGCAAATCTTGAAAATCTTGTATCCAGTTCTTCAGGATCCTCAACCTTGGTAATAATAAGAACTATACAATCTGCATTGAGCGGTATAGCTTCTATCATAAGTGGAATATTATCTGCCTCAAAGCCAAACTTAAGGGCTGCCTGCTGCATCATATCCCTAAAAAGAGTCTTGGCCTTTTCTGTACCGTATGCAATTTCACTAAGCTTAAGTTCTCTGTCCGCCAAATCCGCTTTTGTAAGTGTGCAACGAATCTGATTGTCATTGACTTTTTCTATCTTCATAGGCCCCTCCTCCTTGTTAATTATATTATCGGATACTTCCCCCATATAATACACTGTTTTCAGTATTTGTATTTTATCAAACATAGGCTTAATGTCAATACTTCGGCGCTTTTGCGCGCTAAATTTAATAAAAATATAATATTTTGTAATAATATAAATATTGTTATTTTTTTAACTTTGTATTATTATAATCTTGCTGGTAAGCCAGCATTATTAGTGTGTATTATATAAGGAGGACAATTATTATGGCATATTGTATAGGTGATTCATGCATTAGTTGTGGTTCTTGTGAAGGTCAGTGTCCAGTAGGCGCTATCAGTGCAGGTGATGGAAAGTTCGTTATCGACGAAGCTACTTGCATCGATTGTGGTTCTTGCGCAGGACAGTGCCCAGTAAGTGCTATCGCTGAAGCATAAGAAAGATAAAGAAACCCAGTCCTTACGGACTGGGTTTTTTTATTGCAATTAATTCTATTCAGTATACTCTCTCTTGTTCTTTTCAAGATTCCTAAACATTGTATACTGTGGTAACCAGGCAAGCTCAACTGTTCCAACAGGGCCGTTACGCTGTTTACCAATAATAATCTCCGATATATTCTTTCTCTCTGTATCTCTGTTGTAATAATCCTCTCGATAGATAAACATTACAACATCCGCATCCTGCTCTATAGCTCCAGATTCACGAAGATCCGACATCATTGGTCTGTGATCCGGTCTCTGTTCAACTGCTCGGCTCAACTGACTAAGTGCTATTACAGGAACCTGTAATTCTCTCGCAAGTCCTTTAAGAGATCTTGATATCTCAGAAATTTCCTGCTGTCTTGAATCTGTCTTTCCATTACCTGTCATCAACTGCAGATAGTCGATAATAATTATATCAAGCGGATGATCCATCTTATATTTTCTACATTTGCTTCTAAGCTCTCCAATAGAAATACCAGGAGTATCGTCTATGATAAGATTAGATGCGCCTATGGTTCCAGCCGCCTTAACAAGCTCTTCCCATTCGTGATCATCAAGTTTACCATTTCTCAGATGTTGAGCATCAACTCTTGATTCCAGAGAGAAGATACGATTAACAAGCTGCTCCTTACTCATTTCCAGAGAGAATATTGCAACACCCTTGTTCTCCTTGAAAGCCATATTCTGAGCTATATTAAGTACGAAAGCTGTCTTACCCATAGAAGGTCTGGCTGCAATAAGTACAAGATCTGATGGATGCATACCACTGGTCATGTAATCAAGATCTGCAAAACCCGTTGGAATTCCTGTTACAGTTCCTTTTGACATATATGCCGCCTGAATATTATCAAGTGCATTAACAACTACCTGTCTGATTGGTACCAGCTCTCCAGTGTTTCTCTTCTGTACAAGTTCAAACACTTTCTTCTCTGTGGTATCAAGGATATTCTCCATGGAATCCTTGCCCTCATAGCAGCTGTTTTCAATCTCGCCTGTAAGCTTAATAAGCTTTCTTAATGTTGATCTCTCCGCAACAATATTTGCATAGTATCTGATATTAGCCGATGTTGGTACATTGGCTACAATATTACCAATGAATTCCAGACTGCTTACCTCTGGTGGAACATCCTTCTCCTTAAGCTTGTTCTGCAAAGTAACAAGGTCTACCGGCTGGCCTGCATTATACAGTTCAACCATGGCATCAAAAATAATCCCCAGCTGTCTATTATAAAAGTCATCTGCGGTTACAATTTCCGATGCAATTGCAATTCCATCCCTGTCAATAATCATGGAACCAATTACAGACTGCTCTGCCTCTATGCTGTTTGGTAATGATCTTCGTAAAATAGCTTCTTCTGACATAACCTTTGTCCCGTTTGTCTGGATTAGTTCTGTTCTTTTACCTTAACCTTAAGTGTTCCGGTAACCTGTGGATGAAGTTTAACCTTAACATCATACACGCCAAATGTTCTTATTGGCTCAGCGAGTTGAATCTTCTTCTTCTCGATTTCAACACCACACTGCTCTTTAAATGACTGCGCGATTTCCTTGCTGGATACTGATCCGAATGTCTTTCCGCCTTCACCCGCTTTAATAGATACAGTGATTTCTTTTGTCTCAAGTTCCTTTGCAAATGCCTGAGCGGCTTCAAGCTGTTCCTTGGCAATCTTTGCATCATTATTCTTCTGAAGTTTAAGGTCATTCATAGCTGATGCACTGGCTTCAATCCCAAGTTTCTTCTTAAGGATGCAGTTACGTGCATAACCCTCATTAACTTCTACTATCTCGCCTTTTTTTCCAAGGCTTTTAACATCTTCAAGTAATATAACCTTCATGTCTTTGTCTCCTACTATATATCGCCTTCGTCAAGCATCTGATCCAGTGTTTCCTTAAGCTGATTTATGGCTTCCTCTACGGTTACACCTTCCAACTGACTTCCAGCTATATTCATGTGGCCACCGCCACCCATTCTTTCCATGATAATCTGTACATTGACTTCATCAATGGATCTGGCACTGATGTAAATCTTATCCTGATAAGGAGTACATACAAAACTTCCCTTAATACCTTTGATATTAAGTAACTCATTGGCCGCCTGAGCACCAATTTCTGTAGGGCTCTGAACACCAGCCATTGGTTCACAGGAAGAAATAGCAAAGCTCTCTCTGTGAATAATCGCATGGCTGACAGCGTCTGCCTTTGTCTTGTAACACTGAGCATCATCTCTGAATAACTTTCTGACTCTGGATACATCAGCACCTGCTCGTCTGAGATAAGCTGCTGCTTCAAAGGTTCTTACGCCAGTCTTTGTCATAAAGTTATTAGTATCAATCATGTTACCCGAATACATACAGTCTGCTTCTTCAGCCTTAAGCTTAATGCCTTCTGAGATGTACTGTAATATTTCAGTAACCATCTCACAGGCAGAACTTGCATACGCCTCTACATATGAAAGTGTCGCATTTTCAATAGTCTCTGTACCCTGTCTGTGATGATCAAGAACTACTATTGATCTACACATCTTAAGAAGTTCCGGACACTCTGTGATACTTGGCTTGTTAACATCCACAACCACCAGTACCGCACCTGAGCCCGCAAGATTAACAGCCTGTTCGCTTGTAACAAATGTGTCATCTTCGATATCATCAATACCCATGTAAAGTTCCTTCATAGGAGCTACTGATGAAGTTACATCATTGAGTACGATGTGTGCTTTTCTATCAAGTGTCTTGGCAATTCTGGCAATACCAACTGAAGCGCCAAAGCTGTCAACGTCGCCGAGTCTGTGACCCATAATGAGTACACGCTCTTTACTTGTGATGATTTCACCAAGGGCATGCGCTTTTACTCTAGCCTTTACTCGTGTATTTTTTTCAACCTGCTGACTCTTGCCACCATAGTAAGTAATCTGCTCAGCAGTCTTAACTACTACCTGATCACCGCCACGTCCAAGAGCAAGGTCGATGGCAGTTCTTGCAAACTCGAAGTTTTGGGCATATGTAAGTCCGTCAAGACCAACACCCATACTGATTGTAACAGCCATATCATTACCAATATTTACTGTCTTAACTTCTTCGAGAATATCAAACTTGGATTCCTGCAGCTGTTTAATAGCTTTCTTTCGCATAACTACAAGGAATTTGTCCTTTTCTATCTTCTTAGCAATTCCATCAAAGGATGAAATATACTTATTAATCTTTCTATCAATCAGAGCTGTGAGAAGAGATCTTCTAACTTCTTCTACACTTTCCAATGCCTCATCATAGTTGTCCAAGTACAAAAGTCCTACTGCCAAAGACTGGTCATCGTTCTCACGAAGGGCTATTTTAAGAGCTGTCTCATCAAAGAGATATACAGCTACTAAAAATCCGCCATAATCTTCCGCTTCAAGAATCTCGCTATGAGCTGCTAATCCATTGAGTGCTATTCTTCTGCATCTTGCATTGAATTCTCTTCCCTCATACTCAAGGTGAAGTGAAGTGCTCTCTGCTTCTGCTAAAAGCTTATCCATGGTAAGTTCTGGAAATACCGACAAAATCGATTTGCCAGTGGTCTTTCTGTTTGCCAGCTCGTCAAATTCCCTATTACTCCAGATTATCTTACCTGTATCATCCAACAATATATATGGAAGTTCCATTTCCTTAAGAAGCTTACTCTGAATCTGTCCATATTCAGTAGCAAAGCTAACCAGGTCATTCATAACCACATTATTCTTGGTTGTATAAAGAATAAGGAATATGACAAATGTTACAATAGCCGCCGCGCATGTAAGTATGCCTGCGTACTCTGGAAAAATGGTAACGCATACAGCAACTGCTGCAAGTAAAATCGTTATGTACAATATTGCATATAAGTAGATGCGAAGCGCACCTTTGATTTTAATTTTTGCCCTCATATAATCCCAAACCTATTAAAATAGTCCCCCAGGTTACAAAAACACATATATGCCATATAATAGCACTTTTAAATAATTATTTCCATATTTTCTGTGCACACAAAAAGACCAATCCATCCGGACTGGTCTTTTGAAATACATCTTATTCAGCTGTATAAGGCATAAGAGAGATGTGACGTGCTCTCTTGATAGCTACTGTAAGAGCTCTCTGATGCTTAGCACAGTTACCTGTGATTCTTCTTGGAAGAATCTTACCACGCTCAGATACGTATCTCTTTAACTTAGCTGTATCCTTATAATCAATTGCGCTATCCTTACCACAGAATACGCAAACTTTCTTTCTTCTACGCATACCGCCTGGTCTTCTCTTTGGACCATCGCCGCGCTCTGTCTTATTAAAAGCCATTGTAGTGCCTCCTATCTAAAATCTAAACTTTAGTTAAATGGCAAATCCTCATCAATTCCGTCAGGAATATTCATAAAACCGCCATCATTTGATGCAGGTGCCTGACTTGGAGCTGGAGCTGTGAATCCTGAGCCTGCATTGCCTGCTCCATCACCTCTGCTCTCAACAAATTCGGCTTCGTCTACTACAACATCTGTTGTATAAACCCTTGCACCATCCTTGTTGGTATAACTACCAGTCTGAATGTGTCCATAGACGCCGATACGATTACCTTTTGTAAAATACTTCTCGATAAACTCTGCAGTTCTGCCAAATGCTACACAGCTGATGAAATCTGCTGTCTGTCCATCTGGATTATTTGATCTGCCTCTACGATCAACTGCAAGTGAAAATCTTGCGATTGCCATAGATGTATCATTCTGTGAATATCTTACTTCTGGGTCTCTTGCTAAACGTCCGATAAGAACAACTTTATTCATACTAATTCTCCTTTATGCCTCGTCTTGTCTAACGCATAAGAATCTGATAACGTTGTCCATAATACGAAGACGGCTCTCGATTTCTGCTGGAGCTGTTCCTTCTGCTTCGAACTGAATGAAGTAGTAGAATCCTTCATGCATCTTCTGAATTTCGTAAGCAAGTCTCTTCTTACCCCATTCATCAACGTTTGAAATCTGGCCACCAAATCTCTCAACATAGGCTTTAACCTTGTCGATTGTAGCTGTTCTTTCTTCATCTTCGATCTTAGCACTGACAACAACGGCTAATTCATACTTGTTCATGCTTGTTACCTCCTTTTGGACTCTGGCTCCGTTTCTCTCGGAGCAAGGAATAATAATATATCACGAGTGATAATTCTAGCATGATGATTAGACAAAATCAAGTATTTTCTATAATTTATCTACTGCAAATAATTGCAATCACTAGTTACATCTATATAATAATCTGTTTTGTGTCCATTTTATAGTGCTTTTACAGCTTCGCCTAAAACTTTTCCAATAGAATCGTGAATTACTAGGTCAGCATTTCTATCAGCACTTGTCTCTGACTTATTAATAAGCACCAGTTTATTTCCTCTGAAATAACGAATCAGGCCAGCTGCGGGATAAACCACAAGAGAGGTTCCTCCTATTATAAGCGTATCCGCATTTGCTATAGCATTGACCGCACCACTTATGATGTCATCATCTAAGCCCTCCTCATATAAAACTACGTCAGGCTTTACCCTTCCCCCACATTTTTTACAAGTAGGAATTCCTTCTGACTCTAAAACATATCGCTCATCATAGAACTCATGGCATTCCATGCAGTAATTTCGAAGTACCGATCCATGAAGTTCGTATACAACCTTTGAACCTGCTGCCTGATGCAAGCCATCAATATTCTGAGTTACTATCGCTTTAAGCTTGCCCTTTTCCTCTAACATAGCCAGCGCTTTATGTGCATCGTTTGGTTTTGCATCAGGGTAAATGAGCTTGTCTTTATAGAACTCAAAAAACTCGTCCGGATATCTCATAAAAAATGTGTGTGATACCAATTGCTCTGGTGTAAAATTAATCTTCAGCTTCTCATTCCAAAGTCCATTAGAACTTCTAAAATCCGGGATATTGGACTCTGTACTAACACCTGCTCCTCCGAAAAACACTATATTCTTGCTGTCTTTAAGAATTTGTATAAGTTCCTTCATCTCTTCCATAAATTCACCTCAACTAAAAAGGATGCCATCTGATGGACGACATCCCTGTATGACATTGATCAGCTGTTACTATATATTTTAAACTTGCTGTTAAAACCATGTCTAGCCCTATTTTCTTCAAGAACATCCAACTGATTCTGAATTCTTTCCCTTACCATCTCACTAATCTCTTTGGTAGTCATATTGGCATAATCTTCGTAATATATGGGCTCCATAAATGACACCTGAGTAGTTACTTTTCTATATGAATTAAAATCAAATGGAATGTGTGAATCGTAAATCGCTACCGGTACTATTGGCACCTTCGCTGTTTTGGCACAGTTAAATGCGCCCGGTCTGAACTCTTGCAAAACATTGCCATTATGCTCGTATTTACCCTCTGGGAAATATAAGTATTTCTTTCCTGCCTTTGTCTCCTCAATCAGGCTCTGAAGTTCCTTGACCTGTTGCTTCATGTCATTTCTTTCAAGGCGCTTACCCTCAAGAACCTTTATAATCTGATCTGCCAAAAGCACTCGGCTTCTTTCAGCATCCATAACCACAGAGCAGGGCTTCTTATGAGACGCAATGATTCCCAATGCATCGTACCTTCCCTGATGATTTGCATACATGATATATCCGCCTTCTTTCGGAAGCAGTTCCTCTCCACTACTTACTGTAGATATTCTCCCTCTGACCTGAACTGATCGTATGACTCTGTTGGCAAATTTGTATCTTGCCTCCTCATCAAATCTGTCTATATGTTTATATATATATTCTCCACGTAATATGTAATAAAGTATCAGTGGAATAGAAAAAATAATAAGTGTATAAAATCTAAGCATAGAAAAACCAACCTCGCTTTTATTCCTCCCTTATTATACTTGTTGACACATAGTTCTTCAAACCACATCAAGCATATATGCCAAGCCACGTCGCATATATATTATTTAGTCAAACTACATATATATTCAAACCACTTGTTAATAAACTACATTCACAAGACTCAATCCGCTAGGTGGAGCTGTGTATCCCGCATTTTCACGATTAAGTCCCTCTAATATAGCTGGCATTTCATCTGGAGATTTTGTGCCATTACCTACTTCAATCAGCGTCCCCGTCATAATTCTTATCATATTTTTTAAGAATCCATCACCAGTATAGTCTATTGTTATCTCATTGTCTATTTCTTCTATATGAATAGACTTAATGGTTCTGACTGTTGACTTCTTCATATGCTTGTTGCCACAAAAACTTTTAAAATCATGTTCACCTATTAAGTAAGCTGCAGCTTTTCTCATTTGCCCCACATCAAGTTTTGCGTCTTTGTAGTCATATACATATTTTCTTTCAAAGACATTAGGATAAATTCCTGTGTATATTCTGTAGCGATAAGTCTTTTCTATCGCACTATACCGTGCGTGGAATCTGCTATCCACCATCTGCATTGATGTTACCGCTATATCTTCTGGAAGATAATGATTAAGCTGTTTTAGGAAATCCTCGGCAAGCTCATTTTTCAGATGGAAATTGGCTATCTGTCCAATTGCATGCACACCAGCGTCAGTTCTTCCCGAACCAATCACCTGGACTTCTTCATCTGTCAGCCTTGATATAACATTCTCCAGCTTCCCCTGGATGGTGTCGTCAGTACTGTTTTGTACCTGCCAGCCTTTATAGCGCGTTCCATCATATTGAACCGTAATCTTATAATTAAAGTCTGCCATTAGATTCGTCCCTCATCTTCAAGGAATTTCAAAAAGCCTTCACATCCCATACAAACATCTCTGTATGTTGCTTCAAAATCCCCTGTATACCACGGATCTGCCACATCTCTTCCCATTCCTACGAAGGATAATAGCTTATAAATTTTATCCTGTGAATCTCCATCCGCAATTCGCTGCATGTTTCTGATGTTGTAGGTGTCCATTCCAATCAGATAATCATAATATTCATAATCTGCTTTCGTCATCTGTCTGGCTCTGTGAGGAATAACCGGTATTCCCACCTGTCTTAATTTATTCACTGTGCCATAATGCGGACCATTGCCTATCTCTTCGCGGCTTGTAGCCGCTGAGTCAATTTCAAAGTATTCTGCCAGGCCCATTTTATTCACCATATCCTGTAAAACACACTGGCACATCGTCGACCTACAAATATTACCATGGCACACAGCCAGGATTTTAATTTTTTCTTTATTTTGCTGCATTTCTAAGTTTTATACTCCTTTCGTGCCAATGCTCCCTAGTCATATAATTAACGCAATCTGTACGAGTTTCATCAATCAAAGGTTTGTAATTATCCTTCTCTATATGGTGCAATACAAATCCACATTTTTCCTGCGCTCTACGTGATTTGTCATTGTTCTCCCAATGAGCACACCAGAGAATTTCTGCACCCAGCTCGTCAAATGCGACCTTCTGCATCACTTTGGCAGCTTCAGGAATAAGGCCCTGGCCCCAGAATGGAGCACCAATCCAAAATCCTAATTCCAGTTCACCATCCTTGGCATCCCTTGTCTCAGACTGAAACAGACCTATACTTCCAATTGCAACATTGTCCTCTTTTAGGCAAACTGCATATGTGTTAGGCTCAGATAAAACAGTACGTATAATCTCCAAGCTATTTTCCACACTAGTATGTGGTGGCCAACAAGCCATCGGACCAACCCGAGGATCTTTGGCATATGTATACAGACTTTCTGCATCAGAATCCTCCCATGGTCTAAGTATTAATCTTTCTGTTTCAATTATTCGTTCCATAATTATCACCTAACTTAATCTAGTCACGAACCCAAACCTCGGGCTCACATCTGCTTCTCAAGCTGTCTCTTATATTCCTCACTAAGCTCATTGTGCAGCATAGTGAAAAACTCAGCATATCTAAGTCCGCCATCACCGTCGAATTTGACAGCCTTAGCATACATAGACAACGGAATCTCCTGACCTTCCCAAACGATACACTCTTTATTGTGGCCAAGAATCTCCTCACATATGCTCTTTGCGTATGCCTCATCCGAAGAATTTGTCAGTATAACAAATTCATCTCCGCCGATTCTAAATACAATATCCTCAGGACCTGCCGCATTTTCCATACGCTTCATAGCCGTAATGATAGCCAGGTCTCCTGCCTTAATCGAAATATCATTAATAGGTATCAGGCTTTTAATATCTCCTAACACCAGATAACATCCTTTTCTGTCTCTAATGCAATCATATAATTCACTGATATCGATTTTCTTTCTTCCGCTCATGCTCTTTTCCTCCATCAGTTCCCTGTCAATTTTGTAGCCTGGGAACAATTCATAATTTGAGGGATTTTTTCTAAACTCCGAGGGTGAAATCTGCCATACACTGCAAAATGCTCTGGTAAATGCTTCATGGCTTCCATACCCATACTGAATTCCTATATCCAGCAAAGATTTTTCAGGATGTAAAGTCAGTTCCCTAGCAGCTTTGCTCATTCTCCTTCGAATGATGTAATCCCTGATACTCATGTTGTTAATGTACTTGAAAAGCTTTTCAATAGTGGATTTCGAGCAATGCAGATGATTAGCTATGTCATCTGTTTTAATAGATTCAGTCAGATTTGTATCAATGTATTCCATTGCTTCAATAAGAATCTGAATATTCTCCATGCCCGCCATCCTTTCTTGATATCATAATTGAATTATATATATTTGCTTTGGTAATTTCTTGATAAAATGAGTAAACATTAAATCAGTTTTCTAACTCAAATATTTATCCAGCAAACCTCTCAGTCTGCCGAAACACTCATTCAACATATCAAAATCCACATATCTGTTTCTATCTAAGGCAGTGGCTTCAACAGTGCAGTCGTATGGATATCCATATTCTGCAAGCTTAGCGAAAAATGCGTCAAAGTCCACATGTCCTTTACCCACCGGGAGTACCTTCATATTGCTCCAGTCCATATATCCACCGCTGTAGTCATTGACATGAAGATGCTTAATTCTGCCATCACGCACTATCCACTCGTAATCAGGCCCAAACAAATCCATGGTCTGACCATGGAATTCCGCCATCTTGGTATCATACACAAAACCTGCATCACTATATGCTTTGGCAACAAGATTGACATTGTAAAGTGGATCATTGGTATTACATATTACATTCTCCACTAACAGATCAACACCTGCTTTATCAGCCAGGTCCTTCCATACGCTGAATCTTTCAACATTCTTCTGAATATTTTTATCTGAAACAATTCCATTCCAAAGATGTAGAACAATTTTTTCTGATCCCAACTTTTGTGCTGCTTTAAGATTTAGAAGAAATCTTCTTGTTCCATCCTCAAATGCTAGCCTGTCTTCTTCCTCTGTCATAATGTACTCTGAAAATGAGTTTCCATCAAAAGATACCGTCATTCCACACAGCGATTCTCCCAAAGATTTCTGACTATGAATAGATGGTATAGTCAAACCATATGACTTTATCTCATCTAAAATATTGTCAATGTCCGAATACCATGAGCTACTAATCATCAACTCAAATCCATCACATTGTAGTTTTGGTGCATACTCCTTAAGTAATCTATAGTCGTTATCATTAGGCCTTCCTATGATTGCACCTGTTGAACATAGAATTCTGTTCATACATCTATTTCCTTCCAATGTTATTTTGTCACATATTTCACTTCTATATTTGTAAACGTTCATTTTATTGTAACATAAAAAACCGGAATCACGAGGATTCCGGTTTCGTTTGTTTATTTTTGTTCAATAAGCAATTTTGAATTAATCGTTGTTAACTTCAGCTGCTGCCTTCTTCTTTAACTGATGTCTTCTGTACATCTCAAGACCTGTACCACCGGCGATGATAACAAGGATTAACCACCACCATGACATCTTATCCTCTACTGGGATTGATGCTGAAAGAGCAGTCTCATTGTCATCGATTGTTACTGTCTGCTTGTCAGCCATTGGTACTTCGTTATCTTCAAGAACTGTTGAGCCACCTGCTGTCTCTTCGATTTCACCATCGCCAGCTACAACTTCTTCTACAGCTGCTGCAACAGTAGTATTTCTTCTTACTGTTCTGCCAGCTGGATTTGTTGCAAGTGTTGGCTGCTCAGCTACACCCTGAGAGATAACTGCAACTTCTCTGTTGTTTGATGATGAAGATGATGAATCACCGCTATTAGCTGCCTCACGAGCAAGACGAGCTGCTTCTTCTTCAGCAAGTCTCTTTGCTTCAACTGCACTCCAAGCTGATGCTGCACTTTCCTTAGCTGCATCAACAAGACCTGCAAGTTTTGCTACTGCTTCAACTGCATCCTGGTAATCCTTCAATGCCTTGTCTGCATCTTCTCTAGCCTTCTTAGCTAATTCCTTTGCATCCTTGTATTCCTGCTTAAGCTCATCAACCTTCTTCTTAGCTGCCTTCAGTACTGCAGATGATACATCCGCACTACCCTTAAAATCCTTAAGCACTTTCTCTGCTGCCTGAGCTGCCTTATATGCCTCTTCTGCTTTATCTTCTACAGCTGAAGCATAAGCAAGTTTGTCCTTCGCAATCTTCTGTGCATTCTGTGCTGCACTAAGATTAACTTCTTTTTCACCAACGCTTACTACAGCCTTGCCTTCTCTGATTCCTGCAAGAATAAGTGTTTCTGTTGCTTCTGTAAAATCATTGAGTGCTGCTTCATGTGCTTTCTTTGCCGCCTCTTGAGCTAATTTTTTCACTCCAAGCTTTGTTTCTGCTGTAATCTTTTCTGTTGCTAATCTGAAAAGCTCCCATTCCAGTGAAGTAATCTCGTTTTCTAACTTCTGCTTATCTGCTTCATACTGTGTAGTTTTAAACCAGCCTGTTTTTACTGTCTTATCTTCATAATATGCATTATATTCAGCGAGTTTTTTGTCATATTCAGCCTTCTTATCACTGTAAGCTTTGTCAGCATCTGCCTTAGCTTTTTCAGCTTTTTCTTTTTCGCTATTAGCCTGCTCAAGATTTGCTCTTGCTGTCTTTAATGTACCATCTGTAAAGCTTACCTCACCTGTTTCTTCGTCTACAGTCTTAACGCCTGCGATTGTATCAACTTCGGCCTGTGCAGCATTTACAGATCCCGTAAGTTCTGCTAACTGATCCTTCAAAGATGAAAGATAATCATAATATCCCTTACCCTCTGTTCCATCTGCAACATCATCCCTGTATTTATATGAAACATTAGTTGTTGTTACTGTATTAGCTGTTGTCTTCTGGTACTTAGCTGGAGAACCTTCTACTGGATATACTGCTGGCTGAGCAGGTATAGCTGAAGTTGTAGGGTTTTCAAAGCCTGTACGATTAATTACGTTATCATTTGCCTTAAGTCCATTAAGCTGTGATTCTGTTACCTGTTCTTCTTCATGTTCTACAAAATCTGTAAAATCACCAGTAACCACCTGACCATTTCCGAGGTGTTTAAATTCCCATGGAGTTTTCCAGTATCCCACCTTTCCCCAATGATAGATAACTTTATAATTTCCAAAATATACATTACCAGCATTTATATCATCACTACTTACTTCTTGTATCGATCTTGAACCAGTCGTTGTAACCTTCTCTGTATAAGAAACAGTATAAATTGCTTCCTTCGCGTCAACTGCCGGCTTGCCCTCAACAGCCTCAACCTCAGCTGCTGTCTTTACAATAACAGTTCCATCATTTGTTACAAATGTATCACCAACTGCTATTTCTTCTAAAGCAGCCATTTCTTCTTCAGTTAATCCAAGTTCATCAGCACGAAGATCTGTTTCAACAGTAGTTGCATATCTGATTACATCATATGTTGTGTAAGCAGCCTGAGCGTCAACCGCGTCTTTTGTTGGCTGAACATCACCTGTGAATCCTGAATTCTTGTCATCAGCCTTCAACTTTGCAAGTTCTGATTCTGTAACAACCTCATTTTCTTTAGACTCTGTAGACTCTTTTACAGCAACGAAAGTATCATCATCATAAATGAAATACCATGAACCATCTGATGTTACATAATATGAATGGTTATATCCGTATTTTCCAGCTGAATCGAATTCACCTAAAATAAAATTCTCTGTACGACCAACACTCAAAGCTTCTTTTCCATTAATGAATACTGTGTAGCCTTTGTCTTTAGCATCTTTATATGTATTCGCGAAATCATCACGCTTAACCAAGTCACGATTTTCTTCTTTTGTAGTAACAGTATAACTTACTGTATATTCTGCTTCACTGCCTTCAACTGCATCATGTGGATTTTTTACTACATCATAATCAACACCTTCTACAAGGCCAGCTACAGCTTCATTGAATTTATCTTCTGTTAATCCAATCTGAGAATTTTCAGTGTCTACAACCTTCTTTGTATTAGTCTCCTCTGTTCTGGTAAGATCATATACCTGGATTGCACCTTCATCATCTACTTCGTATGTGTAGTAAGTCTTTTCATCGCCTTCACCTACTGCAAAGATTGTGTTCTGGATTTTATCAGAAATTGTAACTGTTTTATTGTCACCGCCAAGCTCTGTAACCTCTGTCGCCTCACCAAATGAATTTCCGATGACAACTTTAACCATCATATCTTCATATGTTGCAATTAATGCTGCTTTCTCTTCATCACTAAGTTCATCATTGCTATTTACCTCTGCTATACGCTCTTCAATAGCATAAATCTGACCCTTATATGTAGCATTACCAGCTTCATCTTTAAGTGTTCCCTCTTCAGCAATTACTTCATCGTTTTTAGCACTTTCAGCAGCTATAGCACCATTCAATACAGAAAGCGCATCCTCTAACTGTTTCTCAACTTCTTTAAGTGCATTTTCTGCACCTGTAACTGCAGTAATCTTCGCTTTTAAAATTTCACTATCTTCATCTGCTGTCTTTTTTAACTCTGCAACTTCAGCCTTTTCAGCATCTAATTCTGCCTTTAATCTATCTTTTGCCGCCTTCATTGAAGCTATGCTTGCTTCAAGTTCACCAATCTTAGCCTTATCATCAGAAATCTGACCATCAACCTTGTCAACCCAGCCCTGTGCTTCCTCAACAGCCTTATTTGCATCATTTAATAACAGTCCTGTAAATAAAACTTCACCAGCTGCTATACCTTCATCTTTAACTGCCTTCTCAAGTGCTTTTGTAGCGTCAGTAAGTTCTTTCTTTGCAGCATCAAGTTCCGACTGCGCCTTATCTACTGCGTTATCAGCTACTTTCTTAGCATCCTCAGCGGCCTTCTCAAGCTTCTGTGCCTTATCCCAAGCTTCTTTTGCTTCTTTTGTAGCCTTTTCTGCATCCTTGGCACCTTCTTTTAAATACTGATTGGCAATTGCTTCTGCTGTTTTTGCTTCTGCTACAGCAACTAAATAATCAGCGTATGCTGTTTCATAAGCCTTCTTTGCAATTGCTGCCTGTGATTCTGCCTTTGCAGCTTCAGCATCTGCTTCTTCTGCCGATTCCTTAGCTGCTTCTACTGCTGTATCTGCTGCTTCCTTGGCTGCTTCTGCTGCTTTTACTGCTGCATCTGCTTTTCCTGCTGCTACTGCTGCGCCAGCACTTGTATTACTTCCAGCTGCTTCAACTGCGGCGTCTGCTGCTGACTGAGCTGCTGCTTCAACATTTCCTGCTTCTGTCTTTGCTGTTTCTAACTGATCACTAGCTTCGTTAGCTGCTGCCTCAGCATTATCTGCTGCTGTCTGAGCTGCCTCAAGAGCATCATCTGCGATACCGTCCTGCTTTTTAATATCTTCAACTCTCTTCTCAACAATATCATTTCCTGCTGCAACAAATCCTGCTGCTTTATTTATATCATCCTTTGCAGCCTGTTCTTTTAAAATAGCCTGTGTTTCATCGTTGATAATTCCGCTGCCGATTGTAAGTGCTGCCGTTGCTCTAGCTGTTTCTTCTTTTACAATTGCATTGTTCAATGCTGCATTTGCCTGAGAAACATCAAGGTTCTCTGCTTTCACCTTAGTTTCCTGTTCTACTGCAGTTTCTTCAACTGTCTCAACTACTACTCCGTCCTCTGCAGCGTAAGCTGTCATTGCTGGCATAACTGCTCCAGATGCAAGAACACTTGATAATGCAAGAGCAATAGCGCGTACTACTTTGTCGTTTTTCATGTTTCTGTTTCTCATGTTTCCCCTCCATGGAATGATAAAAACAATTAATCCTACTCCCTTAAAAAGCCTCTATTACATAAAA
>JAZQOC010000070.1:0-14133 GCA_045627645.1 Lachnospiraceae bacterium
ACAATGCTTGTTGCATCAGCTTCAATGGAGCAGGAAATTGATTGCTTGATTAAACTTAATCCATCAATGGAATTCGTAATATATACACTTGATTTTGCACTTGCGGCTTCTATGCTTGAGAGATGTAAGAACTACTGTGTATCTGACCCAGAGATTATCCAGATTGGAGTATCTAAGGTTACAAGTCGTCACACATACGAACAGCAGCCAGCTCCATGGATTATCAGCTTTAAGGCTGGTGAATAAGTGTTGAACTGTTGTTGATGGTGCATAAATGATATTTTATAATCAACTTGATTAAGTTAAAAACCCCTTTACTTGAGAGTGAAGGGGTTTTTAGTTGCTTTTAAGCTAGGTAACTTAAGAAAAAAGCAACAAAAACATAGAAAATGGGATAATTAGTTGCTTTGATGCCTTGTGGCTTGAATATGAGGAGAAAAAATAGTAAAATACAATAGATTATGGGAAACTATAAGGAGAAATAATTATGGCATTATCAAAGAAGCCTGTTACAGGTATGAAAGAGATACTTCCACGCGAGATGGAAATACGAGATTACGTAATCAGAGTAATCAAGGATACATATAGAAAGTTTGGTTTTACCGGTATTGAAACTCCATGTATGGAGAATATCGAGAACCTTACAAATAAGCAGGGCGGAGAGAACGAGAAACTTATCTTTAAGGTATTAAAGAGAGGTGAGAAACTCGACCTTGCCAAGGCTCAGACAGAAGCTGATCTTAGTGATCTTGGTATGCGCTACGATCTTACAGTTCCTCTTGTAAGATTCTATTCAAATAACAGCGCAAACCTTGCAAGTCCATTTAAGTCACTTCAGATTGGACCTGTTTGGAGAGCAGACAGACCACAGAGAGGAAGATATCGTCAGTTCTATCAGTGCGATATTGATATACTTGGAGATCCAACAAACCTTGCTGAAATAGAGCTTATTACAGCTACTACAACTTGTCTTGGCAAGCTTGGATTTGAGAACTTTGAGATTCGTATCAATGAAAGAAGAATCTTAAAGGCCATGGCAGCATATGCTGGTTTTGCAGAGGAAAGCTTTGACGAAGTATTCATCATCCTTGATAAGATGGATAAGATCGGTCTTGAGGGTGTAGAAGAGGATCTTCTTAACCACGGATTTGCTAAGGAAAGCGTTGATAAGTACCTTGGATTATTCAAGGGATTAAATGACCACACAGCAGATGGTCTTGCATATATTGCATCAGAACTTGGAGATTTCCTTGGGGATGATGTTAAGGTATGGCTGGATGAAATCATCGATAGTGTAAATGCAACAAAGGCTGCTAAGTTTGAAGTAGTATTTGACCCAACTCTTGTAAGAGGTATGAGTTATTATACAGGTACAATTTTCGAAATCGCTATTCCGGAGTTTGGTGGAAGCTGCGGCGGTGGCGGACGTTACGACAAGATGGTTGGCAAGTTCACAGGTCAGGATACACCAGCATGTGGATTCTCAATCGGATTTGAGCGTATTGTTCTTTTACTTCTTGAAAATGACTTCCAGATTCCTGATGAAGGAAAGAAGGTTGCATTCTTAATTGAGAAGAACATGCCATCTGAAAGAATGTGCGAGATCATGAAGGAAGCAGCTGACCTTCGCGCTAAGGGTGATCAGGTACTTGTATCACGTATGAACAAGAATAAGAAGTTCCAGAAGGAACAGCTTGAAACACAGGGCTACACAGAATTCAAGGATTTCTATGTTGATTCACTTAAGAACTAATAACTGGCTACATGCCGGGAATATGAGCCAAAACATATTGGAATCATGAATGCACGCCCTGTCTGGGGCTTATATAAAAGGAGAATGAAAAAATGGCAGAATCAATGGTGGGACTTAAAAGATCCCATAGATGTACAGAATTAAACGAGAGTAACATCGGCGAAAAAGTAACCGTAATGGGCTGGGTTGGAACTCAGAGAAACAAGGGCGGTATTGTATTCGTCGATTTAAGAGACAGAAGCGGTATCTTACAGCTTATCTTCGAAACAAGTGATGTAGGAGAAGAAGGCTTTGAGAAAGCAGCAAAGCTTAGAAGCGAGGATGTTATTGCTGTTGAAGGTATTGTTGAGGCAAGATCTGGTGCAGTTAATGAGAAGATTGCAACAGGTAAGATTGAAATCAGAGCAAAGAGCATTCGTGTTCTTTCACAGTCAGATGTACTTCCATTCCCAATCGAAGAGAATTCTAAGACTAAGGAAGATTTGAGACTTAAGTACAGATATCTCGACCTTCGTCGTCCAGATCTTCAGAAGAATATCATGTTAAGAAGTAAGATGTGTTCTGAAATCAGATCATTTATGGCAGGTGAAGGATTTATCGAAATTGAGACACCGATGCTTGGTAAGTCTACACCAGAAGGAGCAAGAGAATATGTAGTTCCTTCACGTGTTCATCCAGGTACATTCTATACACTTCCACAGAGCCCACAGTTATTCAAGCAGTTACTTATGTGCTCAGGATATGACAGATACATTCAGATTGTAAGATGTTTCAGAGATGAGGATTTACGTGCTGACAGACAGCCAGAGTTCACTCAGGTAGATATGGAACTTTCATTTGTAGATGTTGAGGACGTTCTTGATGTCAATGAGAGACTCATCAAGCATGTATGTAAGGAAACTATCGGTCTTGATGTTGAACTTCCACTTCCAAGAATGACATGGCAGGATGCTATGGACAGATATGGTTCAGATAAGCCAGATACACGTTTTGGCCTTGAACTTGTTGACGTTAGTGAAGTAGTTAAGGACTGTGGTTTCAGTGTATTCACAAGTGCACTTGAGAATAAGGGTTCAGTTCGTGGTATCAATGTTAAGGGACAGGCTGCTATGCCTCGTAAGAAAATTGATGCTCTTGTAGATATGGCTAAAGGTAGCGGAGCTAAAGGTCTTGCTTACCTTTGCATCAACGAAGATGGTACATACAAGTCATCATTTGCCAAGTTCATGACAGATGAAGAACTTGCAGCACTTGTTGCAGCCATGAAGGGTGAACCAGGAGATTTACTCCTCTTTGCAGCTGATAAGAATAAGATTGTTTGGACAGTTCTTGGTCAGTTAAGACTTGAACTTGGAAAACAGCTTGGTTTATATGATGAAAATCAGTTTAATTTCCTTTGGGTAACAGAGTTCCCACTTCTTGAGTATTCAGAAGAGGAAGAAAGATTTGTAGCTATGCATCATCCATTTACAATGCCTATGGATGAAGACTGGCAGTATATTGATTCAGATCCAGGACGTGTAAGAGCAAAAGCTTACGATATCGTCCTTAATGGTGTTGAGCTTGGTGGTGGTTCTGTAAGAATTCACCAGGCAGATATTCAGTCAAAGATGTTTGAGGTACTTGGCCTTTCACCAGAAACAGCACAGGAAAGATTTGGATTCCTTCTTGATGCATTTAAGTATGGTGTTCCACCTCACGCTGGACTGGCTTATGGTCTTGACAGATTCGTAATGCTTCTTGTACACGCAGAAAGCTTACGTGATGTAATTGCATTCCCTAAAATTAAGGATGCAAGCTGTCTTATGACACAGGCTCCAAATGTTGTTCCACAAAAGCAGCTTGATGAACTTTGCATTGATATCAAGGTGCCTACAGAAGAATAATTTATCGTTTGTGATAAATGATTATTGAATTAACTTATATTTATGACCGGGCTTATCTGCCCGGTCGAATTAAAATATAGAAATATTACTTATATTTGTGGTACGTGTTATGACTATGGATTGCAAAGAATTCGAGAATATGATTCCAGATTTTCTGGACGAAAAACTTAATAACAGACAGGCTAAAGAGTTCTTTGCACATATGGATTCCTGTGAAAATTGTAAAGAAGAATTGAGGATACAGTATCTTATTGCAGAAGGAACATTAAGACTTGAAGAAGGTGACAGTTTTGATCTTAATAAGGAACTGGACATTAAACTGGAGAAAACAAAGCGAATCTTAAAGAGCAGGAAGATAGCCAATACAATTATTTATATTTTAGAAGCAATTGCTATGTTAGCGGTTGCGTTTATATTGATCTTAGTTTTCTTAAAAAGGTAAATCTATGAGCAAATTAGTACTTATTGATGGTCACAGTATACTGAATAGAGCATTTTATGGAGTCCCATTGCTGACAAATCCTAAGGGGATGCATATCAATGCAATTTATGGCTTTTTGAATATCATGTTTAAAATACTTGATGAAGAAAAGCCTGATTACTTGTGCGTTGCTTTTGACAGAAAAGAGCCAACATTCAGACACGAGATATATGCTGACTATAAAGGTACCAGAAAGCCTATGCCAGAAGAACTTCATGAACAGGTTCCTGTAATGAAAGAGGTTTTGAAGGCTATGCAGATTACTATCTGTGAAAAGCCAGGACTTGAAGCTGATGATATATTGGGTACTCTTGCAAAAACAGCTGAGGCTCACGGAGATAAAGTAAGTCTTATTTCTGGTGATAGAGATTTACTGCAGATTGCTACTGACAATATTAAAATTAGAATTCCAAAGACAAAAGGCAATAAGACTGAAGTCGAGGATTATTATGCCAAAGATGTTTTAGAAAAATACCAGGTAAATCCTACTGTATTTATTGACTTGAAGGCGCTTATGGGAGATACCGCAGACAATATACCCGGGGTTCCTAAAATTGGCGAAAAGACAGCAACACAGCTTTTGGTTGATTATGGCAGTTTAGATGGTGTTTATGAACATATAGACGAGATTGCAAAGAAATCTATTCATGATTCATTAGTAGAAAACAGACACCTGGCAGATTTTAGTAAAACACTTGCAACTATTAAGACAGATGCAGATTTGCCAGTTAAATATGAGGATTGTGTCATTGGCGATATGTTCAATAAAGAGGCTTATGAACTATTTGTGGTAAACAGTTTTAAGAAGTTTCTTGATAAATTTGACACGAAGTCATTTACAGCGGTAGCTGAAGATATAAATATTGATTGGATTGATGATTTTTCAGAATGCGACACATTTTTTAGCAATATAAATGATGAAGCAATCGCATTTTCTTTCGAAGAAGAAACTGGGGAGCTCATAAGTGTTGCGTTATCTACAGTAGATAAAACAACGGTAATACCTGTTGCAGGATTTGTGACTGAAGGATATTTGTGTGACAAATTGAAAAATCTTGCAAGTACAAAAGAACTGATCTGTTTCGATGCCAAGAGTGTATATAGATATATTGGTACTGAAATTAAAGATATGAAGGATATGCTTCTTGCCGCGTATCTTGTTAATCCACTTAAGAGCGATTATACGGTAGGAGATATAGCAGAGGAATATCTTGAGATACATATCATGGATGCCAAGGAAGCCTTTGGAAAGAGAACACTTTCTGAATCGGCATTTATGGATGTTGAAGTGTATAAGAAATACGCAGGATATAAGGCATATGTTCTTGCAAAAACATATGAAAAAGTATTTGAAAAGCTTCGCGAGAAGAATATGACGGGCTTATATCAAAATATAGAATATCCACTTACCAAGGTTCTTTATGCAATGGAACAGGAAGGTATTACTGTTGATAAAGATGAACTTAAGAAATACGGTGACTCGCTTGTTGGCAGAATCGAAGAACTTGAGCAGTCTATATATTCTCAGGCTGGTGAGGAGTTTAATATTAACTCGCCAAAACAGTTAGGGGAGATTTTATTCGAGAAAATGAGTCTTCCAGGCGGTAAAAAGACAAAATCTGGCTATAGTACTGCGGCGGATGTTTTGGAGAAACTTGCTGAAGAGTATCCTATAGTCAAGGATATTCTTGAATATAGAGGACTAGCAAAATTAAAAAGTACATATGCAGATGGTTTAGCAGTTTGTATCAGGGATGATGGAAAGATTCATACAACTTTTAACCAGACAATTACTGCTACTGGAAGAATTAGTTCAACCGAGCCAAATCTTCAGAACATACCTATGAGGATGGAACTTGGAAGAAAGATTAGAAAATGTTTTATTCCAAGACCAGGATATGTATTTTTGGATGCAGATTATTCGCAGATTGAACTTAGACTATTGGCTCACCTTGCTGATGACAAGGAATTAATAGAGGCATATAAATCTGCTGCAGATATTCATAGAATTACAGCCTCGAAGGTATTTCATGTTCCATTTGAGGAGGTTACAGACCTTCAAAGAAGAAATGCCAAAGCTGTTAATTTTGGTATTGTTTATGGAATTAGTTCTTTTGGCTTAAGCCAGGACCTTAGTATTTCAAGAAAAGAAGCCAAGCAGTATATTGAAGATTATTTTGAAACTTATAAGGGTATAAAGACATACCTTGATAATACAGTTGAAAAAGCAAAGGAAGACGGTTTTGTCGATACTATGTATTGCAGAAGAAGACCAATTCCTGAGCTTTCAAGTTCAAACTTTATGACCAGATCATTTGGTGAGCGTGTTGCCATGAATACACCAATTCAGGGTACAGCGGCAGATGTTATGAAGATTGCCATGATCAACGTTTATAACAGACTTATTAATGAGAACTTGGATGCGAAAATTTTAATTCAGGTTCATGATGAATTACTACTTGAAGTTAAGGAGTCGGATCTTGAAGCAGCAAGGCTTGCCCTGTATGAAGAGATGAAGCACGCCGCAAAACTTTCTGTAGAACTTGAGGTTGATATTCACAGCGGTTTGGACTGGTATGAGGCTAAGTAAGGTTCAGGAGATAGATATGATTACCATAGGCATTACAGGTGGTGTTGGATGTGGGAAGTCCAGAGTCCTTGATTATATAAAAGAAAACTATAATTGTAGAATTATTCTTGCCGATGATGTGGGAAATAAAGTTAAAGAACCGGGGGAAGCATGTTTTATACCACTGGTAGAATTGTTGGGTGACGATATTGTTGGAGAAGATGGCTTTATCGATAAGAAGATAATGGCTGCAAAGATATTTGCGGATAATTCTTTACTTGGAGCAGTTAATGACATTATTCATCCTGCTGTAAAAGATTATATTTTAAGTGAGAAGGCATCTGAAGAAGGAAAAGGTGAAATTGATTACCTCTTTATTGAAGCAGCATTACTTATCGAGTGTGGTTACAGTCAGTATGTGGATGAGATGTGGTATATATATGCTCCCGAATCCGTAAGAAAAGAGAGGCTGATTGCTTCAAGAGGATACAGTGAAGAGAAAATCAGGTCAATTATGGACGCACAGTTGACGGAAGAACAGTTTAGGGCTGGGAGCGATTTTGTAATAGATAATGGAAGCTCGTTGGAATACACGTTTGAGCAGATAGCAAATAAACTAAAGGGTTATTAGAATGGCAGATAACAAACAACCAATTCAATTAGTATATGGTCTTGATATTGGAACAAGAAGTGTAGTTGGTACGGTAGGGTATCGCAAGGGAAAGAAGTTCATAGTAACAGGAATGGTCAGGAGAGAACATGAGACTAGAGCCATGCTTGACGGACAGATTCATGATATATCAAAAGTGGCTGAGACGATACGTGAAGTTACAGAGGAACTCGAGACAAAGCTTGACACTTCGTTAAAGAGAGTATGTATTGCGGCGGCTGGACGTGTGCTTAAAACTGCGCAAAGTCATTCTGTTGTAGAGTTTGACAGCGAAAAGGTTGTTAACGAGGAGGATATCTATAACCTTAATTCTGCTGCTATCGAAGATGCTTATAAGAAGTTTTTGAATGATAATCAGGGGGATATGAGATTCTACTGTGTGGGTAGCAGCATTGTAAAGTATTACCTTAATGATTCTGTTATGAATAATCTGGAGAATCATAAAGCGAAAAGCATTGGTGTTGATATTATTGCTACATTCCTTCCAGATGAAGTTGTTGACGGATTATACAGGGCAATTGATATGGCAGGGCTTGAAGTGGCTTCGCTTACATTGGAGCCTATAGCAGCGATTGGTCTGGCTATTCCAGAACGCTTCAGACTGCTTAATATTGCGCTCGTGGATGTTGGAGCCGGTACATCGGATATTTCAATTACCAAAGATGGAAGTATAGTTGCTTTTGGTATGCTTCCAACAGCAGGAGATAGTCTTACGGAAACCATTGCTAATCATTGTATGGTGGATTTTAATACTGCTGAAAAGATTAAAAAGCAGGGACTTACAAAGGCGAAAATTAACTACAAGGATATTATGGGTACAAAGATGTCTATTACTAAGGAGGAGTTAGCCGAAGTAATAGCTGATGATGTAGAGCATATGGCTGGACTTGTAGCTGATAAGATAATTGAATTGAATGGCGGGAAATCTGTAGGGGCTGTCTTTGTAGTAGGCGGTGGCGGAGTATTTCCGGGATATACCGAGTGCCTTGCAAGAAAACTTGATGTAACAAAGAGCAGAGTTGCTCTTAGAGGCAAGGAGGTTATGGATGATATTGTATTTGAGGATACAAGTCTTAAGGCAGACTCATTGCTGGTTACACCTATTGGAATAGCATTAAGCTTTTACGAAGAAACGAATAACTTCATATACGTTGATTTCAACGGAGAGAAGGTAAAAATATATAATAACAATAGTCTTACTGTTATGGATGTTGCCATGCAGACAGAATTCCCTTCTAACGGATTCTTCCCTAAATCAGGACCTGCACTTACATATACACTAGATGGTGTAGAGAAGATGGTTAGAGGAAATCTGGGAGAACCTGCACTTATTAAGGTTAATAGTGAGCCTGCAAATCTGCATACTCAGATTAAAGAGCATGATATTATTGAGGTAGTGGAGTCGACAGCAGGTGAAGCAGCTTCTTTAAGAGTAGGTGACCTTCCTGGATTTAAGGGAACTGTTAAATTTGTAGTAAATAACAATGAAGTCTCTTTGCCTAAATTTGTATCTGTTAACAATGAGCTTCAGTCTGAGTACTATGAGATTAAACAGAACGATAATATTGAGATTCTTGATTATTATACTGTTGAGCAGATTATGCAGTTTATGGATATAGAAGACAGTGAAGATAAGGAATGTATTGTTAACAATGCGCCTGCAACACGGGATACAAAGGTGTATGAGAACTTCTCTGTTATGTGGAAAGACAAAATAGCTCTTGATTTTGCAAGCCTGCCTGAAGCAGAACCTGAAGATTTAGCAGATGCAGAGACGAGTGGAAAGAAGATAGTAGTTGTTGTTAACAACAGTCCTGTAGTTATGGAAGGTAAAATGTCATATGTGTTTGTCGATATATTTGACAGAATTGCATTTGACTTAACTAAACCACAGGGAAAAAATATTGTCACCAGAAAGAATGGTGAAGCCGCAGAATATATGGAAGAAATACACGATGGGGATATCATTGAAGTATTTTGGGAGAATAACTGATGCGTTTGGCACCGATAGCAAGTGGAAGTAGTGGCAATTGTATTTACATTGGAAGTGATAATACGCACGTTTTAATAGATGTGGGTATTAGCGCAAAAAGGATTGAAGATGGACTGAGAGAACTTGACATTAAAGGCGAGGACCTGGATGGTATCTTCATAACTCATGAGCATATAGATCACATTGCAGGGCTGGGAGTAATGTCTAGAAAATATAATATTCCAGTTTATGCTACAAGGGAAACCATTGAAGCAATAAAGGAATATAATAAGCTTGGTAAGGTTGAATATGATATATTTCATCCTATAGCTGCGGATGTGGAGTGGAAACTAAAAGACCTTAATATCAATGCTTTTAGGATAAGTCATGATGCCGCCAATCCAGTTGCCTATACAGTTAGTGATGGCAATAAAAAGTGTGCGGTAGCGACAGATATGGGTACGTACTCGGATTATATAGTTGAGAGTCTAAAAGGCGTGAACAGTCTTGTGCTGGAAGCAAACCATGATGTGAGAATGCTGCAGGTTGGACCGTATCCGTATCAGCTTAAGCGACGTATATTGTCTGATTTTGGTCATTTATCCAATGAATTGGCAGGAAGACTGTTGGCAAAGATAGTCCATGATAATGTTACAAAGGTTTATTTGGGACATCTCAGTAAGGAAAATAATATGCCAGAGCTTGCTTTTGAGACGGTTAGACTTGAACTGGATATGGCTGAAAATGAGTACAAAGCGAAGGATTTTGATATAAGCGTGGCAAAACGTGATTGTCTAACTTCGATTATAAATGTATAATACTACAGGATTTGAAATATACCTTTTAAGGTTTAAAGAGAGGATAAATATATGAATAAGACTATTATTACAGTTGTAGGACATGACACGGTTGGTATTATTGCAAAAGTATGTACATACCTTGCAGATAATAATATCAATATCCTTGATATTTCACAGACTATCATTTCTGGTTACTTTAATATGATGATGATTACAGATATGACAGCTACAAAGAAGCCTTTTGGAGAGATTAGTGATGACCTTTCAGCTATGGGTGAAGAAATTGGAGTAATTATCAAGTGTCAGCGTGAAGAAATCTTCAACAGCATGCACAGAATCTAATTCAGGAAGGAATTTATTAAGATGATTAATATATTCGAAGTCGCAGAGACTAATAATATGATTGAGAAGGATAACCTTGATGTAAGAACAATTACTCTTGGTATCAGTCTTCTTGATTGTATTGATGAAGATATAAATAAGTTAAATGAGAACATTTACAACAAGATATGTACTGTTGCAAAAGATCTTGTTAAGACAGGTGAGGATATATCAAAGGAATTTGGTATTCCGATTGTTAACAAAAGAATTAGTGTAACGCCTATTGGACTTATTGGTTCAAGTGCATGTAAGACAACAGATGATTTTGTAAGCATTGCAAAGACTCTTGATAAGGCGGCAAAGACTGTTGGAGTTAACTTTATTGGTGGATATTCAGCACTTGTTGCAAAGGGAATGACTCCGGGAGAGGAACTTCTCATCAGATCTATTCCTGATGCTTTAGCTTCAACAGAAAGAATCATGAGCTCTGTTGTTTTGGGTTCTACAAGAACAGGACTTAACATGGATGGTGTTAAGCTTATGGGTGAGGTAATCAAGCAGACAGCTGAAAAGACTAAAGATGCTGATTCACTTGGATGTACTAAGTTGGTTGTTCTTTGTAATGCCCCAGATGATAATCCATTTATGGCAGGAGCTTTTCATGGCGTTACAGAAGCTGATAATATTATTAACGTCGGTGTTTCAGGCCCTGGTGTTGTAAAATATGCACTTCAGAAGGTTCGTGGAGAGAACTTCGAAGTTCTTTGTGAAACAATCAAAAAGACAGCATTTAAGGTTACAAGAGTTGGCCAGATTGTTGCTAAAGAGGCTTCCAAGAGACTTGGAATTCCATTTGGTATTGTAGATTTGTCCCTTGCACCTACACCTGCTATTGGCGATAGTGTTGCTGATATTCTTTGTGAAATTGGTCTCGAGCATGCAGGTGCTCCAGGAACAACAGCAGCATTGGCACTTCTTAATGATCAGGTTAAGAAGGGTGGTGGAATGACAGAAAGTGATGTAGGTGGATTAAGTGGTGCATTTATTCCGGTTTCAGAAGATCAGGGTATGATTGATGCAGTTGAAGCGGGAGCACTTACTATTGAAAAGCTTGAAGCAATGACATGTGTATGTTCAGTTGGTCTTGATATGATTGCAATTCCTGGTGATACACCAAATAGTACTATTTCGGGTATTATTGCTGATGAACTTGCTATTGGTATGATTAACCAGAAGACAACAGCGGTCAGAGTTATTCCAGTTATTGGAAAGGGCGTAGGTGAGCATGTTGAATTCGGCGGACTCCTTGGTCACGCACCTATTATGCCAGTTAATAAGTTTAGTTGTGAGGCGTTTGTTAACAGAGGTGGACGAATCCCTGCACCTATTCATAGTTTTAAGAATTAATTGGATTAATATAAAGATGAAGCAGATTCTTATGAATCTGCTTCTTTTTTATACGATAATAATCTGATTGGTAAATTCATTAACGTTGTGTCTGTTCTGATATTTGCAGGAAGAGACCAGATTATACATGTGGGTGGCCTGGATGTCCTTTCCCAACAATGACAATGATATATCATCCAACTGTTTATCAGCATCGGCGAGTTTTGTGATAAGAGGAATGTTAGAAGTTTCTTTGAGGATAGAAAATATTTTATCACTGTCTTTTCTGAAACCTAAAACTCTGGCATATGGAGTCTTCTTATCATCAGGTACAAAATCCTTTTTTATATCAAGAAGAATATGAGTTAAACATCTGCTTATACGTGAGTAAGTTAGTTCTTTTGATTTTAATAAATTACAAAACTGATCAAAAGATTCGAAGTAGAAGAGGTTTTTACAGATTTTATCTGAAATATCTTTTGATACGTCGTAATACTGTTCATATCCTATAGCTCTATCCTGTATTAATTTATAGGCAAGCTCTCTTGAAAAATTCTGTGTGATAACAGGATAAGTTTTTCCTAAGTTTTCTAATAGTATTTCGTATGTATTGGAAGGTACATGGTTGATTATAGGCGAGAGTGGCTCACTCATTGCCTGTCTGATTTTTGCTCCCCGCAACGACATATAACTGCTGACAGTTGGCACGTCATTATGAAGGTATGAATCGTCATTTTCAGAAAAATCATAGCTCGATAAAATTGACTCTCTTATGGCAGTAGCAGAACTGTAGGAATTGAGGCTTAAATTTGTATCTGCGTACTGGCTGCCCTGTCTTAAAATTGGGGAGGCTTGTATTTTACTACCCAGCTTATGCAATGCAATCTTATATTCGATAGCAAGGATGTTGTTGGGTTTATTAAGTCCTTCCACAATGTGTTCATTGAAATGTTGAGAGAGCGCTAATGCGCGAGCCTTAGGGTAAGTGTTTCCCTGCTTCATATAAGCTGTAATTTCTTTAGCCAGACCTTCGCTGTTATTAAGCATATAGTCTACAACTGAGTCAAAGGCTTTTTCTTCAGGTGCTTCACAACCAAAGCATAAATCATCAACACAGCCCAGTGAGTCAAGCAAAGAGACACCGCCCATGGCATAATCACTGGCAGCTCCAGTTGAATAAACTGTAGGTATTTCAAGCACCAGATCGACACCATTTTTTAGGGCCATTAATGTACGGTCTCTTTTATCAATTATTGCAGGACCACCACGTTGTACAAAATCACCACTCATGGCTGCAATTATATAATCAGAGCCATTTTTTCTTATAGTATCAATCTGATATTTGTGACCATTGTGGAATGGATTATATTCACATATGATACCAGTTATTTTCATAACATTTCCCCTTTTTACGAAAAATAATATATTAATTACAGACTAACACAAATTGTCTTTGATTTGGTACAATTTTTCGAAGATTTTCGGTTGTATACAAGATAAGGGATAGTTATAATTGATGTATAGTTGTTCGTTTGGAGGTATACTATGGCGGGTTATATTGAAAAGATTAAAGAACGTGCAAGAGCTGATGTAAAGACAATTGTTATGCCTGAAACAAAAGATAAGAGAACACTTATTGCTGCTGCACATATTATAGAAGAAGGAATTGCAAATATTATCCTTGTTGGTAACAGAGAAAAGATTGAAGAAGGTGCAGGCTGGCTTGAGGTTGATCTTAATAAGGTTACTATTGTTGAACCAACTGAGTTTGACAAGATGGATGAATATGTTGAACTCCTTTATGAAACACGTAAGAGTAAAGGTATGACAAGAGATGCAGCAAGAGAGTTGTTGCTCACAGATCCTCTTGTGTTTGCTGTTATGATGGTTAAGGCCAATGATGCAGATGGTATGGTGGCTGGTGCATGTCATGCAACGGCAGATGTGTTAAGACCTTCTCTTCAGATATTAAAGACAGCACCTGGTGTTGAGCTTGTATCTGGTTTCTTTGTACTCGATGTTCCAAATTGCGAATATGGTGAGCATGGTACATTCCTTATGGCTGACTGTGGACTTAATCAGGATCCAACAGCAAATGAACTTGCATGTATCGCAAATTCATCAGCTAGAAGCTTCACTAACCTTGTAGGAGCTAAGCCAAGAGTTGCGATGCTTTCACATTCAACAAAGGGATCAGCTCATCATCCACTTGTAGATAAGATGGTTGAGGCAACTAAGATTGCCACGGAAAAATACCCACATCTTTGTCTTGATGGTGAACTTCAGTCAGATGCT
>JAZQOC010000071.1:0-84435 GCA_045627645.1 Lachnospiraceae bacterium
AACACTATTTTTTTCTTTTTTGATACTTCACTTGCCTTAAGCCATATCCATAGATAAAAGATTGGAAAATGTAAAGTCAATGAATCTGAATACGGCACCAACAACCATGGCGATGTTCCTATCAATACAAACCAGCTAAAAAATCCCAACCATGCATTTCTTATTCCCGACAATTTCTTAATAATATCGAAAACCATCACACCACTAATGCTGTTCAACAAGGCAATGATAGTCAAAATGACATATAGCCCATGCTCTGCACTTATATACTTATATATCAATATATATATTCTTAAAAGCAAAAGATTATTTGTATTTTGCGAAAAATAATCAATACTGGCAAGCTGTCCCGTAGCCACATAGATCTGCGCATTATCCAATACTAATTTGACATCCCATGCAGTTTGAAAGTAACATGTATAAGCTATAACCAATTGAAACACAAATATTAATGCTATAACAATTGCAAAAAAACATTTGCTGTACGCTATTTTTACAATTAATGTCTTTTTTTGAAGAACAAAAGAAAACTTCCACAATAATAAATAAAAAATGCCAAAAAATATCAAAAGAACACAATTAGGAATAATAAAGGAGCGATACATCGTAAATCCCCCATTTCCTGTTCTAACTACTAAAAGAAACAATAAATAAACTAAAATCAATGAAGCCACTATTGAAAAGAAGGATTTTTCTTCTAGAAAAACATTTATTTTTTTGCAAATATACTTTGGGTTCTTCTCCGACAATTTATTTACTCCTCCAACAATACTTTTATACTACTTCACTTTCTGTAATGGAGTACTTCTTTGTTACAGTTATACTCTCCACATCAATACCTGTCTGAGCAAATGCAAGATCCAAGTAGTTTTCAACAGATAGGAACACCTCAAATTCTAACTCTTTGGTAATCCATTCTCCATTTGTTCCATGAATAGTCACTGTATTAAGAAGCATGTTATTAATACTAATACTCATGGATGTCTGAGATAATTCTCCTAAATCAGATTTCATCTTAACATTGAGAGCATATCGTCCTTTGCCTTCTATCTTAAGTGGGAACTGATTTACACTTCCAGCACTGGTGTCAAAACCAGCAAGATCAAGCACTAACTCTCCATCTACAAATGTCTTTGCAGCCATAACATTTGCCTTACGTTTTGCAGAAGCAGGTCTGTTAATCTCTTCGATCTCATCTTCTCCATTAAGAAGTCTGTCTGTTACAGGCGCTTTTAAAAGACTGGTAACTATATTCTTGGCATTTCTTAACAACTCGCCTCTGGTAATAACTCCTGCTGCCAATTTCTCTTCCGCATCATCACCGTTACCATTTTTTTCAGAATCCCCTGTAACTTCATACACATCATTCTGGGCTCTTATCATAAATCCCGTGTTCTGAATGGTTCCAGGCTGGCCTTCCTCGTTAATCTTTGCCCACCAGTCAGTCATTACTATTCCTTCAAATCCCCATTCTCCACGTAAAATGGTTGTATTCAAATCATAGCTACCAGCTGTATAAAGTTCATTTAACAGACCATAGGTTGTCATGATATTATATGCACCAGCTTCTTTAACAGCCATTTCAAATGCCTTAAGGTATATCTCTCTTAAAGCTCTCTGAGATACAGTTGAATTAACAAAGTGTCTGTTAAACTCTCTATTATTTCCTGCAAAATGTTTAACTGTTCCTGTAACTTTGGTTGTATGCAAGCCCTTAAGCTGTGCTACAGCCATGGCTCCTGTTAAGTATGGATCTTCTGAAAAATATTCAAAGTTTCGTCCATTTAATGGATTTCTATGAATATTCATACCTGGTCCTAAAAGGGAATCAACTTTGTTATATCTGATCTCCTTTGCAGCATATTTGTATAACTCATTGACCAATTCTTTATTAAATGAACAAGCTAAAGCTGTTCCATTTGGCATAGCAAAGGCTTCTGCACCACAGTCCATACGCAATCCACTTGGTCCATCTGAAAGTCCTGCAATCGGCATACCAAATTCATCATGAAGTCTTTTAGTTACTCCACCATAACTTCCCGCAATACCTGGTGTAACCTTGTTAGAACACATACCTTCCCCACGAGACATATGTATCAAATCAAGGTCTGTGAACTGAGCAATATAATCATCTATAGATACTTTATTAGTTGCAACATCAATAAACTTGTAACCTTTATCCCCTGTACAAGGTTTATCTTCTGGTCTGTTATCTGCTATTCTCTTTGCAATATCAACTGTTCTTTGTGGTACAGCCTGTCTTTCCTCTGTAACTTTATCACCATCTACCTTAAGAACCATTCTTTCGAAATTATAGTTTGGTGCCAAGGCTTCTTTAAGTTCTTCAACCACAACAGTATCTGCCAAAATGAATCCACCAGCTTTTTTTGCTGCCCTTACGCTGTTTCCTACATAAATCTCGTATTCACCAGCTTCAAGTACATAGCAGTTCTTATGGCCTGTATACCCACCATCATCAAATGATGCCATTTTGGCAACATCGACTATAAAATCTAACTGCTGGCTTTCTCCTGGAGCCAAAACCTTAGTTTTTCCAAATTCAATTAAGTTTCTGACTGGCTTGCTAAGTGCTCCCTGAGCAGGGTTATAGTATACCTGCACTACTTCTTTTCCAGGATAATTTCCTGTGTTTGTAATCTTTGAGATAACATTAATAGTGTCATCTGCTTCGTATGAGCATGTAGACTCAATATCGAAAGTTGTATATGACATACCATATCCAAATGGATATTTAACCTTATCCTTTGCTGCTGTCTCAAAGTATCTGTAACCGACATAGATATCTTCTTCGTAAACATCTCTATCATCAGTCGAAACCTTGCCACTATGCTTTAATTCCATATATTCCGCTGGATCCATACCTGCAGCATCCTTATTAAAATTAGCTGTAGAAGGATAATCTGTATAATTGTAAGCAATAGTATCTGCAAGCTTTCCACATGGATTTACTCTTCCAAGCAAAATATCTGCAACACCATGGCCACCTTCTATACCACCCTGCCATGCATATAAAACAGCTGATGGATTGAGCTTATCAACCCACTTCATATCTAAAATATTACCTACATTAAGCACAACAACTGTCTTTTCAAAGTATTTACATACTTTCTCAATCATTGCCTCTTCTTTGGCTGTAAGCAAATAACTTCCTTCTTTGGCTGAATTATCTTTATCTTCTCCTGCTGTTCTTCCGATTATAATTACTGCTTCATCACTATTTTTTGCAGCAGTTTCAACCATTTCATCAGAAAGCTCCATTTCCTCCTGACACCATGGCTCATTTGCCCAGCCTGCACCTTTGCTAAATGGATTTGCCTCTACCCATTTTGTATATTGAACCAATAACTCTTCATTGAGCGAAATATCCTCTTCCTCTTTAAGAGCATCTAATATAGACACTATGTATGGTGCATTTACCATACCACCTGACCCTGTTCCACTCTTGTAATAATCAAATTGTATACGACCAAATAAAGAGATTTTTGAACCTTTCTTAATTGGAAGGGCATCATCATTTTTAAGTAATACGCAACCTTCTGCTACAGCATTTCTTGCTATAGAAGCATATTCTTTCCAGTCTAATGTAAATTTCATGTTGTAACCTCCAATAATTTTATAAAGTCTAAACAAAAATCCTGTACATAGGGAACTTGCACACGTTACCTTCCTGGCGGCTCCGCCAGGCACCCTTGCGGCACATAGACAATTCTTCTTATGGCTGCTGTATTCCTACCCTGACCAGATTCGTAGACGTCTATTGCGCAAGACCCAAACTTCAACACCGTCGAAGAAGGGCAGCTATGCAAGCTCCCTTTATACAGGACTGCTCAAATAGTATAATCTATATCAATCTTAACTGTCAAACCCCTTAAAACGGATTTTTACTTTATATTATATTTTTCCAAATTCTGTTGCTATTCACATAGTTCTTATTCAACTTTAACTTTACTCTTTGCTCTCATCTTTTTAAAAAATGAGCTCAAAAGCTCGGAACATTCATCTTCCAACATTCCATTTTCCGTAATAACCTGATGGTTAAATCTTGGCTCATTCAATATATTCATAATTGAACCTGCACAACCCGCTTTAGGATTCATACATCCTATTATGACTCTAGGAATTCGGGCCTGAACTATAGCTCCTGCACACATCTGACAAGGCTCCAATGTAACATACATAGTACAACCCTCAAGTCTCCAATCACCAAGTACCTTACTTGCCTTCTTTATAGCAGTAATCTCTGCATGACCCAATGTACACCCATCTGTATTTCGTCGATTATATCCTCTCGCAATAATCTTACCCTTATATTCGATGACACAACCAATAGGTATCTCTTCCAAATCTGCAGCTTTTTTTGCCAGTTTTAGGGCTTCTTTCATATATTTAATTTGTGGTTCTTCTGGGTTAAATACTGTAGCCCTGATATGATTTTCTTTCACTCTTTATCCTGTCCTGTGCTATAATTTTGCTAGAAAATGAGTAACATATTATCTAGATAATACCTTATTTTAGTTTAAAAACAAAGCATAATAATATTGGAGTTTTAATGAATATTCATGGTTTTACAAAAACTACATTACTTGATTATCCTGGCTTTGTTGCAGCCACTATTTTTACAGGTGGCTGCAATTTCAGATGTCCATTTTGTCATAATTATGATTTAGTTTTAAACCCTGATATATTTCCAAAGGAAGACCCTGATGATATATTGCAGTTTTTAAATAAACGTTTTGGTATTTTAAAAGGAGTATGTATTTCTGGAGGAGAACCAACGCTTAATTCTGATTTGAAAGATTATATTGGACAAATCAAAGAAATAGGCTATAGAGTCAAATTAGATACAAACGGATTCAAACCAGATGTGCTTAAAGAATTGTTAGACAACAATTTACTCGACTATGTTGCAATGGATATTAAAGCTGGACGAGACAACTATGCTATAGCAACAGGTATTGATAATATTGATATCTCTAACATAAAAAAGTCTGTGGAAATCCTTGCTAACTCAAATATCGACTACGAATTTAGAACAACTGTTGTTAGAAATATCCACACAATTGCAGACTTTGAAGATATCGCCAATTGGCTACCAGAAAACTGTAATTATTTTATTCAGAGTTATAAAGAAACTAAAGGTATTGGTATCAACCAATGTGATTGTTTCGATACCTTTGAGCTAAATAGTTTTCTAAATATTGTAAAAGAACAAATTCCTAATTCTTCATTACGTGGAATAGATTAAATAAAGGACCTGCTTTCACAGGTCCTTTTCTTTTACATTACACTCTCGTATCTTAATCTAATTTCAGGTAATTCACTAATTTCAGTATATACATTAGTCTGCCAATCTGCAGCACCTGTATTCTCATTTTCACCAGAAGCAGGAGGTGCAAAAATATTAAGCTTCATAATTGTATTTGCAGCTACTTCCTTACCATAAAATGCTGGCATGAAATCTACATAGGTCACGCCTGGTGCCTTATAGAACCAACGTCCATTCAATTCCATAACAAGATTCATATCTTTAAGAGTTCCATTAAAGTTTGCTTCAGCAAATACTGGATTTGACTCAATACAAAGTTCCATGCTGATACCATCTGAATCCTCAGAATTACCCCAACGCAAAGTTGCTGGTAAAGCTACCTCTTCACCTATATTTAATCCTGGCTTGTAATAATCATCATGAATAATCTCTCTATATGTATTCATAAGAGGCCATTCAATACCATTGGCACTATTATTAGGGTCGGTAAACTCAAGTCCAAGACGTCCATCATCTCTAAACTGGTAGAATGTGAAGCCTGAGAACCATTTCTCTGGATCATCTTTTATCTTGTCCGTAAAGTCCTTAACAAGTGCTGACTGCTTATATGGTCCTGTTACATCGCCATCTGCATTAAATTCAGAAATAAGCATTGGCTTTCTTACACCACCACAAATTTCAGAAAATCTTTCAAAAGTTCTCTTTGTTTTACCATATACAGACTCATTTGGCTCAAGCTTATGCTGATTATTGTCCTTTTCTGCAACCTCAAAAGGCCATCCCCAGTTTAAAGCGATATATTTGTCAACTGACCAGATATCTGCTTTTCTTACTGCTTCAGCAAATGCTTCTTCCTTTTTAATTTTCTCATCATCCACATTTTCCACACCATCAATACAAATAATCATCAGTACATTAGGTGCTTCTTCGTGAATAATATCTGCAAAATGAGCAAAAAATGCGCCTACTTCTTCATACGATGCTCTTTTATTGAAACTAAACCAGTTTCCATCTGCCTCATGATTCAATCTTAAGAATATACGTCCAAAAGTGCTTAAGTCCTTAGCAATAGCACGAATCTGATCATCAGATACATGTGGATCGCATGTAAGTGTCAAGATTACGTCCTGTCCATGTCTTCTTACATCACGCATAAAGGTAAATGGTTCACCCTCAGTATTACCTTCTAAACCACCCTTGTATGTAAAATAATCATCATATGCATAATCCCAGGCAAAGCTTACTTCACTTCCTGTATAACAATCCGATGCTCTTTGTGGAAATGTCTCATCAAGTGGATAATAGCAATACATAAGATTAATTGCTCTATGTGGACGGCCCAGCTTATTTAAAATATAATCCTGGTCCACATATAAACCACGTTCACTTCCGTCTCCGAGATCAACCGCACACTGCGCTGGTGTAATTGTAACCCTGTTTAAACTCATCTCATAATCCTCCACCTATGAAATTACCCAAATTCATTTATATTTTATCGGTTTTTTCCAAATAATTGACGTAATCCACTACCATCATTGCAATCTTAAAAGTAACGGCATCATCAAAATTTCTCATGTCTAACCCAATTGCCTTCTGAAGCTTCTCCATACGATACACAAGTGTGTTTCTATGAATATAAAGCTGTCTGGCTGTTTCTGAAACATTAAGATTGTTCTCAAAGAACTTATTAATTGTAGTAATTGTTTCCTCATCAATATCTTCTGGTACAGTATCACCAAAAACTTCTTTGACAAAGATTTTACAAAGATTTACTGGCAACTGATATATAAGTCTTCCTATACCAAGAGTCTCATATGATAAAACATTCATCTCTGAGTGGAAAATACTTCCTACTTCCAAAGACATCTTTGCTTCCTTATAGCACTTAGATATGCTCTTTAACTCTTTAACAGGCAGACCATAGGCGACTCTTACTCTGAGCATTGCCTCTGCCTCCATCATATCTACAATGGTATTGGCAACCTCATCATAATCTTCCTTAGAAGTGTTATCCTCCATATCTTTAACAAGGATTATAGTCTTCTCGTCTACTGAAGTAATATAATTACCACCCTGCTCTACAAACAGACTCTTCATAAGTTGAGGAGCAACATTATCTCTGTCATTCTGTACTTCTACGAGATAAACCATTCTCTTCTTCTCATTCTCTATATGAAGTTTTTGGGCACGGTTATGAATATCAACCAGTAAAAGATTATCAAGAATAAGATTCTGGAAGAAATTATTTCTGTCTATTCTTTCTTTATACGCCACAAGTAAAGCCTGTAACTGACATACAACTACTTTACCCATAGTATATGAAAGATCAGCTAAACCAGATGAAATTACTATGTACTGCACTTCACCCTCATCATTCACCTTAAAGAAATGACAATCTCCAGACGTCTGACTATCTATGGATGAATCAATAAATGACTCGATTATCTCTATATCGTAAATTTCACTATTTTCAGTTCTTGCAACTAAACCGCTTTCTACGTCAAAAACTGCAAAATCAACTTTCGTAATAGAATTTAATTCATCAATTGTATTTTGAATAACCTGATTTGTAATCATTATTTCCTCGCTTTATGTGTAGCCTGATATTTCTCATTTTAATACAAAAAAAATGGAGACGCAATTGCGTCTCCACTTAAATCGAAACTTATATCAATACTAGTTTGTAATGATCTGCTCTGTTTCCTTATCAAATACGTGAATCTTCTCAACGTCGAAAGCAACCTTGATTGTATCACCAGGTCTTGCTGTTGTACGAGGATCAACTCTAGCTGTGATAGGGAACTCATCAAGTTCGAAGTATAAGAATACTTCTGCACCAAGAAGCTCGTAAACCTTAACTGTAGCTTCGAATGAAGCCTTTGCTGTCTCGATGAACATTTCTGAATCATATACGTCTTCTGGACGAATACCAAATGTAACAACCTTTCCGTCATAACCACCTTCGATAAGCTTCTTAGCCTTTGCTGGTGGAAGTGGAATATCGATACCTGCACAGTTGATTGAAGCGCTATCACCGTTAACTGAAACTGTACCATCAAGGAAGTTCATCTGTGGTGATCCCATGAAACCTGCTACGAAGAGGTTCTGTGGCTTGTCATAAAGGTTCTGTGGTGTATCTACCTGCTGTACAACACCATCCTTCATAACTACGATACGTGTACCAAGAGTCATAGCCTCAGTCTGGTCATGTGTAACGTAGATGATAGTTGTACCTAATCTCTGATGAAGCTTAGCGATCTCAATTCTCATCTGTACACGAAGCTTAGCATCGAGGTTTGAAAGAGGCTCATCCATGAGGAATACCTTAGGGTTACGTACGATTGCACGACCCATAGCAACTCTCTGTCTCTGACCACCTGATAAAGCCTTTGGCTTACGATCAAGAAGAGCTGAAAGATCAAGGATTCTTGCTGCTTCCTTAACCTGCTTGTCGATCTCATCCTTTGGTACTTTACGAAGCTTAAGACCAAATGCCATGTTATCATATACTGTCATATGTGGGTAAAGAGCGTAGTTCTGGAATACCATCGCGATATCTCTATCTTTTGGCTCTACGTCGTTAACTACTCTGTCACCGATCTTTAATTCACCTGAAGAAATATCTTCAAGACCAGCGATCATACGAAGTGTAGTAGACTTACCACATCCTGAAGGTCCTACGAAAATGATAAATTCTTTATCTGCGATTTCAAGGTTGAAATCCTTAACAGCTTCGAAACCGTTAGGATATCTTTTGCAGATGTTTGTTAAAGATAAACTAGCCATTTTAATTTTTCCTCCTAAATACAATTTGTCGCATTTATCTTTCTACAGTATACAAAATTATACTAAACAAAAAAATAGGCAACCTGCCAAATATTCATATCAATATTTATACAGATTGCCACTTATACATTTTTTATATTAATTTGTTTATTCTTCAGCTGCTTTATTCATGCTTTCCTTAAGTTCCATTAACCCTTTGTCTGCATACATAAGCCTGTTCTTTCCAAGCTTCTTAGCTTCATACAAAGCCTTATCTGCTGAATGGTACAACTCCTCAAAAGTACCTCCATCTCTTGGATATACCGCTGCACCTATACTGGCTGTCGCTGAATACTTCACATAGTCTCCTGCCTTAAACTGGCTGAAGAAATTTATAATCTTATCACATTCCTTAATTACTATCTCATCTGTATTTAGATTTCTTATTAATAGCGTAAATTCATCTCCACCGGTTCTTCCAAGAATATCTGTATTTCTGAATTCCTGACTTAACTGCTCTCCAAGTGTCTTTAACACCTGATCTCCAAAAGCATGTCCCATAGTGTCATTAATCTTTTTGAAATTATCGATGTCAAACAAAAGCAACAGATGCTGGGTTTTCTCATTGGCAAGGCTTTCTTTAATTTTTCTTTCTGTTGCAATCTTATTGTTAAGACCAGTAAGCAAATCTGTATCCGCCTTATCCTCAAGATCCTTATTTGCTTTTCTATCTCTCGTCCTGCCCACACCTACAACAATACCGACGAAAATAATCGCAAGGGCTAAAAGTACTGACAACTCTGTAACCAGCTTTCTTTCGTTCTCACATTTTTTGTTTAAAAGTCTGTCATAATAGGACTTATTAATAATATGCACACCTGTCCAATTATTGATATCCAATGGTGTTGTAATTATTATAAAATCTTTTCCGTCTGCCTTGATTGAGGCTGTCTGCACACTTTTTGCAAGTATTCCATTCTTTATTATATCTGCAGAAGTATCTTCACATACAGCATTCTCAATAAAGTCATAAAAATTATTGTTTATATCTTTTGATGAATTACCATTTTTAAATACTACATTTCCGTTCTGTCCAATTAAAACAAAACCATTGCTTATATCATTACCCTCTAAAGAGAATAACGTGCTCTGATTAACGTAGCTGTTAATATGACCAAAAACCTCTCCGTTTTGCTCTATAGGAACAACACAGACAAATGCAGGCTTTCCTGTACATCCATCTCCATCTGTAAACAATACTCCAGGGCTGTTAAGGTTGTATGTCTTCAAAAGTCCTTCGCTTTCACAATGACTGCAGACACCATTACTCTCCATATCTGTAATGGATACCATGTATACACTTCTTACATCGTCTGTAAGATACTTAACATTCTCTCTCCAATGATCATAGTCAACACCATCATCGCTAAGCATACCCGCCGCAACTGAATTGGCAACAAGTATCTCATTTAAATCTAACTCTGCTTCATGAACGTTAATAATTGCATTATCTAAGAACTGATCTTTAATATCCTCATTTGCTTCATTAAATGCAGAAATAGAGAATCTAACAAGAATAAATACAATTGCGCACAACAACAGAGCAAGAAATGGACCAAATACGGACCACGCGCTTGCCTGTCTTCTCAAATCATTCATTTTTGAATTATACTCATTCGTCAATGCTATCTTCCTCTACAATACTATCTGTTTCTATACCTTCTTCACCATCTTCTGAATTTTCTTCCAATACTTCTTCTTTTGGTGGTTCAAGTTTCTTAAATAATTTACTCCATCCCAAAGCTGCAAGAAGAGCAGGACCAGAGAATCCAATCAATGCAAAACCCATCATAAGTGTTGGCTGAAAAATCACTGCAACTAACGGCACAACCATTACCAATATAAAGAAAATAGTATATGGTATATTGATTAACGCAACAAGGAACGCATTTACAAATGTGTTTCGCACAGTATTATCAAAATGCGAAAGTATTGGAAATGCATAAATACTCAGTGTTGCAATAATCAAAACTACAATTACTGTTGTTACTTTTAATGCCTTTGGCAATGTAGTTGGATCAACATACCACAAAAATAAATCCAAAGAAAGCATTACGATAAAAGCTAACATTATAAGCCACATAATCGTAGCCTGCTTAAAATTGTTCTTAAAGGAATTCCAAAATTCCTTCCACACATAAGTATCTTCCTTACGTACAATCTTAACTGTTACATATGTTAAGGCTGTGTAACTTGCTCCAATTGTAACAATTGGAAGTGAAAAAATAAGAAAGATTATATTAAGAATCAGTAAATCGGCAACACGATTCATGAACTGCCATACCGGATTCTCATAGTTAAACATTTTATCTAGCATTTTTTATCCTCTTATCACGCTAATTCTATATAAATTCAGCTATATCTAAAATTAGTCTTTCTGTCTTTTCCCAACCAAGACATGGATCTGTGATTGACTGGCCGTAGCATCCACCGCCAACCTTCTGTGCTCCATCCACAATATAACTCTCAACCATAAAGCCCTTAACAAGAGACGCTACTCTTTCATTGTGCTTTGCAGAGTTAAGAACATCCTTTATAATACGTGGCTGCTCATATGGATTCTTTCCTGAATTTGCATGGTTTGTATCAATAATAACTGAAGGATTTACAAGATCCATTTTGTCGTATTCATCACAAAGTCTTACAAGGTCTTCGTAATGGTAGTTAGGTATTGTCTGTCCATGCTTGTTTGTTGATCCTCTTAGGATTGCATGTGTATGTGGATTACCCTGAGAATGAACCTCCCATCCTCTATAGATGAATGTATGTCCCTGCTGAGCTGCAAAAATAGCATTCATCATAACAGAATAATCACCTGAAGTTGGATTCTTCATACCTACTGGTACATCAACACCACTGGCTGTAAGTCTGTGCTGCTGGTCCTCTACAGAACGTGCACCAACTGCTACATATGCAAGTAAATCGTCAAGATACTGGTAATTTTCTGGATAAAGCATCTCATCTGCACTAACAAAGCCTGTTTCTCTTACAGCTCTCATATGCATATTTCTTGTTGCAATAATACCCTTAAATAAATCTGACTTACCTGTTGGATCTGGCTGATGAAGCATACCCTTATATCCACCACCATTAGTTCTTGGCTTATTTGTATAGATTCTTGGCACAATGAGAATCTTGTCCTCAACCTTTTCCTGAAGTGGACAAAGTCTGGATATGTAATCAACAACACTGTCCTCATTATCTGCAGAACATGGTCCTATTATAAGAAGAAGCTTATTACTTTTTCCTTCAAATACTTCCATTATCTGAGCTCTTTTCGCAGTAATTTTCTCCTGTAAATCCCAGGAAAGCGCAGATGCTTCCTTAACTTCCATAGGAAGTGCAAGCTTTTTTTCAAATTCCATATTCATGGTATATATCTCCTGTTACTTCTTCTTTTTGTCTAATTTCATTCGTCTTTCTGTGGACTGACGCATTTTTGCCTTAAGACCCTCTGCGTCATCATTTTCCATAAGTGTCTTAATTGACACCATCTCTTTGATAAAATTGTCCATCTCATCTATAAGAGTTGCCTTATTCATGAAGAATAATTCACTCCACATATTCTCATTAATTCTTGCAATTCTTGTAAGATCTCTAAATGAGTCTCCTGTATATTCTTCCACATTTTCAAAATTATTACAATTCATAAGTGAAACTGCTATACAGTGAGTAAGCTGTGAAACATACCCTATCATTTTATCATGTTCTTTTGGTGAAAGCACAGCAATATTGGCAAATCCAAGCATTTTACCCAAACGCTTACACCAGTCAATGGCCTCTTCCGTATTCTTTTCTGTAGGAACAACAATATAATTCGCTCCTCTGAAAATGATATCATCACTGTTTCTTACACCAGATACCTCTTTACCTGCCATAGGATGTGCTGCGATAAATTCAACATCATCTCTAAGCATATCCTGTATCTCGTACACAACAGCTTCTTTAACTCCTGTTACATCAGTAAGAATAACTCCTGGCTTAAATAATTTCTGATTCTTTTCAATCCATTCTACAAATACAGTTGGATATAAACCAAAAATAATAGCATCTGCTTCAGCAATTAGCTTTTCATCGGCAGTGGTTGCACCTTTTTCGATAATGCCTTTTTCTATAGCATAGGCAATAGAATCTTCGTTGGTATCAATTGCCGATACTGAAAATCCCATTCTTGTAAGTCCCATGGCGTAACTTCCACCTATAAGTCCCAAACCTACAATTAATATATTTTTATTTACTATCCAACCCATCTGTTTCAACCTCTATTCCAAGTCCTTTGATTACATCAAAATAATCAGGATAACTCTTACGTACAGCTTCTGCACCAAATAACTTTCCACCTGTTTTTGAAAGCATAGTGGTAAATGACATTACGATACGATGATCATTATGTCCATCTATATCCTGCGAAGGAGCATGCAGTTCACAACGTTTAATCTCTATTCTATCTTCTTCCATAACAGTCTCAACACCAAACTTCGCAAGTTCCTGGCACATAACTGTTCCACGGTCGCTTTCTTTTATTTTAAGTCTGGCTGTTCCTGTAAATATGCCACCGTAATTTAATGCTGCTACTACAAATAAAATCGGTCCAAGGTCAGGGCAGTCCTTTATATCTACAGTTGCCTGTCCCTTTGACAAAGCTTCAAAATGCTCTTTATACACTCTGTCACCCTGAATACTGTCTATCTTAAGGCCTGTTACTTCAACTTCTCCACCCATGGTGTTAAATACATCCAAAAATGCTGCATTGGAATAATCACCTTCTACATAAGTGTCACAGCTTTTATATTTCTGATTTCCCGGAATAAAAAGAGTTTTTTCATCACTCCAGTTAACTTTTACGCCAAACATTTCCAAAGCCTGAATTGTAAGACCTATATATGAAAGACTCTCAATGTTAGTATTGAAAATAATTCTGCTGTCTGCTTTAAGCAAAGGTAGTGCAAACAATAAACCACTGATAAACTGGCTGCTTACATTACCTGGCAACACATAATCTCCTGGACTTATCTGACCTTTGATATGTATCTGCCCTTCTTTTGAATATTCAATTCCCTGATCCTTACATATATTTTCATATACAGACAAAGGTCTTCCAAGAAGTGTCTCACTTCCACAAAAAGTAGAATCGAAACCTACTGCCATAGCGATTCCCATAAAGAATCTTAATGTACTTCCACTTTCACGACACATATAAGTTGTTGGTGGTAATGTTTCTTTTCCACCAATACCTGTCATTGTAATTACGTTTCCATCAATTTCAACCTCTGCTCCCATTGCCTTAACACAATCAAGAGTAGCAAGTATATCCTGTGAAAATGCGATATTGTCTATTCTGCTTCTTCCTTCTGAAAGTGCAGCGCAAATAAGCATTCTGTGAGCCATACTTTTGGATGGTGGTGCATTTACCACGCCCTTTGCAATTGAAGGATTAACATTTATATTCATAAACCAATCTTCTTTCTGTTCAAACTACCATTTATCTGTTTACTAGATAATCCATAGCCTCGAGATAACCATTGAGACCATGGCCTGTGATTGTCTTCTCACATGCTGCTCTAATATAGCTTATCTGTCTGAAATCCTCTCTTGCACTAACATCTGAGATATGAACTTCAACCATAGGAATTGCTACTGCCTTTGCAGCATCTAAAATGGCAACACTGGTATGTGTATACGCACCCGGATTAATAACTATGCCATCTACTACCTGATAACTTTGCTGAATCATGTCAACAAGGTCACCCTCATGATTACTCTGAAGTACTTCTACTTCCACCCCAAGCTTGACAGCATGTTCCTTTACCATCTCAACAAGATTAGCATACGTTGTGCTTCCATAAATCTGTGGCTCTCTAATGCCAAGCATATTTAAATTTGGTCCATTAATAACTCTGATTTTCATACTAATCTCCATTTCACTTGTAAAACCTGAAGCGGTCTATTCTGCAAAATAATCGGTTCCAAAACGTCCTGCCAACATGTCATAAACAGCCAATGCTGTCATACTGTCGACTACAATTCTTGCTCTGTGAATAATAGCTGGATCGTGTCTTCCCTGAATATTTAAATCCACATTTTCCTTTGATTTAAGGTCTATTGATTCCTGTGTTTTATATATTGATGGTGTTGGCTTTACAGCACTTCTAAATATAATTGGCATTCCATTGGTAATACCACCATTTACTCCACCATTATGGTTTGTCTTTGTTATAACCTTGTCACCATCCATATAAAGCGAGTCATTGTACTCACTGCCTTTTTTATTTACAAGGTCAAATGCGTCACCAAACTGTACACCCTTTATTCCAGGGACACTGTATATTGCATGAGCGATTATACCTTCAACTGTATCAAACCAAGGCTCACCAACACCAACTGGCATTCCTGTAATAACAGTTTCCAATACACCTCCAACACTATCGCCTTCCGCTGCTACAGCTTCCATCATCTCTCTCATGGCTGCTGCCTGCTTATCATCAAGAACCGGAAAATTGGTCTTTGAAAGTGCATCTATGTCGCTGTTGTAATCATTAAAATCTCTGTCAGCAATTCCGCCACAGCTCTTTATATGTGTACCAATTCTGATACCCTTTTTTTCAAGAGCAGGAATTACTATTGCACCAGCTGCAACAAGTGCTGCTGTTATACGTCCACTAAAATGTCCACCACCGCGAAAATCTTCATAGCCATGATATTTCTCATTTGCTGTATAGTCCGCATGTCCTGGTCTGGCAATTCTTGGTCTGCTCTCATAATCTGTACTATGCTGACTACTGTTAGGAATCATGATACTTAAAGGAGTTCCTGTAGTTTTATCTTTATAAACACCGCTTCCAAGTATAAATTCATCCTGCTCAACGCGCGCTGTGGAAATCTTCCCAGCTGGACGTCTTAAATCAAGCTGATGATTAATAAAATCCTTATTAACTTCTATACCTGGTGCAAGTCCGTCAAGAATAGCACCAATATATGCTCCATGACTTTCGCCAAAGAGAGTAACTGATAACGCATTTCCAAATGTATTTTTCATCCTATTACTCCTCTATAGTTGCCTCATCAACAGAATATGAACCTAACACCTTTAATACTTCACAGTATTTTGTCATTTCAAGTACCATAGCTGTTCCTTCGATAGAAGATATCTTTCCTTCAAGTTCTGTATAAAAATAATATCTCCACTGCTCATTTTTAAGTCGACGGCTTCTGATTACTCTCATGTTATAGCCATGTCTTCCTATAATTTCCAAAGACTTAGCCAACGCACCAGCCTCATTTTTAACAGTAAACATCACGATACATGTGCTGTATTCATCTGATGGATGAAGTGGTTCAAGACTCTTGGACAATACGGCAAATCTTGTTGTATTCATATTATCCTTGTTGATATCCTGTTCAATTACATCCAGTCCATAAAGCATAGCTGTCTTTTTACTGGCAATAGCACCAACTGACTTATCACCTTTTTGTGCTACAGCCAAAGCTGCTCTTGCAGTATTAGTAGCCTGCTCAGTTTCTATATCATGTGCATCTAAATACTCTAAACACTGCTCAATAGCCTGAGGATGACTGATTACCTTTTTAATATCTGATAACTGACTACCTTTTACTCCAAGCAAATTTTGAGACACGCGTAACGGGTATACTCCATTTACATACAAACTACCCTCATACATAAGGTCTGTAACCTGACCAACTTCGCCAGCAAAACTGTTTTCTATTGGAAGAACGGCTGCATCACATTCTCCTGATTCAACAATTTCATAAGCCTCTTTGAAATTTTTACATGGAACTAGCGTTTCCTTTGGAAAAATCTTTTCTGCTGCAATACTTGCAAATGAGCCTTCAATTCCGCTATATGCGATCTTCATGTTATTTCCTCACTAGTAGCTTAATATCATAAAAAAGCCCTATCTGATGATAGGGCTTCAAAAAATAAATTTTCTATTTTTCAAAATATCCAAGAATTACTGAATTAGGACCTGTATAAGTTCCAATTGTAGCGCCAACACTGGCTATTGGCCAGCTCTCAAGATTTATATTATCTCCCGACTTACTAGCATCAACTACCTGACCAAGTAAATCAGGCTCAACACCTGCGTATCCAATAGAAACAGGCATATCTGTATTAACTGGATGCTCTCTCAAATATTTTAATGTTGCCTCTATACCATTCTTCTTACCACGGGCCTTGTCTGCAACTTCAACTGCACCCTCAACAAGCTGAATGATTGGCTTAATAGAAAGAGCGCTACCAAAGATTGCCGCCGCTGCAGATATTCTACCACCTTTTTTCAAATATTCCAAGGTATCAAGTAAACCAACAAGTTTAACCTTTCCCTTAACTTCTTCAAGAGTTTTAACGATTTCTTCAAAACTCTTTCCCTCATTTACAAGCTGATATGCATACAATACCAAAGTTCTTTCTGAAACAGACGCAAGTAAACTGTCTACTACAGCAACATCCTTGCTATCGAAGTTTGATGCTGCTATATGAGCACTCTGATGTGTTCCTGATAATTTGCTGGAAATTGTAATTACAATAGCCTTCTCTCCTGCATCAAGTGCTTCCTGAATAGCCTGTTCAAATGCATAAGGTGTAACCTGACTTGTCTTTGGAAGAATATCACCTGTTGTAAGTCTTACGTAATATTCTTTGTTGGTAATAGTAACATTATCCCAAAATTCTTCTTCACCAAAATAAATATTTAAAGGAAGTACCTTAAGGTTTGGGAATTCGTTAGCTGAAATGTCTGACGCTGAATCAGTAATAATTCTAATTTTATCCATTAATATATCTCCAATCACAAAAGAATCTATTTATTTTTTACTTATTATCATCTAGTATATATTTATAACATGTCCACCCATGGTCATGTCAACAAAACTACAACACATAGTTTTAAAAACTACATGTATTTTATAAATTATTCTTTATTTATGGAGAAATGATATGTACGGAAACTGGGACAGATCAAATATAACACCGGAAGGCACATTTCCGATTAATACACTTGCCAGACACTGCGGTATAAGCAGAACTACAATTATAAGGATGGAGCAGGACGGTCTTTTAAAACCAGCTTACGTTAATCCTGATAATTCCTACAGATTTTATGATTATAAAAGTATTGCTGAAGTAATTCGTGTTCTTAATTATCAGCAGCTTGGATTTACTAAGAAAGAGATATTGAATCTTTACAACGACCCTTCTCTTATTAAAGATAGCTTATATTCACTTAAAGAGCACTATGAATTTGTGTTAAGAGAATTGGAAGAGCTTTCGTTAAAGATTGATACCAATAAGGATATAAAAATCAGAGAAACTGAGATTTCTGCTGGATATTACTTTGAAATGAGCTCGCTTATAACTTACGACCCAGAGCACATTCGTCGTATGGCTTTAGATGGTATTGAAAGCTTTGTCTCAAACAACCTGGTACTTACTGGTCTTCGCTCTATGCAGTTATTTATAGATGACGACAATACGGCACTTGGATATCTTGATAATAATCAGCATAACTGCAAAATTATTATTCCTACAGAAAAAGCTAACAATCCTAGTGTTGTTTATTATGACGGCTATAAAGCCTTATCTCTTGTATGCCAGTACAATTACTATAAGTCAGAAGAATTATTCCATATGTTATGGAATGAAGCCATAAAAAGAGGCTTTACTCCAGTCGGACCTATTCGTATTACAGGTCTTCCTGAAGTTGTTTTTGATAGTATTCCTGGTGGAGACAATAATACCCTGAGAATAATTCTCAGGGTAAAATGATTACAAAAATAATTCCATTGGTGTATATATTATACCATCGTCCTGCCTCTGCTCTCCTGTTTCTGTAAATCCCATATGTTTATAAAACGGAATTCCGTATGGTGATGCATTAACAGTAAGAGTCTGATAATCCGTATTTTCCAACAGGAAATTTTGTATTACCTTTATCATTTGTCCTGCTATTCCCTGTCTGTGATATCTTTCATCTACAAATAGCAACGACAGATGGTTTCCGCTTCTAAACGAAGCTACACCTATTATTTCTTCTCCTGTTTTGGCCACATAGACCGGATATTTACCAGCTTTAAATAGCTTCTCAAGAGTAGGATTTGTCAAAAACTCTGCAAATTTATCAGTTCCCTCTCGTCCATATTCCTTGGATTCGTATTTTAAGAACACTTTAAATGCAAGTTCCATGGCATCATCCCATTGCTCTTTTGGACAAGGCAAAATGGTATAATGCCAACCATCTTTCATGGTCAATTCCATCTTATCTCCTTAGCAGACCTCTGCTCCTGCTGGCATATCCTTCTCAGGAGTCATAAGTGCAAGATTACCATCTGCATCTTCAGCACAAAGCAACATACCCTCTGAAACAACACCTGCCAGAGTTGCTGGTTTGAGATTTGTGAGTACAAGAACCTTCTTTCCAACCATTTCTTCTGCAGAATAGTGCTGTTTAATACCAGATACAATCTGCTTAACCTCACTACCAATCTTTACCTGTGAGCAAAGAAGCTTCTTTGACTTTGGAACCTCTTCACACTTAATAATCTTTCCAACTCTAAACTGAAGCTTATCAAAATCTTCATAACTGATTTCTGGCTTCTTTTCGATATCAATTACAGGCTCCTCTTCAACTGGAGTGATTCCATTTTCTCTCTCATACTCTGCTCTCTGAGCTGCCTGAATCTCTTCAACCTTAGCCATTACCTCATTAAGATCCTGTCTTGCGAAAAGAATCTGTGGCTTATCAATAACCTTTGTTCCATTCTCAAGGAGACCATACTTATTAAGGTCATCGTAGTCTCTCTTTCCTGCATTTAACTGAGCAAGAATTTTGTCAGCTGTATCAGGCATAAATGGAATAAGGAGATTTGCACCAATAATAATAGATTCTGTAAGGTTATACATTACCTCACTAAGTCTGTCCTTTGTAGCTTCATCCTTAGCAAGTACCCATGGCTCTGTCTCATCAATGTATTTGTTGCAACGTCTGAACAGTGTAAGAACTTCACTGATTGCATCAGCCACTCTCATATCATCCATCTTTGCTGCCATCTTATCTCTTGTTGCTGTTACTACTGCTTTAAGATCAGCGTCAACATCTGCTGTTACTCCTGTAGAAGAAACAACTCCATCAAAGTACTTATTGCTCATTGAAATTGTTCTGTTTACAAGATTTCCAATAATATTTGCAAGATCTGAATTAAATCTCTCTACAACTAAATCCCATGTGATTGTTCCATCATTTTCATATGGCATCTCATGAAGAACGAAGTATCTTACTGCATCTACTCCAAATAAATCAATAAGATCATCAGCGTAAATAACATTTCCTCTTGATTTACTCATCTTCTCGCCACCCTGGAGTAACCATGGATGACCAAATACCTGCTTTGGAAGTGGCTCGCCAAGTGCCATTAAGAAGATTGGCCAGTAAATTGTATGGAATCTGATGATATCCTTACCAATAAGGTGAAGGTCTGCTGGCCATAACTTCTTATAGTTATCACCGTGATTACCATCAGCATCAAAACCAATACCTGTAATATAGTTTGTAAGAGCATCAAGCCATACATAAACTACATGCTTATCATCAAAATCTACTGGGATACCCCACTTAAATGTTGTTCTTGATACACAAAGATCCTGAAGTCCTGGAAGAAGGAAGTTATTCATCATCTCATTCTTTCTTGATACAGGCTGGATAAACTCTGGATGAGAATTAATATGCTCAATCAGTCTGTCTGCATACTTACTCATTTTGAAGAAATATGCTTCTTCCTTTGCTGGCTGTACATCTCTTCCACAGTCAGGACACTTTCCATCTACCAGCTGTGACTCAGTCCAGAATGACTCACATGGTGTACAGTACATTCCTTCATATGCACCCTTATAGATATCTCCCTGATCATAGAACTTTTTGAACATCTTCTGAACCTGCTTCTCATGATATTCATCAGTTGTTCTCATAAATTTATCATATGAAACATTAAGGTTGTCACAGATTCCTCTGATAGTGCCAGCAACATCATCTACAAATGCCTTTGGTGTGATTCCTGCTGCCTCTGCCTTCAACTCGATCTTCTGTCCGTGTTCATCAGTTCCTGTCTGAAAGAACACATCATAACCCTGCTGTCTTTTTAATCTTGCAATTGCGTCAGCCATTACTATTTCATAAGAATTACCAATATGTGGCTTTCCTGAAGTATAAGCAATCGCTGTTGTTAAATAATACTTTTCCTTGTTCATATATTACCTCTCTAATGTTTAGTCCTAATGGAAGACCTCTCCATTAACGCAAACATCATTCTATCATAGTTTTTAGCGTAAAAAAAGAGGTCACATTTTCATGTGACCTCCTAGTAAATCCATTGTCTGATGAATTATTCAGCCTCTGTATACTTTGCACCTAACTCAGAGATTTGACCATTTTCTAACATTTTTCCAATTACATCGTTAATCTGGTTAAGAAGCTCTGCATTTCCCTTCTTAACTGCAATTGCATACTCTTCTGATTCAAATGCATCTGCATCTTCAACAATCTTAAGATTTGGATTGTCTTTGATATACTTCTGAGCTGTAGCTGAATCAATTACTACTACATCACATTTTCCATTATTAAGTTCAAGGATAGCTTCTGTACCCTTCTTGAATGCTTCATATGAGTAACCCATTTCCTGAACACATACTTCGCCTGTGTAACCCTGGATTACAACGATCTTCTTATCTGCCATATCTGCTGCAGACTTGATATCTGAATTCTGATCAACAATCATAACCTGTGTTGCTTCATAGTATGGCATTGAAAAATCAACTGATTCTTTTCTTTCGTCTGTAACTGTCATACCAGCTATTACAGCATCAATCTGACCATTCTGAAGAGCAATTAAAAGTGAATCGAATTCCATGTTTTCAATTACTGCTTCTTTTCCAATCTGAGTACCAATCTCTTTAGCGATTGCCATATCGATACCATCGTACTCACCGATTACTCCCTGTGCTGTAACAAATTCAAATGGTGGGAATTCGGCATTTGTACCAAACTTAATTGTGTTTGCTGATGCACTTGATCCACATCCAGCAAGCATTGTTGCAGCCATAAGTGCTACAAGTAAAACTGACATTAACTTTTTCATATCTTCTCCTCTTTCTCATAAAAAAACTACTGTTTATCACGATTTAAGATAAACAGTAGTTTAACACCTCTTTTTATTCTGTCAAGAAATTTCAAATATTTTTTATGCTTTTATACAAGAACTTTACTTAAAAATACCTTTGTTCTTTCCTGAGTTGGATGTTCAAATATCTCTTTTGGATCTCCAGTTTCAAGTACTTTGCCTTCATCAATAAACAATAGTCTTGTTCCAACTTCTTTGGCAAATCCCATCTCATGAGTAACAACAACCATTGTCATTCCACTCTTTGCAAGATTCTTCATTACATCCAGTACCTCACCTACCATCTCTGGATCAAGTGCAGAGGTTGGCTCATCAAAAAGCATTATTTCTGGTTCCATTGCCAATGATCTGGCAATAGCTATTCTTTGTTTCTGACCACCTGAAAGAGAAGCTGGATATGAATCTGCTTTTTCAGATAAGCCTACTATATTAAGCAGTTCCATTGCTTTTTCTTTTGCTTTTTCAGGAGTCATTTTATTTAACTTTACTGGCGCAAGAGTAATATTCTCTAAAACAGTAAGATGTGGAAAAAGGTTGAAATGCTGAAATACCATTCCCATTTTCTGACGAACTATGTTTACATCAACTTTAGGTGAATTTATCTTTTCTCCATCAATTATTACATCACCTTCATCCGGTGTCTCAAGAAGATTAAGACATCTTAAAAAAGTACTTTTTCCTGAACCTGAAGGTCCGATTATTACTACTACTTCGCCTTCAGATATCTCTTCAGAAATACCAGAGAGAACCTGATGTCCGTTAAAGCTTTTCTTCAAATTATTTACTTTAATCATTGTTCTTCTCCTTATCTTATTTCTGATTTTCTTAATCTCTCTTCGTACTTTGCCAGTAAAACTGTCAGTGTCTTAATAAGCGCAAAGTATATTATCGCTGTACCAAACAGAGGCATAAATGCTTCATAAGTTGCACTCTTAATAAAATCGCCTGCCTTCTGGATATCCATAAGTCCAACATAACCAACAATAGCTGTTTCCTTAATAAGTGTAATAAATTCATTACAAAGAGCCGGGAAAATATTTTTTACAGCCTGTGGGACAACAATTTCCATCATAGTCTGTTTGGCATCCAATCCAAGTGATCGACCTGCTTCAGTCTGACCTCTGTCAATTGAAAGAATACCTGCTCTGATTATCTCTGATACATATGCACCAGAATTAACTCCAAATGCAATTGATGCAATTATCCATTTAGGACAGTTAACAGATGCAAATATAACAAAGTAAATAATCATTAACTGAGTAACTGATGGTGTTCCTCTGATTATATCTGTATATACTTTTCCTATTAAGTTGAGTGGCTTTTTATTGGAAAGATTGCAAAGTGCAATTAAAAATCCAATGATAAGTCCAAGTAAAGCCGCCAAAATTGCAACCTTGACTGTAACTCCTATACCACTTATGAGTAAAAGATATCTGTCATCTTTTATAAAACATCTTGTAAATGTGTAGACCACACCTGTCCACCACTCTGACATATTACCCTCCAATTTACTTGTGATATCTACCAATACCTTACTATACTTGCCCAACTGTCTGCACCAATTACATCAAGTGCAAATTTAGAATATTCCTGTGAATCTGCCATATCCAGATGTTTATATATCTCATAAGCTTTTTTATGTGTGCCATCTGTATGACTAAGTCCTACTGCAAGTCCCTGGGCAATTTCAACTGCACTATCAACTTCTCGATTGATAATAAGTCCATTAATCATAGGATTTTTCTCTGCTATGTAGTAGGCATAAGCAATTGCTGCCGCCTGAACATTTTCGCCTGACGTTGAGGTAAATCCTACCTCACTTAAGAATACCTGTCTTGTGGATCCATCATCTCTGCGGAAGTTAGCTCCACTTAAATAATCTGTTACAACATTAATATTTTTCATATTAAGCATAGGGGTATCTACACTCTGACTGGTATATTTTGCATTCCATCCACCATTCCAGAAATTAGCATCTGTAAGTGGTACAGGATATGGATGTACTGATAAATCCCAATCTATATTACCCTTAGCTTTAATAATTGAATTGAAATCATCCAGAATATCTCTTCCGTCATAATCTCCGTCATCACGGTTTCTATTCCATCTCTGATCAAGTGGCATATATATCTTGGCTGCACCATTGACACTCTTAATGGCATTGTACATTACTCTGAATCCCTTAGCGTATTCCTCAGTATATGTATAATGATCTGTTGATGCGTAAGTATTCCATTCTTTTGTTGCATTAATCTCATTGGCAATAACCCAGTTGGATATAAGTCCGTGTCCACCTGAATAACGCTCTGCTAAAAATGTGACCGCCGCTGCCATGGCATTAACACCGTCAGCATCTGAACCATTGAACATATAATATCCAGACTGACTGCCCAGACCTCTTGCCTTTGGATGAATCAGTTCCGAGTATGCTCCGGAATTATTTAAGATAACTGCTGTCGCCTGAATACCTTTTCTTGCAAGAGTACCAAATACAATATCAAACTCTGCAACCGCCTGTCCGTTAAATGCGTAAGTTTTTCCACCATACTCATAGTAAATTGTTGGATTTCCAGCATAACTGGTCTGCCCCATAATATAACCAAGAGGAATATTATAAGCACCCTGTTTAACACCCAAATCATCAAGCTCATTACCATGTAGCTTATTTGGATCAACAATTAATCCCTTTACAGAAGATGTTTTCTGATATGAATTAACTTTGGCAAGCATCTCTGGATTAGTTACATATCTGCTGGTTCCAAGAATCTGGTATTTTCCATTTTTCTTGGCAGCTACTACAAACTTTTTAAACAGACGGGTTCCTGCCTGTTTATGGTTAAGATTTGCATAGAGCTCAAATCTAGGGTTCGTCTTCTCTATTCTGTAAGTATCAATTGGTTCTGCTCCATCAGAGATGGAATTCTCATAGGTATTTAATGCAAACAGATACAAATCATCAGAATCTGCATTAGGTATACCAGACAATATTCCACTGACCTTAACCTTCGACGAATCACTCTCCATAATCAGACACTCATCTATAGTCAGATAATTGGCTGTGTCAGAAGAAATATCAATCTTTTTAAGCCAGGTGTTTTCCCAGGCCTGCTCAAGACTGTCAAAAGAAGCCATTCGTTCAAGGGCTGCTGCCCTTTCTTCTTCAGTAATAACAAATCTATCTTCTTCTATCACATCCTGTGACTGATTTGTCTCTTCTGAGTTCTTTTCTACTACTGTTTCTTCACTAACAGGTCTGTTTTCTTTTTCCTTAAGACCCTTGAAAGGATTTACTAATATAAGTATCGTTGCAAGAAGTGCAACTACCACTAATCCTATCAGTCCGAAGCCACTATATGTCAAAAGGCGCTGCGCTTTAGGATTCGCCTTTTTTCTTTTTCTTCTTTTCTTTTTTGTTTCAGACTTCATGTATCTATAATTATACCCTTAAAGAATTATTACCTGTTTCGTGTTCCATTCTCCAGCTGATACAACGCTTGAGATAGTGCTCATATTCTGGGCTCTTGCACATACCTTTACCTTCAACATCCGATATTTTGGCAACATCCATACTGTTGCAGGCTGTTGTTTTCATAACAATGTTAAGTGCTGGTACATCTGTATCATTGGCAATGTAAGTTCCTATACCAAATGCAACTTTTGCCTTTTCCTTAAAATATTTATTAATTGCTGTTGCCTTCTCAAAGTTAAGACTATCACTAAAGAGAAGCATCTTTGTCATTGGGTCAATTCCAAGAGATTTGTAATGTTCAATCATCTTGTCTCCCCATATATATGGATCTCCGCTATCATGTCTTACACCACTGAATAATGTTGCATAAGTTAACTGGAAGTCTTCAAGGAAACAGTCTGTTGTAATTGCATCTGTAAGAGCTGTTCCATTAAGGACACCATACTCCTTAACCCATGCATCAAGAGCATACCAGTTTGAGAATGCCGGATTGTGCTTATGGTTACCCTGTCCAACACACATAAGCCACTCATGTGCCATAGTTCCTACAGGAGTAATGTTATGCTTCTTTGCAAGATATACATTAGAAGTACCAACAAAAGTTGATGATGGGTACTTGTTTGCTGCAAGTGTCTGAACAGCCAAATCCTGTGCTTCACCTGAAAGACGTCTTCTCATACCAAACTCTGAAAATGCGCCTAACTCAAATTCTCCATTCTTTAACTTGTTTACTTTATCATTTAATCTGTTTTTAAAGCTTTCCATCAATGTATCATAGTCATATGCCATTCTAAAATACACTTCATTAACTATAGCAAGTGTTGGAATCTCGTACATAGAAGTATTGAGCCATGTTCCCTTTGTTTCAATTGTTAATCCACATGGAGCATCTGTTCCAAAACTGAAATCCTCAAAACGAGGTTTCCAAAGTCTTAAGAAGTCACAGTATGAACCTTTAATCCATTTGATATTATGAAGATACTCAAGCTCTTCTTCTGTAAAACTAAGTTCACAATACAGCTTTATCTGTCTCTTTATTTCTTCTATCATTTCTGGTGTAAAAACTACGTCAGTATTTCTACATTTAAAAGACCAAGTTGTTTTATAATCACTAAACTGGTGATATATAGCCTGTCCCATTGAAAATTTGTATGCGTCTGTTTCTATTAAGCTTGAAATAATTCTTTCCATATCGGTCAGTCTCCTTTTAAAAAAACTTAAACAAGGACAATTATAACATACTAATGCAAGTACCCATAAGAATTTAATTTTACCTTCTTTTACAAAATGCTTTGTGACGTGTTAAAATGTTATCTGTTGAAAGGAAATTTGGTATGTCCGGAATATTATATTTATGTGCAACTCCAATAGGTAATTTAGGTGACATGTCCCCAAGAGTAATAGAAACTCTGCAAAATGCTGACATCATCGCTGCTGAAGATACCAGAAATACTATTAAACTCCTTAATCACTTTGAAATTAACACACCTATGACAAGTTATCATGAGTTTAATAAAGTAGAAAAGGCACATACCTTAATTGCAAAATTAAAAGAAGGACAAAACATCGCTTTGGTTACTGATGCGGGTACACCTGCTATCTCTGATCCAGGTGAAGTTTTGGTTAAGATGTGTCAGGAAGAAGGGATTACTGTTACTTCTCTCCCTGGACCTGCAGCTTTAATCGTTGCATTAACTCTTTCCGGTTTATCTACACGAAGATTTTGTTTCGAGGGATTTCTCCCTCCTGATAAAAAAGACAGGAAAGAAATTCTTGAAGATTTGCTAGATGAAAGTCGTACCATTATTCTATATGAGGCACCTCACAGATTAAAATCTACCCTTGCCGAATTGTATAAGGCCTTAGGCAATCGTAAGATTACTATTTGCAGAGAGCTTACTAAAAAATTCGAATCCATCATGCCTACAACTATAGAGGATGCTATTGCATACCACGCGGAAAATGACCCGCGCGGTGAGTACGTTCTGGTAATAGAGGGTAAATCCTTTAAAGAACAGGAAGAAGAACGTATATTAAGCTTTAGTGAAATGTCAATTGAAGATCATATGAAGATATACGAAGATAAGGGCATAGACAGAAAAGATGCTATGAAGCTTGTTGCAAAAGACAGAGGTGTATCTAAAAGAGATATTTATAATGCTCTCCTATAAATATTGTACTTTAAATAAGGAACTATATTTTTATGAATGAAGAATTGATTAAAGTTGCAAAGGATTTTCTTAAAGAAAGTCCATTTATAAATTTTCTTGAAATTGAATTACTAGAGTTAAATGAGACCTACGCTAAAGGTCGCATGCCTTTTAAAAAAGAATATCACAATCCATATGGAACCATGCATGGCGGATGCTTATATGCACTGGCTGATACAGTTGCAGGTACTGTTGCTAATATGTCTGGAAAGGTTGTAACCACAGTCGAAGGAAATCTTCATTATCTTGAACCCGGCTGGAAGACAGATTATATCTATTGCGAGGCAACACTAATCAGAGGAGGTAAGCATCTTGTTACAGTCAATGCTGATATAAAAGATGACAATGGAAAATTGTTGGATTGCGGATACTTTACCTTCTTTAAAACCAACATGGATCTCATTCCTAAAGATGTATAAATTTTAAGCCAGGGAAAACCCTGGCTTTTTACTTATCATTAAGATATATTACATTATCAAACTGATTTAAGAAGGAGGCTAAAAACTCTTCCCTACTTATGGTAGTCTCACTAAATACTTCTCCTTCTAATACTATATTTTCATCTGTCCAAACAGCATATCCTCTATTGATTTCTTCAGTTGCTATTTCATTGGCTTCCTTTATATTTTTTGCAATAAAATATTTATACCAGCCTTCCCACATATTGTCGGAACTAAAATAGTAGACTAGCATAATGTAATCTTCACCATCTCTCTCTGGATTATACTTAACGCATACATAATCATCATACAATACGGGAACCATGACATTTGAAAAAAGCAATGGCTTAGTTGTTAAATCAGGACACTTTAACGTATATATCTCCTGACCATCTACTGTTCCAACCTTATCCCAATTGTCAGCTTTTTCAAGCTTGCCCAGTATTTCTTCCAGCGTGTTATTAATCACATATTTTTCTTCAGTGTCATCAGTTATTACTTCTTCAACTGTTTGTACTGGCTCGTTTTCTTCTAACTCATTAGTCTGTTCTTTTGCTATTACATAATCGCCGGATTTTTTTTCATTAATAATAAGTTTCCCTTGAAATAATATAATGATTATAAGAGCAACTATTGCTATATATTTTAATATTTTAGTATCCATATACTTCATATATCTCATCTGTATATACACCAGGGGATTTATATACAATCAATGGCCTTTCCACTGTAAGTCTTGATTTTCCACCTCGTTTGGCTTCTATTAAAACCATGTTTGGTTCCTTGTCTACAAATGGATAAACTAACTGCATACGCTTTGGCTCAAGCTTATATTTAATAAGTGTAGTCATTATCTCTGCCAGTCTGAATGGTCTGTGAACCATATAAAAATTACCACCTGGTTTAAGCAAAGCTGATGCATTACTAACTACATCCTCAAGAGTACACAAAACCTCATGTCTTGCTATAGCCTTTTCACTGTGTGGGTTTGTAAGTCCATGCTGACCTATCATATACGGAGGATTGGAAGTAACCACATCTGCAACACCTTTACCAAAAATGGCTGCTGCCTCCTTGATATCTCCTGTAACGATATCTACCTTATCTTCCAGGCCATTAAGAATCACACTTCGCCTTGCCATATCTGCACTGTCTTCCTGTATTTCAAGACCGGTCAGATGCGAAGCTTTAGTCTTTGCCTCCATCAGAATTGGGATAATGCCTGTTCCCGTACCAAGGTCTATAACCCTGTCACCCTCGCCGGCTTTAGCAAATCCAGAAAGTAATACCGCATCCATACCAAAACAAAATCTGGCTGAGTCCTGAATTATTCCATAACCATTTCTTTGAAGATCATCTATTCGCTCATTTTCCTTTAATATGACTTTGTCTCGATTCATATGCTTCCCACTTTGTATCCATTTAGCACAAAGTGTGGATGAAATTAATCATCCACACCTTGTGTTTTATCCTGACGCTCTAACTTTTCAAGCTCTCTCATTTCTTCTTTTGTAAGCTGAACTTTTTCTTTCTTGAATCGCTTCTTGAATTTAAGTTCACCTGCTTTATATTCATGAATCTCTTTTTCATCACCAGATTCAACTATTACCTTAACAAGCTCTCTTAACACATTGACACTATGAACTTCACCCTTAAGTCCATCAGGTGTAGTCACAAAATCGCCAACATTTGGAAGTCTCTTGTTAATCTCTTCATATGTGTCTTCCTCATGCTTAAGACAACACATAAGACGACCACATACTCCAGATATTTTTGTTGGATTAAGACTAAGATTCTGTTCTTTTGCCATCTTAATAGAAACTGGAATAAAATCTGACTGATGTGTGTGACAGCAGAGTGGTCTGCCGCAGATTCCTATTCCACCACGAATCTTGGTTTCATCTCTAACACCAATCTGTCTAAGCTCAATTCTTGTTTTAAATACACTGGCAAGATCTTTTACTAACTCTCTAAAGTCTACTCTTCCATCTGCAGTAAAATAAAAAAGAACCTTATTGTTATCAAATGTGTATTCCGCATCAATAAGCTTCATCTCTAAATTATGCTTATTAATCTTTTCTAAACAGATTTTAAATGCGTCTTTTTCTTTTTCTTTATTCTTACGCTCCTGCTCATCATCCTTTTCAGTAGCAATTCTTAATACCTGCTTAAGGGGAGCAACAATCTTATCATCCTCTACTTCCTTGATGTCTCCGACAACAGTTCCATACTCAATTCCTCTGGCAGTCTCTACTATTACATGACTTCCTTTTTTAATATCCAGATTGAGGGGATCAAAATAATAAACCTTTCCTGCTGTTCTGAATCTTACACCAATTACTCTTTTCATCTATAAACCTCACTAATTATTTGAATTTTCCTTTATTGTAAGCAGAAGTAACTCCATGGTCAAATCAAAGCTTACATTTGCGGATAATCTGCTCTTTGCTTTATCAAGAGCTTTAAGAATTATTTCTATTCCTTCATATGAACTGCGAGATGCTGTTTCTTTTATAAACTTTGTCTCATCTCTGAAAATGAGATTATTAAAGTCTCCTGTTGCCTTAAACATAAGGGCATCCCTATACCAGATTGCCAAAATGTCCATGAAGTCATTAATCTCCAGCTTATACTCATTCATCTGCTTAATTGTTTTTGAGATATCATTGATATTCATCTCATTGATATGCTTAAGCAGTGCAATAGCTTCAGTCTTAATCTTATCAAAGTCCTCGCTGTTTGCAAGAATTTTAGCTTTTCCAATATTACCTCTGGCAAATGCGGCACACACCTCTGCCTTGTAATCCGGAACCTGAACATATTTCATCAAAAATTCTTTAACAAGCTTATCCTCAACAGGTTTCATGTTAAGCACAACACATCTGCTAAGAATTGTTGGAAGCAGGGCATCAACATTGGTAGTTAATATAATAATAACTGCATATGCTGGTGGTTCCTCCAATGTTTTAAGCAGTGCATTTTGAGCCTGAACATTCATCTTCTCAGCTTCATTGATAATATAAATTTTTCTCTCACAGGCATATGGCTTAATAACAATATCTTTATTAATCTGCTCTCTTATATCATCTACTGTTATAACATTTGGTTTCTCATGAGAAAGATGTATAATGTCCGGCTGATTGCCGCTAAGAGCCTGCTTACATGCATGACACTCATTACATGGTTCAACATCACCCTTTTCACATTGCAAAGCCATAGCAAATATCTTAGCTATATATTCCTTACCACAATATCTCTCACCATTGATAATATATGCATGAGAAATGTTGCCAGTTTTAACAGCATTCTGCAAATGCTCTTTTATCATGTTCTGTCCGATAATATCTGAAAAATTAGGCATATCAATTCCCCCCTGCATTAAGTAAGAATATCTAATAACAATCCTCTGATTTCACCAATCTTTCCAAGAATTGTTATATTATCTTTTTCATCCTTCATGAGTTCCTGCGCAAGCTCATCAAGATTTTCATCAACTAATCTTATTATACCATAAACACGGTGTCTTCCTTTTCTATCTAGGAAATTCTCTCTGGAAAATTCATGACTACGGCTTACTATCTCATTCATAAAGTCTTTAATCAAAGACCTGTATCTTTTCATGTCTCTGATATCACGATGTTTTGCAAGCTTATCACCCTGCATGGTAATCTCTTCCATCATGGCTGTAAGCCTTTCCTGTAACCCGGCTTCAGCTATGTGACTTGCAAGAGTAAACTTAAATGCTCCGTCATCCATCTGAGAAGCTGTTACCTGAGGGGACTGATTTACTGGCGTCAAATTATTTACTTTAATATCCATCTTACCCCTCCTGTTTAAAGATTAACTATTTTCTACAATGTACTTAATGACATTCTCAACACATTCATCAAGTACCTCATTGCTAAACACGTTGTCTATTCCACTGTTTTTCAAATTCTCTTTAGAAAAATCCTTGGCGTCTGCAAGAAACCTTCTGCACATTTCCTCATATTTAGGAACTTCCTGCTTACGTTCTCTATTTAGAGCTCTTGTCAGTCTGACTCCATCGTCTACATCTATTAATATCGGCAAAACCGTGTCATTTCCAAAGTATTTTCTTGTAGCATCGAAGGCCTGAGGTGTTCCAATTATCATATAATTGCTAGCCGACAAATCTATATCATTGTCATCAACCATATAATATATCCATTCACCATGCATGGTTTCATATATACGATACTCTATCACTTTTCCCGCAGTTAAAAGCTCATTGAACTGATCTCTGCTTGTAAAATGATACTGCACACCCTCTCTTTCACCTTCTCTTATAGGTCTTGTAGTGTATGGTATTATCTTATTTAGTTTTACCCTTTCATCTTTCATGACTTTCCTATAAATGGTGTCTTTTCCAGATGAACTTTTTCCCATCAGATAAAATATTTTTCCCATCTGCTTTAATCTATAAACCTCTCACCTTTAATCCAGCCTGAATATACTCTGCTATTGTTTCCAGCTGTTCTTTTTCTATAGTTTCACCCGGGGTAACAATAGGTATTCCTGGCGGATATATGTATATGTATTCTTTTACCTTTGTATCTAATAAATAACCTAACTCTACCGAATCTATGCTACTTTCAGTTTGTTTATTAACTGACTTATCAATCTCACAAAGAGCTTTGCCTAATCTGCCAAAACCTTCTTTAGTATCATTAATAGTAACAATTGCTATAACATATGCTGCCGATGCCATCTCTATTTGAAGATGATATTTATCAAGAAGTATTTTTGCTAGCTTTGGTCCATTTATATCTGTGCCAACAGTTGAAATTACTATTTTACATGGATCATCAGTTTCTACCATTGACAGATTTTTTAACTCGGCTGTTTTCTGCTTAAATCCGGATATATTCTCAAAGAAATAATCCCAGGCCTTTTCTCCTGACTGGCTTAAATCTGTCAGACAGCTGTCAATACTGCTCATGAGCACATAAGATGGAGAACTTGTTTGAAACATTTGCAGATATTTATCAATCTTTTTTATATCGACTCTGCCAAAATTAACATGCAAAAGAGCTGTTTGTGTAAGAGTTGGCAATGTTTTATGTGTGCTTTGAATTACCACATCCGCATACTCTACTGCACTTTTAGGAAATCTGTTTGAAAAAATAAAATGAGCACCATGGGCTTCATCAACAATTAATGGTACATCGTAGCCATGACAGATGTTAGATAACTCTTTAATATCTGAAACTCTTCCTTCATAAGTAGGAGATGTGATTATTACCGCGTCGTACTGGTTCTCTTTTAACTTCTCTTCTAACTGCTTGGGATCAACAACATCATAAATTCCGTTTTCCTGATTTAACTTAAGATAATCAGTATAGATATCTCTTAATTCTAGAGCATGATATACGGATTTATGACAGTTTCTGGCAATGAGTGCTTTACCACCCTGCGGAATTACAGCAAAAATAGAAGTAAGTATTCCTACTGTACTTCCATTTACCAGAAAATATGTTTTTTTTGTATTATATATTTTCTTTGCTCTATCAAGAGCATCTTTAATTATTCCTTCAGGATTATATAAATCATCATATCCATCGATTTCTGTGATATCAACTTTAATGGCATCATCTATCTGTCCAAAACCATCAACTCTTTTATGGCCGGGCATATGTAACGGATATTCATCTGATTCATAAAGCTTCGTTAATTCTTCGTACATAGCATTGTCATTTATCAAAATTTGAGTGTATACAATATAATTTTACCACAACACAAATCTCAATTAAAGACTGCTAACTCTCTATCTTAATCTTCCCATGGACGGATACGATAGGTTACTCCTAAGGAATCGCAAATTTCTTTACACTTACTTTCCTCTTCCTTAGAAAGAGTAGTATCTACTGTTGAAAGGACAACGTTTGGAACATAATTTTTTGCTTCTTTTGCAAACTCAAGCATGGCATTGTATGAAGCCACACCAAACTGACTGCGAACAATTTCCTGATAACGGTTTTCTTCTGGAAAATTTAAACTTATGGAAATTGTATCAACTAAACCCTTTAACTCTGGAGCAATATGACGTTTGTTAATCAGATCACCCTGTCCATTGGTATTAAGTCTGATTGGTTTATTCCATGTATCCTTTATATATTTTGCTACCTCAAGCAGCATGTCAAAACGCATGGTTGGTTCGCCGAACCCGCAGAATACGATTTCGTTGTAATCGTCCACATTGAACTCACCAAATGCTGCCTTAACTTCTTCAAAATCAGGTTCGTGTTCAAGCCATAATGATCCTGAATCCTCCATCTTGTCTCTTGTCTGTCTCAGACAAAATGTGCATGCACTTGAACAACGATTTGTCAGATTAATATATAGGTTCTGATGAACCTTATAAACTATAGTCATTGCCTTTTCCATTGTAATTATCCTTTCGATATCAATCTTTATAATTCATTAAGTACTTCTTCAAAGCATACTCCATCAGTAACCGGAATATTCATCTCCATTGAACGGGTAATACATCTGCTAATAAAGTCTGCTGCCTTTTGCACTGATTCTGTAAATGGAACACCATTAACTGCATCTGCAGATATTATAGAAGCAAAAACATCTCCAGTTCCTGAACGCTGTGTATCAACCTTGTGCGTTATTATCACAGTAGTTCCTTTTCCTTCTTCATAACACAGATTATATAAATCATCTCCCTGAGGAATACCTGTTATTACAACCTGCTTTGGACCAATCTCTGATAACTGTTGCGCCAACTTAGCAACTTCTTCCATAGTGTTTATCTGCTCATATGGAGTATCCATTAGTATACAGGCTTCTGTCAGATTAGGTGTAATTATATCTGCTAAATTCACAAGTTCCTTCATTCGTTTACACAGCTCTTTGGAATATGTAGGATATAACTTGCCATAATCTCCCATAACAGGATCAACTATAATCTTAGTATCCTCTGTTTTAAATTTTACTATCATATCCTTAACTATTTCAATCTGCTCAACTGAACATAAAAAACCTGTTAAGATTGCATTGAATTTTAAATCTATTTTTTTCCACTCATCAATATAAGCAGCCATATGCTCAGTAAAATCTGTTTTATAAAAACTGGCAAAGCCTGTGTGATTTGAAAAAATAGCTGTAGGGATAGGACAACACTGAATCTTCATATGAGAAATAATTGGTAATTCAACAGCAATAGAGCAACGTCCAAATCCAGAAAAATCATTGATGATTGCTATTTTTTTCTGATGATTATGCATTTTATAAAACTCCTTTTATTCCGATACTATGATTCTTCTTATTTTTTCAACTGGCTTTAATAAGATTGAAAAAATAATCAGATTTGCAACATACTCGAGAAATAAACCTGGAAATTGAGCGATTCCCGCTACAAATCCACCGTATAATACCATTCCAACTATAGTATATCCAAAGAGAGGAATCAATGTTGATATAGCAACTGCTATTATTTTTATTGATGCTTTGGCTGTATTAACTTTTATAATTTTATAAAATACAAATGCCATAGCTGCCTTAATTACTAATGTTGGCAAAGTATATACAGGATAAGAAGTAAGATCTGCAAGTGCAGAACCTAATCCTGATGCAATTTCTCCATCCATAGGAAAAAGTAACAGGCATAAAAGTAATATTACTGAATTCCCTATATTGAAATATCCCAGTGGAATAGGAATCTGAATAAATCTCGTTACTAAAAATATAATGGCTGTTGCAATAGCCGCACTTGTTATTCTCTTTGTAGTATTTTTTTTGTTATCATTCATTGTCAATACCTCGCTGTGTGCTTTTCTGTTATAAATACTATATGCGAAATCTGAGTATATAAAATAACCAGAATGTATATATTTTATATAACCAGATGATTTAGTCAGTAATTTGATTATAATTCTAATTCGCTATACAATAGACTTACTATTATGTCCAAGGAGAGAGCATGATTATTTTATATATGCCTGTAGAACAAAATATAAATCAGTCTGACTACGCTAAATTATTACTTAAATTTGGTCTGTCAAAATATTTTGGTATTAAGAATAATTATTCTTTCTCAAAATATGATGGTGGTAAACCATTTCTCAATGAATACCCTGACATTGACTTTAATATCTCACATACGAAAGGTATGATTGTCTGCGGTATAACAGATAAAGGTAAAATCGGCGTCGATATTGAACATTTACGAAAAGTACATAAGGGTGTTTCAGCCAAAGTTTTTCACTGCGATGAGATAGCTTATATTGATTTATCTTCTGATGATAGTGAAAACAGATTTTTTGAGATTTGGACAAAAAAAGAAGCCTATACCAAATATCTTGGTACAGGACTTCGTAATAATATAACCGATATCAATACTCTTTCCGGTGAACATCTTAATAAATTGCATTTTAAAAAAATAGAGGATTTCTTTTTTTCTGTATATTCCGATGATATATTTACAGAACCCATAAAGATTAATTATTCTGAAATATCTAATTTTTTATAGTTTGTCCTTTGTTTTTGAAACAAAAAATTCACTAAATGCTGGCATAAATCCCGCATTTACTGCAACGCTTCTGGATATGGCATGACTTTCATTTGTTCCATAAAAAGGAACTTTTCCCTCCTCCATAAGCTTCTGCTTAAGTAATGACACAAGATGAACAGCCAAACCTTCACCTTCATAACCCTCTAATACATCTATTCCTATCTGGTATGCATATTTACCGTCTTTACTTGCACCAGCCATTCCTTTTATTTTTTCTCCATCTTTTTGCATTACAGCAATTACATCTGGCTGAGTAGGCGAATAGCAAAGTGCTTTATGACAAACATTGGTTTCTCTCATGTCTTCGATTTCTTTTTCAGCAATCCAGATTTCATCCCCTTTTGGCAAAACAATATCCGCATTTTCTCCAGGCAGAAAATATATATGTGTATCTACTATCTCTCGTCCATACTCATGAAGAATGTAATCTATTGTTCTAAGATTTGAAAACTCAAAAAACCACTCTGGCTTTACATCTTTAAACAGTTCTTCACATCCTCCCAGTATTGATTCATCTGCCATTATATACGCTTTTCCCATAAATATAATGCATCTGAAAAATGGATCTGCTTTATTTATTATTCTGGAACCTTCAAGAATTTTTGATGGTGCAAGAAACATTCCTGGTGCAATTTCTACAGATTCATTATAATTGCAATCCAGCTCTATTTGTTTCTTCATACCTTCTAACATGTCTTTTCTAATTCTCATTTACTATATCCTCAAAAATAAAAGGATTAGATAACTCTAATCCTTTATAAACATAAGATTAATATCTGCATCTCCCTTAATTCCATCTACACTTCCTGTAGAAGTGAACTGCCAGATGTCAAATTTGTATGGATATCTGAGAGGAGTTCTATAATATGCAAACCACTTTGAATATTCTTCCAACTGATAAATATCAGTCATACGCATATGACTCTTAAGATTACCATATATCATTGGTTCATATCCGGCTTCTTTTACTCTTTCACAAAATGCAATTACAATTTTTGTTCTGTCTTCAGGAGTAAGGTCTTTTGTTCTACTCTTTGATGTGTTAGCTGACTGTTCAACATCGATAACAATAGGAAGTTGAAGTTTAGCTTCATATTCCTCAAGCAAATCCAAAACAAATTCTGCCTCTTCTATAGCCTCTGCTTCATTTATTGCTTCAGTAAAGAAATAGCATCCTACATCCAAACCGATATCATTACATTTTTTTATATTTTCCTCAAATGTTTCATCCTCTACTATTTTTCCTGTTTCATATCCTCTGAATCCACATCTTATAATAGCGAAATCAACATTGTCAGCTTTAACCTTATTCCAGTTTATGTCTCCCTGAAATTTAGAAACATCCACACCTCTTTTTACAATAATTGTGTCGTCCTCGTATTGAACCTCTCCGTCATAATCACCAGTTTCTTCATCAAGTTCTGGATAAATAAATCTGTTAAAATCCAATCCGTGTTTTGCAAGACTTTCATCTATATCAAAGAAAAAATATCCGGAAAGATCTGGAACAACAATCTTGTCGTAGTACACATTTTCAAGAATTTTAAGAATACTGTCTCCATTATCAAACATGGTAAGAACTTCTTCTCTTAATTCTTCTCGTCCTTCTGATTTCTTTCCATCAGATGCCTGGTCAGCAAGTTTTGCAGCTTCTTCTTTGGTAAGATAATCAGAGTTCATAAGCTCAAGAATTTCATTTTTTTCTTTTGTAAGATTGTTAATCTCTTTCTCCTGTTGTTTGCTGATATAAAAATACATTACATCAAAGGATACTGCCACGATTAACAAAAGCATAAGAAAATAAATCAAAACCAGTCTTTTTCTTTTTTTCTTTCTTGATCTTTTCTTCTTTTCAATTTTTACTTCTTCTTCATAATCTAAGAATTCTTCAAAATCATTACTCATCGTCACGTTCTTTCTTGTACAGGAATGCGGCATGATCTCTGTTATTATCTCTATCATCCTTACCGTATAATACCTTTAAGATAATAGGAGTAGAAATCGATGAAACAATAATTAATAAAATAACTGATGTAAAATAAACTGGATCCAGTAATCCTACTGAAAGACCCTTTTGTGATACAATAAGTGCAACTTCACCTCTTGTCATCATACCAACACCAATTTTAAGTGAATCGTTCCAGTTGAATTTACAACCCTTGGCAACAAGTCCACATCCAACAACCTTACAAAGAATTGAAACTACAACAAAACCTACAGAAAACAGTAAAATATCCATGTTTATATTTTCTATATTTGTCTTCAAGCCAATACTTGCAAAGAATACAGGACCAAAAAGCATGTATGAATTAATATCCATCTTTTCTGCTATATATTCTGAATCTTTAATAGAACAAAGAATAATACCTGCAAGGTATGCACCTGTAATATCAGCAATTCCAAAGAACTTTTCTGCTATGTATGCCATTGCAAAACAAAAAGCAAGTCCGGCAATTGGAATTCTTCTTGTATGAGTATATCTGTTATCAACCCATTTAAATATTTTGTAAGAAATAAATCCAACAACAACTGCAAATACGAAAAATAATACTGTATAAATAATTACATTTACAGGATTAGCATCAGGATTCTTAAATCCAATTACGAAAGTAAGAACGATGATACCAATTACATCATCAATAATTGCAGCACTAATGATTGTTGTACCAACTTTTCCTTTTATCTTGCCAAGCTCTTTAAGTGACTGAACAGTGATACTTACACTGGTAGCAGTCATGATACATCCAATAAATACTGCTCTGAAAAATTGTTCTGTTCCTACAGCTGCCCAGCCATAATAAAGCAGATAATAAATTGTACCACCAGCTAAAGCTACAAATACACCAGCTAAAGCTACTAAAAATGCGGCAAGTCCAGTTTTTTTCATTTCCTTAAGGTCAGTTTCCAGACCTGCAGAAAACATAAGAATAATAACTCCAATTTCTGCCATTTGTGATAAAAAGTCTGTAGGCTGAACTATATTTAATACTCCTGGTCCAATAAGTAATCCCGCAATAATCATACCCACAACCTGTGGAGCTTTGCATTTTCTTGCAAGAATACCAAAAAATTTTGCAGCTATGATAATAATAGCTAAGTCTCTCAATACAAGATATGATTCCATAATAACCTCTAAAAACTATACAATTCCGTTTAATTCCTGATACAGATTCTTGGCAAAGCTGTCTGTCATTCCACTTAAGTAGTCAGTTGCCAACAGTAAACGTAAATACAGTTTTTCCTCCTCTGGCTTATCTGCCGAAAAATGTCTATAAATTCTTCTATAATCTTCTGAAATCAATTCAATAATTCGTGTTCCAACTACAGTTTGTTTATCATCCATATCGTAATATATAACAGCTTTTACAAATCTGTCCAATAAAAAATTAAAAATAGTATCTGCTGCTACTTCAAGCTTATAAATCTGATTAGAAGTAAATGAGTATCTATAAGCAATATCACCTAACATATCCATAAGCTTTTCTTCTGATAAACCATAGAATAAATCATGTTTATAGGTACCACTCATTATCTCAGAATAATTATTTACAAAACAGTCGCTGGCCGCAAAAATCATCTGACCTTGAACATTTATAACCCAGTTTTGTATAGCATAAATATCTGGTCTTTCAGCTTTAATTTTTAAAGCTTTTGAATACTTATTTTCCAATTTATCTACTAATGCTCTGTATGGAGAATCTATAACTTCATATTCTTCACAGGATTTTAATTCTTCAAGAAGTTTATCATAGGATATACATCCCTTTTTTATTGAATCTTCTATATCTGCAGTTTTATATGCAATATCATCTGCTGCTTCTAATAAAAAAGTAAGTGGATGTCTCTTTCCATTTGTACCTACGCTTTTTTGTATATCATCAAAAATATTTTTTTCAGCGTAAAAATATCCCATTTTTTTGGTTCTGATATCACCACTTTTTTTGTTAATTTCTGATGATGATACTGGATATTTAATAATTGTTGAAAGTAAAGCCTTAGTAAGATTCATTCCATTTTCATCTACAAGAAAATGAAGCTTACTCACAACACGTAAGGCCTGGGTATTTCCTTCAAAATTAAATAAATCATTTTTAAAATTTATACCATTTTTCTTTTCATATTCATCAAATATCTGATTTATGCTTTTTCCAAAATATTCAAGATTATTAATATTATTTTTAAACCAGTCCTGAATAGCGCTTTCACCAAAATGACCAAACGGTGGATTTCCTATATCATGAATAAGTCCTGCGCATTGAAGTATTGCACAGATATCTTCTTTCTCTTTTATACCAAAATCATTATCTATTCCAGACTCAATTATTTTAGAACCAACATTTTGTCCTAAAGATTTAGCAAATGAGCTTACCTCTAGTGAATGAGTAAGTCTCGTTCTTATAAAATCACTTTTATCAAGTGGAAAAACCTGAGTTTTATCCTGAAGACGTCTGAAGGCAGCACTGCCTATTATTCTATGATAATCTTTTTCAAATTCTGTTCTTAAATCACGACTACTTGATGATGATTTTCCTCTAATTCTTTCATCACATAATAATTGTTTCCAATTCATCTAAACTCCTTTCTGCCAAATATGACAAAAAGCATTATTCTAATTAACGCTGATTTAAGCCGGCTCATTCCGAACCGGCTTAAACTACAAAATAAATTTTATTTTATTCTTCTGATGATTCTAAACTTTCTGTTTCGCTGTTTTCATCAATATCAACAACTTCTACTTCACCGTCTTCTGATATTTTTTCTCTAACTTTAGCTATCTTTGCAACCACAACATCATTGTTAAGATCTATAAGTTTAACACCAGAAGTAATTCTTCCGTAGGTATTAACATCTCTCATTGGAATCTGAATAATAATACCTTCGTTAGTAATCATCATAATCTCATGTTCATCAGTTACAGCTTTAACACCAACTACAAAACCAGTCTTATCTGTAACCTTATAACATTTAACACCCTTACCACCACGTTTCTGAACATGGAATTCTTCAAGAGCTGTTCTCTTACCCATACCATTTTCAGATGCAATAAGAAGTGAGTCACCCTGATGATCAAGCTGCATACCAACAATCTCATCACCGTCAGAAAGATTCATACCGATAACACCCATTGCACTTCTACCGGTTCTTCTTACATCAGTTTCTTTAAATCTAATACACATACCGTACTTAGTAACAATAAAGATATCTGACTCAGCAGTTGTTGTCTTAACCTCAATAAGTTCATCGTCATCACGAAGGCCAATTGCGATAAGCCCATTCTTTCTGATATTAGAATATTCTGTTACGCAGGTCTTCTTTACAGTACCATTCTTTGTAACCATAAAGAGGTTATGATCTTCATCATAGCTTGTAACAGGAATAACTGCAGAAATCTTTTCACCAGGATTAAGCTGAAGAAGATTTACAATAGCAGTTCCTCTTGCTGTTCTTCCTGCTTCTGGAATTTCATAAGCCTTAAGTCTGTATACTCTACCAAGATTTGTGAAGAACATTACATGATTATGAGTATTAGTCATAAGTAAATCTTCAATGTAATCATCTTCAATAGTAGTCATTCCCTTAATTCCCTTGCCACCTCTGTGTTGAGCATGGAAATTATCCATTGTCATTCTCTTGATATATCCAAGATTTGACATTGCAATAACTACATTTTCATTAGGAATAAGATCTTCCATCGTAATGTCAAACTCATCAAATCCAATCTGAGTTCTTCTGTCATCACCATATCTATCTGAAATTTCCTGAATTTCTGTCTTGATTACTCCAAGAAGAAGTTTTTCGTCAGCTAATATTGCTCTAAATCTTTCAATTATTTTTATTAATTCTTCATGTCTTGCTTCAAGCTTTTGTTTTTCTAAACCTGTAAGCTTTCTAAGCTGCATATCTACAATTGCTTTTGCTTGAATTTCATCAAGACCAAATGATTCTATTAAACTATTAATAGCTGTAGGAACATCTGCACTTGATCTAATAATTCTTATTACTTCATCAATATTATCAAGAGCAATAAGCAATCCCTGTAATATATGATCCTCTTTTTCTGCTTCTGCAAGATCATGTTTTGTTCTTCTTGTTACAACATCTTCCTGATGTTTTAAGTAATACGTAAGCATTTCAAGAAGATTCATAACCTTTGGCTGATTGTTTGCAAGAGCAAGCATAATAACACCAAAAGTATCCTGGAGCTGAGTATGTTTATAGAGACTATTAAGAACAATGTTCGCATTAACATCTTTTCTAAGTTCTACAACAACTCTCATACCTTCTCTGTCTGATTCATCTCGAAGGTCTGTTATTCCATCAATTTTCTTTTCTTTATGAAGCTCAGCAATTTTTTCAATTAACTTAGCTTTATTTACCATATACGGTAATTCAGTAATAATAATCTGATTTTTACCATTTGGAAGGGTTTCAATATTTGTAACACCACGAACTCTTATTTTTCCACGACCAGTTCTGTACGCTTCTTCTACAGAACGAGTTCCAATAATTACACCACCAGTTGGAAAATCAGGAGCTTTAACAAGTGGTAATAATTCATCAATTTCTGTATTTCTATCTTCTTCAACTTTGTTATCAATAATCTTTACAACAGCACTAATAACCTCACGAAGATTATGAGGTGGAATATTAGTAGCCATACCAACAGCAATAGCTCTTGTACCATTTACTAAAAGATTAGGATATCTACTTGGAAGAACAGTTGGTTCACTTTCTGTTTCATCAAAGTTTGGAATAAAATCTACTGTATCTTTCTTTATGTCAGCAATCAACTGCATAGAAATCTTTGATAATCTAGCTTCTGTGTAACGCATAGCAGCTGCACCATCACCATCAACAGAACCAAAGTTTCCATGACCATCTACAAGTGGATATCTGAATGACCAGTCCTGAGCCATATTTACTAATGCACCGTAAATAGAGCTATCACCATGTGGATGGTATTTACCCATGGTATCACCTACAATACGGCCACTTTTTCTATGAGCCTTGTCAGGTGTATTTCCTAATTCAACCATAGAATATAATACTCTACGCTGAACAGGCTTTAATCCGTCACGTACATCTGGTAATGCACGGGCAGCTATAACACTCATGGCATAATCAATATATGAATTTTCCATGACATTTTTTAAATTTACCTGCTTAACTTTATCAAAAATCTGATCTTCCATTTTTTATACCTTTGTTAATTGATAAATTAATACTAATATTTTGGATTTTTAAATATTATTTAAATATCCAAATTCTTTACATACTTAGCATTTTCCTCAATGAATTCACGTCTTGGCTCAACCTTATCACCCATAAGAGTAGTAAATGTTAAATCAAGCTCACTTTCAGCATCTTCATCAATTTCAACTCTAAGTAAAATACGGGATTTTGGATCCATGGTTGTTTCCCAAAGCTGGTCAGCATCCATTTCACCAAGACCTTTATATCGCTGAATCTTATTATTCTGATCTCTACCTACTTCTTCAATAATTCCAGCAAGTTCTTCATCAGAATATGCATACCAAATCTTCTTATTCTTCTCTAATTTGTAAAGAGGTGGCTGAGCAAGATATACATGCCCCTGTCTAATAAGTTCTGGCATAAATCTATAAAGGAATGTAAGCATCAATGTTGCAATATGAGCACCATCAACATCGGCATCAGTCATGATAATAATTTTATGATATCTAAGCTTGCTTATATCAAAATCATCATAAATACCTGTACCAAAGGCTGTAATCATAGCCTTTATTTCTTCATTACCAAGAATTTTATCAAGTCTTGCCTTTTCAACATTAAGAATCTTACCACGAAGTGGTAAAATAGCCTGGTTTGCTCTACTTCTTGCTGTTTTAGCAGAACCACCAGCGGAATCTCCCTCGACTATGTAAATTTCACAGTTTTCTGGGTTTTTATCTGAACAGTCTGCAAGCTTTCCTGGAAGTGACATTGATTCCAATGCACCTTTTCTTCTTGTAAGATCTTTGGCTTTTCTTGCTGCATCTCTTGCACGCTGTGCTAAAACTGATTTTTCACAAATAATTCTTGCAACAGAAGGATTTTGTTCAAGATAATATGTAAGCTGTTCTGAAACAATACTTTCTACAGCACCTCTTGCTTCTGAATTACCAAGTTTCTGTTTTGTCTGACCTTCAAATTGTGGTTCTGAAACTTTAATACTAATAATTGCAGTGATACCTTCTCTTATATCTTCACCTGAAAGATTCTGGTCACTATCCTTTAATATTTTATTAGTTCTTGCATAATCATTTAAAGTTTTAGTAAGTGCATTCCTAAAACCTACAAGATGAGTACCACCTTCTGGAGTAGTAATATTATTAACAAAACTTGCTGTATTTTCTGTATAAGAATCATTATGCTGAAAAGAAACTTCTACATATACATCATTCTTTGTTCCTTCAAAATAAAGAATATCATTATATAAAGGTGTCTTACTCTTATTAAGATATGTAACAAATTCTTTAATACCACCTTCATAATGGAAAGTATTTGTTTTTAAATTACCCTCTTCATCAATATCTCTTTTATCAATAAGAGTAATCTTTAATCCCTTTGTTAAAAATGCAGTTTCTCTAAGTCTTGTTTTTAAAGTATTATAATCATAAATAGTAGTTTCAAAAATACTACCATCTGGCTTAAAATCTACTCTTGTACCTGTTTTTTCAGGATTACAAGTTCCAATTTCTTTAAGTGGATACATTACATTTCCACGTTCATAACGCTGCTTGTATATTTTTCCACCACTACATATTTGTACTTCAAGCCAATCTGAAAGCGCATTTACAACAGATGCACCTACACCATGAAGACCGCCGGATACTTTATATCCTCCACCGCCGAATTTTCCACCTGCATGAAGAATAGTAAATACTACTTCTACAGCTGGTTTTCCAGCTTTTGAATTAATACCTACAGGAATACCACGGCCATTATCTATTACTGTTATTGAATTATCTTCATTAATAGTAACTTCTATTTCAGAACAGAAACCTGCTAAAGCTTCATCAACAGAATTATCAACTATTTCATAAACAAGATGATGTAATCCTCTTTCAGAAGTACTACCAATATACATACCTGGTCTTTTTCTTACAGCTTCAAGACCTTCTAATATTTGAATTTGATCAGCACCATATTCTGTATTAACATTATCTGCCATAAATATGCCTTCCTTTTTATAATTTAAGAAGCTTCACTAACAGTTCCATTAGTTACTTTAAATACTTTATTAATTTCAAATCTGTTATTTACAAATTCATCAAGACCAGTACAGGTAATAATTGTCTGTATATCACCTATGCTGTTTAAAAGATAATTTTGTCTGTTACTATCAAGTTCTGATAATACATCATCCAATAATAATACTGGTTTATCTTTTGTAATCTTTTTAACTAATTCTATTTCTGATAATTTAAGTGAAAGAGCAGCTGTTCTTTGCTGTCCCTGAGATCCGTATTTTCTTATATCAATCTCAATACCATTATTATTTTCACTTATTACATTAAAAGAAATGTCATCTCTGTGTGGACCAACTGTTGTCTGTTTTAATTTTATATCTTTATCATGACTATATAACAATTCCTGCTCATATCTGTCTATTTCAACATTTGGTTCATAACATATTCTAAGTTTTTCTTTATTACCAGATAAATTACTATGAATTTCACTTATTATTTCATTAAGCTGTTCAACAAATTGTTTTCTTCTTTCTATTATTTTACAACCATAAGAAAATAACTGTGTATCCCATATAGTAAGAGTATCTTTTAATTCAGGATTATTATATAAATTCTTTAAAAGATTATTTCTTTGATTAACAATTTTATTGTAATTATTTAAATTATATAAATAGAAGCTGTCTAACTGACATAACTCTATATCTATAAATCTTCTTCTTTCGGCAGGTCCATTTTTTATAATACTTAAATCTTCTGGAGAAAATAAAACAACTTTAAGTAAACCTAATAATTCAGCAGCTTTTTTAATCTTTACTCCATCAATTGCAATACCTTTTGATTTACTACTTCGAAGATGCATATCAACTCTGGTTTCTATATCATCTTTTTCAAGTATAGTTCTTATATGTGCTTCCTGATGACCAAACTTAATTATTTCTTTATCTTTACTAAGTTTATGAGATTTAGTAGTAGCAGATAAATAAATAGCTTCTAAAATATTAGTTTTTCCCTGAGCATTATCTCCATATAAAATATTAGTTCCCTTGTCTAAATTAATATTTAGAAAATCATAATTTCTATAATCACTTAATTCTAATGATTTAATTATCATTATTAGCCTCTATTTTTATAGTATTGCCATCAAATTCAACTACATCACCAGCATATAATTTTTTGCCGCGCTGTAATTCAACTGAACCATTTACCTTAACAAGACCATCACTAATAACAAATTTTGCATCAACACCTGATTCAACAAACCCAACTGCCTTTAATGCCTGGCCTAATTTTATAAAATCTTCTCTTAAATATAATATTTCGTCCATTTTTTAACCTACATTATTAAAGTTAACTGGTAAAACAAGGTAAATATAATTCTTTTCAGCATCTCTAATAAAACATGGAGCTTTTGAATTGAACATATACATATCAATTACTTCATCATCTATTACTTTCAAAGCATCAATTAAGAATTTAGGATTAAATCCAATCATTAAATCTTTTCCTTCTTTTTCAATGTCAATATCTTCATTCATACTACCAAGAGTAGAATTAATCTTTAATTCAAGCTTACCATCTAAAATATTAACAATAATTGGCTTTTTATCTCCCTCTTTAACTAAAAGAGTAGCTCTATCTATACAGCTTAAAAATTCTTTTTTATTAATAGATAATTTTGTTTCATAATTGTCATTAAGCATCTGATCAATCTTGAAGTATTCACCTTCAATAAGTCTTGATATAACTGTTGTATTATCAAATTCAAATACTACATGCTTATCTGTAAAGAAAATTGAAACATCTTCCTCATCATTTCCACTTAAAATCTTACTTATATCATTAAGTGTTTTTCCAGGAATAATAACCTTCTTATTATCATATGAATTCTTCATAGTAATATTTCTAATAGAAATTCTATGACCATCAAGAGAAACAACTCTTAATTTATTATCATTTATTTCAAATAATTCACCTGCCATGATTTTGTTATTATCATTTTCAGCTATAGAAAAAATAGTCTGTCTAATAACATCCTTAAGTGAATACTGTGAAATAATAACAGGATTATTTCTTGTTACCTGTGGAAGATAAGAGAATTCATCTCCTGATTTTCCTATAATAGTGAATTTAGCCTTTTCACAATTAATGTATGTTTTATAATCATCATCTGTATCTATACTTATAACACTGTCTGGTAACTTTCTAACTATTTCAAGGAATATTTTTGCATCAATTGCAACGATACCTTTTTCAATAATCTGACCTTCAATAATTGTTTCAATACCAAGTTCCATATCATTAGCTGTTAACTTAATATTTCCATTTGTAGAATCAACTAATATACATTCAAGAATAGACATTGTTGTTTTACTAGGAACAGCTTTAGATACAATTGAAAGACCATTAAGTAAATCTGATTTTTGACATAAAATTCTCATGTTGATAAGTCCTTTCTTGCCAAATGGCAAAAATTATAAATATATATTATAAAGAAATTAGTTGTATTAGTATTAAAGGATGTAAATATGTGGAAAATGCTTATAAACCGCATATTTACTATAAAATTTAAAAGAATTTATATGTGAATTTTTAAATATATCATGTTAATAAGTTGTTATTTATTAACATTTAAAAATTATTCTTAAAATAATAAAATATTTAATCACATTATATTTACATGTAATTCACATTAGCTTTGTGGATTAATCTTATTTCTAATGTTATTAATCTTATTATTAAGATCTGGATTTTTAGATATATCTTCTTTAATTCTTTTATATCCATGCATTACTGTAGTGTGATCTTTACGAAGTAAAAATTTAGCAATTTCTTCATAAGTCATATCAATTATAATTCTGCAAAGATACATAAATACATGTCTAGGTAACACAAGTTCCTGGTTTCTTCTTGAAGACTTAATGTCATCAGAGCTTACTCTGAATTCTTCACATACTAAATCAAGAATAAAATCTGGAGTAATAAGATTACTTTGATTTTGATTAACAATATTTCTTAAAGCTTTTTCAGCTGTATCAAAAGTAATAGAATCAGAATTTTCTATTCTTGAAATATTAATAATCTGATTAAATGCGCCTTCTAATTCTCTTATGTTAGATTTAACATTTTCAGCTATGTATTTAATAATTTCATCGTCAATTGCTTTTGAATTGTTTTCAGCCAACTGTCTTAAAATAGCCATACGTGTTTCATAGTCAGGTGCCTGAATATCAACAATTAAGCCCATTCCAAATCTTGATTTAAATCTTTCATCAAGAGTTTCAAGTTCTTTTGGTGGTTTATCAGAAGAAAGAATAATCTGTTTTCCAGCAAGATGAAGAGTATTAAATGTATTGAAAAACTCTTCCTGTGTTGCATCTTTTCCTATTATAAATTGTATATCATCTACCATAAGAACATCTGCAGTTCTATATTTATCTCTCATTTTAGAAATAGTAGACTGATTACCACTTCTGATTGATTCAATTACATCATTAGTAAAATCTTCGCTTGTTACATATATAACTTTAGTATCTGGTTTACTTTCAAGAGTAAAATGTCCTATTGAATGCATAAGATGTGTTTTACCAAGACCAGCTCCTCCATATATATAAAGAGGGTTATATATTTCTCCTGGAGATTCAGCAACAGCTAAAGCAGCAGAATGAGCAATTTTGTTATTACTTCCTATTACAAATGTTTCAAATTTGTACTTAGGGTTAAGATTTGCATTTTTATAATTATCACTGTTAGTAATATCAAAATAGCTTTCTTGTTCAATATCTTCTTTAGAATTTTCAAGAACAAAATGAATATTGTATAAACCATCAAACATTTCAGAAATAGCAACCTGAAATACTTTTTTGTATTTATTATCAATATATTTTAAAGCCTGAGAATTTTCAGATGGAATAATGATATAAATATCATTATCAATAACATCCTTTAATTTAAGAGGAAGTATCCATGTATTAAATGAAACAGGATTTAATGAATATTCATTCTTTATGTATTCTTTTATTTCTTCCCATTTTTCAATGATTTGTTGCATTGTATACCCCATGTTAAAATCAAACAATCAATCTATTATATATTACTCTAAAACCATTAAAATTACAAATTTTATATTAATTAACAAAAATATTATGTTAATGTGATTAAATTTTTAAAATTCATATTAAAAAGCATTTATAAATGTGAATATGTGGATAAATAATGTGCATAAAGAAAATGGCTTAAAATAAGGGTTTTCTTAGATTTTTAAATATATTATAAACATTGTTATTCGCAAGTTATACACAAAATGTGGATAATAAAGTGACTAATTAATATTATCCACAAAATAAAGTGGATATCTAGATATAGTGGTGGAAAACTAAAAATCATAACTAAATATAGTTTTGGACATTTTTAATGTTTTAAATTATGTAATTCTCCGCATAAAATAAGCGTTTTCTTTACTTGACGGACTAGATAACATCTAATATAATTGTTACGATTGTTTCCTATTAGGAAAAGGAGGTGTTTATATATGAAGATGACATTTCAGCCAAAAAAGAGACAGCGTTCTAAGGTTCATGGATTTCGTGCAAGAATGAGTACTCCAGGTGGAAGAAAAGTATTAGCTTCCAGAAGAGCAAAAGGAAGAAAGAAATTATCAGCTTAGGCCGCAATTTTGTGGCCTTTATTTCTTCTATAAAGAAGAGTAAATGTTATGAAAAAAACAGATAGTTTAAAAAGTTTTACTGATTTTCGACATGTTTATAATGAAGGCAATGTAAAAGCTAACAAGTATCTTGTTATGTATAAAGTAGGGAATGATCTCATTAATAAAAACAGATTAGGTATATCAGTAAGTAAAAAAGTCGGTAATAGTGTGGTCAGACATCATATGACCAGATTAGTCCGCGAAAGTTACAGACTACATGAACAGGTATTCAATAGTGGTTTGGATATTGTAGTCGTAGTAAAACCAAGCGCTTCCAAGTGTACATATTGGGAAATTGAAAGCGCATTATTACATCTTTCAAAACTTCATAATATATATGAAGAAGATTAGAATTTAATATGCAAAAATTAATAATATTAATTATAAAGTTCTATCAGAAATATATATCTCCAATGAAGAGAACTAAATGTCCTTATTATCCAACTTGTTCACAATATGGATTAGAAGCCGTAAAAATACATGGTGCTTTAAAAGGAAGTATGTTAGCTGCATGGAGAATATGTAGATGTAATCCCTTTTCAAAGGGCGGGTATGATCCTGTACCAAATAAAGAGATAAAATAATTTCTTTATTGCAAATTTGAGGAGTAATTTATGTCAGGTATTTTGTTAACACAATATGGTGGATCTATTCTTGGTCCTATAGCTAAAATTCTTGGATATTTAATGAACTGGATATTCATTTTTTTAGATAAAATAGGAATTCCTAGCGTAGGTCTTGCTATTATATTGTTTACAATCGTTATTTACCTTTTACTTCTTCCATTAACAATTAAACAGCAAAAGTTCTCTAAGTTATCTGCGAAGATGAATCCTGAACTTCAGGCAATTAGAAAGAAATATGAAGGAAAAAAAGATAATGAGTCGATGAGTGCTATGAACTTAGAAACTCAGGAAGTTTATGCCAAGTATGGTGTATCTCCTTCAGGTAGTTGTGTTCAACTTCTTATTCAGATGCCTATTTTATTTGCACTTTACCGTGTAATTTATGCTATTCCAGCATATGTTCCTATGGTTAAAGATGTATTTACAGGAGTTGTTGAAGGTTTATATTTAGAAAAAGATAAAGCTGCAGAGTTTTTACAGGCTTTATCTACTTCTTCTATGTATAATAAGCAGTTTTCAAATGAGTTATTTGTGGCAGGTGATAAAACATATGTTACAAATACATTTATTGATTGTTTAAATAGAGCTTCTTCAGCAGATTGGGATAATTTAAAGAATACATTTTCAAATCTTTCTGGTGAGATTAGCACAGCTTTTGAAAAAGTTGAAAGGTTTAATTACTTTTTAGGATTAAATGTAGGAAATTCTCCTTCGTTTACAATGACAGAAGCACTTAAGAATAAGAATTGGCTTTTATTATTTGGAGCATTAATGATTCCTGTTCTTGCTGCTCTTTCTCAGTGGATTAATACAAAGCTTATGCCTACAGCTGCTACAAATTCAGATTCGAATGCAGATGATACAATGGCTCAGTCAATGAAGGCTATGAATACAATGATGCCTATTATGTCAGCAGTTTTCTGTTTATCATTACCAGTTGGTATGGGTATTTATTGGATAGCCGGTGCTGTTGTAAGATCTATTCAGCAGGTAGTTATTAATAAGCAGCTTGATAAGATTGATTATGATGCTGTAATTGAGAAGAATAAAGAAAAAGCTAAAGCAAAGATTCAAAAACAGAAAGAATATGTTGCTAATCTTAATAACAAAGCTAATGTTTCTACTAGAAATATTAAGACAACTGCTAGTTCATCTAATGGTGAAGAAGCAATTAGAAAAGCAAGTAATAATAGTAACATTTCTAAGTCTGGTAGTCTTGCTTCAAAAGCAAATATGGTTAAAAACTATAACGAGCGTAACAATAAACAGTAGGGGATTAAATAATGGAATTTAAAGAATTTAGTGCAAAGACTGTTGATGATGCCATTACTGAAGCTTGTAAAGAATTTTCAGTTACAAGTGATAAGCTTGAATATGAAGTAGTTAGTGAAGGATCTACAGGTTTTTTAGGTATTGGATCTAAAGATGCTGTAATCAAAGCTAAAGTAAAATCATCATTAATCGATAATGCAAAGACATTTTTGTCAGAAATGTTTGCTGCAATGAATATGGTTGTAGTTGTTAATATTGACTACAATGCAGAAACAAAAGAGATGAATATTGATTTATCTGGTGATGATATGGGTGTTCTTATCGGTAAGAGAGGTCAGACACTTGATTCTATTCAGTATCTTACATCTCTTGTTCTTAACAAGGGTGAAGAAGAATACGTAAGAGTTAAGGTTGATACAGAAAATTATCGTAAGAGAAGACAGGATACACTTGAAAATCTTGCTAAGAATATTGCTTACAAGGTTAAGAGAACAAAAAGAAGTGTATCTTTAGAGCCTATGAATCCTTATGAAAGAAGAATTATTCATTCAGCTCTTCAGAATGACAAATTTGTTACAACACATAGTGAAGGTGAAGAACCATTCAGACATGTAGTTGTTACAATGAAAAAATAGTTGATCATGGAGGAGGATTAAATAATCCTCCTCTGTTTTTACATTTAGGTATTATTTATGAATAATAATGAAACTATTGCGGCAATAGCAACTCATTTAAGTGAATCCGGTATATCAATTATTCGCGTCAGTGGTCCTGATGCTTTTTCTATTGGTGATAAAATATTTAGAGGAGTCGATAAGGGGAAGGTTTCATTATATAAGAGTCATACTATTCATTATGGTTTCATCGTGGAAGGTGAAGAAGTAGTTGATGAAGTTATGCTGAGTATTATGAAAGCTCCAAAAAGCTATACTACTGAAGATACTATAGAGATTAATTGTCATGGTGGTTTATTAATTACTCAAAAGGTATTAGAAATAGTTATTAATAATGGAGCAAGACTTGCTCTTCCAGGTGAATTCACAAAAAGAGCTTTTTTAAATGGAAGAATTGATCTCACTAAAGCAGAAGCAATTATGGATGTAATAAGTGCTGATAATAATCTCGCTCTTAAAGCTTCCATGAATCATCTAAGAGGTGATATTTATTCAAAAATTACTGAATTTAGAAATATTTTAGTACATGAAACTGCTTTTATTGAATCTGCTTTAGATGATCCTGAACATATAAGTCTTGATGGTTATTCTGAAAGTTTGTATAAAAAAATTAATAACTTATTATCAGAATTAATTAAGATGGAAGAATCTGCTAAAAATGGACAGATTATTAAAGATGGAATTCTTACAGTTATTGTTGGTAAACCAAATGCTGGAAAATCTTCATTTTTAAATATGCTTATTGGTAAGGATAAAGCAATTGTAACCGATATTGCTGGAACAACCAGAGATGCATTGGAACAGAATATTAAGATTAATGATGTTAGTTTAAATATAGTTGATACAGCGGGAATAAGATTTACCAGTGATGAAGTAGAAAAAATAGGTGTAAATAAAGCAAAAGAATATGTATCAGATGCTGATTTGGTATTATATGTTGTAGATACTTCTGTTTCACTTGATGACAACGATAAAGATATTATTGAACTTATAAAAGATAAGAAAACAATAATATTATTAAATAAGAGTGATCTTAAATCAGTTATTAATGAAGAAGAAATAGTTAAATGCTTTAATAATGATAATGTATCATTATTAAAAATATCTGCAAAAGAAAAGATAGGATTATCTGAATTTGAAGAAATAGTTAAAAAGTTTGTTTTTGATAACAATATTTCGTTTAATTCAGAATTAGTTATTACAAATGTAAGACATCATGAAAAAATAGTAGATACTATTGAAAGTCTTAAGCTTGTCATTAATAGTTTAGATAATAATATGCCTGAGGATTTTCTTACAATAGATTTGATGAGCGCATATGAATCATTAGGTAATATTATTGGTGAAGAAATTAGTGAAGATCTTGTAAATGAGATTTTTTCAAAATTCTGTATGGGTAAATAAAAGATGAGTAGAATCAGAGAACATGTTGATGTATGTATAGTAGGTGCAGGTCATGCTGGATGTGAAGCTGCTTTAGCTTGTGCAAGACTTGGTCTTGAAACAGTTATTTTCACAGTAAGTGTTGATAGTATTGCTCTCATGCCATGTAACCCAAATGTTGGAGGTAGTTCAAAGGGACATTTGGTTAGAGAACTTGATGCTCTTGGTGGTGAGATGGGTAAAAATATTGATAAAACATTTATCCAGTCCAAGATGTTAAATGTATCAAAGGGTCCTGCAGTTCATTCATTACGTGCACAAGCAGATAAGGCTGATTATTCAAGAGAGATGCGTAAGGTTCTTGAAAATCAGGATCATTTAACTATTAAGCAGGCAGAAGTAACTGATTTACTTACTATTGAAGATATTGAACACCTTAATAGTGAAAATGAGATTACCGAATATGAAAGAAAAAATGATAATCCTACAATTGCTGGTGTTAGGATTTTTTCTGGTGCAGTTTATGAATGTAAAGCAGTTGTTTTATGTACGGGTACATATTTAAGAGCAAGATGTTTATGTGGTGAAGCAATTACTTATACTGGACCAAATGGTTTGCAGGCAGCTAATTATCTTCCAGATTCAATTAAGAAATTAGGAATTGAATTAAGAAGATTTAAAACTGGTACTCCTGCAAGAATGGATAAAAGATCAATAGATTTTTCAAAGATGGTACCTCAATATGGTGATGAAAGAGTTGTTCCATTCTCATTTTCAACAAATCCTGATGATGTACAGATAGATCAGGTTCCTTGTTTCTTAACGTATACTAATGAAGAAACACATAATATTATTAGAGCTAATCTTGATAGATCACCAATTTATGCTGGAATAATTGAAGGAACAGGACCAAGATACTGTCCTTCAATTGAAGATAAAGTTGTAAAGTTTCCTGATAAAGAAAAACATCAGGTTTTCATAGAACCAGAAGGCTTACATACTAATGAGATGTATGTTGGCGGTATGTCATCTTCTCTTCCTGAAGATGTTCAGCTTGCTATGTACAGAACTGTTCCTGGTTTGGAAAATTGTAAGATAGTAAGAAATGCATATGCAATTGAATATGATTGTATTAATGCAATGCAGTTGTATCCTACTTTGGAATTTAAGAAAGTGAAAGGACTTTTTGCCGGAGGTCAGTTCAATGGAAGCAGTGGATATGAAGAAGCTGCCGCACAGGGACTGGTTGCTGGTATTAATGCTGCTTTGTCAGTTTTAGGAAAAGAAAAAATAGTATTAGACAGATCAGAAAGTTATATTGGTGTATTAATTGATGATTTGGTTACAAAAGAAAGTTTTGAACCTTATAGAATGATGACTTCAAGATCTGAGTATCGTTTGTTGCTAAGACAGGACAATGCTGATTTAAGACTTAGAAAAATAGGTTATAATGTTGGATTAATCTCACAAGAGCAATATAATTATCTTATACAGAAAGAAGAAATGATTGCTAAAGAAATAGAGAGATTAAAATCTACTATTGTTGGAGCAAATACCAGAATTAAAAACTTTATGGAAAGTCATGGTTCAACTGCACTTAGAACTGGAAACACATTGGCAGAAATATTATGCAGACCTGAATTTGATTATAATTCCTTAGAAGAAATTGATGATGGAAGAACTAAATTACCTCAGGATGTTGTTGAACAGGTCGAAATTGAAATTAAGTATGAAGGATATATAAAGCGACAGATTTCTCAGGTAAACAGTTTCAAGAAAATGGAAAACAAGAAGATTCCAACAGATATAAATTATGATTATATTAATAGTTTGAGAAATGAAGCTAGACAAAAACTTAAGATGTTTAGTCCGGTTAGTGTTGGTCAGGCTTCAAGAATATCAGGTGTTAGTCCAGCAGATATTTCTGTATTGTTGGTATATCTTAGTTCAAAATATCCTAATAATAATTAATATATGAATGAAATAGTAAACGAATTTAAAAATCAATTATCAGAATATGGTTTAAGTATAACTGATAAGCAGATGGAACAATTTAATAAGTATTACGAGTTACTTATTGAGTGGAATGAGAAGATTAATCTCACGGCCATAACTGAATATAAAGATGTATTAATGAAACATTTTCTTGATTCGGTTTCAATAATTAAAGCTTATGATATGGCTAAGGTTAATACACTAATTGATGTAGGTACGGGAGCAGGATTTCCAGGTATTCCTATTAAGATTATGTTTCCACATATACAAGTAACACTGCTTGATTCTTTACAAAAAAGAATAGTTTTTTTAAATACTGTTATTTCAGAACTTGATTTAAAAGATGTTAAAACAATTCATGGAAGAGCTGAAGATTTTGGTAAAGATAATACTTATCGTGAAAAGTATGATTTATGTGTTTCAAGGGCTGTTGCAAATTTAAGTTCTCTTTCGGAATTGTGTATTCCTTTTGTAAATATTGATGGTTGTTTTATTTCATACAAATCTGATAAGTCAGACGAAGAAATAGACAATGCTAAAAATGCTATCTCTATTTTAGGTGGTAGTATAATTAATATAGAGAAATTTAGTATTAATGAAAATGGAAGAACTCTAGTAGTAATAAAAAAAGTAAAATCCACAGGTATAAAATATCCAAGAAAAGCTGGTACACCAACAAAGGAACCATTGTAGAAATATGATTAATGTAATGTTAGTAGACAATCAAAAGATTTTTTATGAGAGTTTGAAGTGTTTACTTGAAAGAAACAATTTAATAAATGTTATATGTTATGCAAAAGATTTTGCTGGTTGCCTTGATAATCTTAGATCTAATAAAATCGATATTATTATTATGGATGTTGTAGATGATTGTTTTAAGATAGTCGAGTTTGTAAAGAATAAGAAGCTTGATGTAAAGACGCTCATTTTATCAGGTAATAGTGATGTTGAATTATTGGTAAAAGCTAATGAGTTAAATGTCGATGGATTCATCATGAAGGATACAACTGATAGTATAGAATTGATTAATTCTATATTTGATGTATCCAGAGGTGAACGCTATATTCAATCTGAATTAATTCCTATATTAAATAACTACTTGATTAATTTGGATTCGGATAAAGATAAGCTTGAACTTCTCACTGCCAGAGAACTGGAAATTTTAAAAATGATTGCAATTGGTGGTAAGAATAGTGAGATTGCGGCAAAGATGTCTATTAGTGAAAGAACGATAAAAAATCATTTAACACATATCTTTGATAAGATTGAGGTTAGTGATAGAACACAGGCTGCTGTGTTTGCTATTAAGAATAATCTTATAAAAATTTAAAAATGTTTCACGTGAAACATTTTTTAGTTTATTGCATGTAAAACATTTTCCACACAATATAGTGTTTCACGTGAAACATTCATACACAAGATTTTGAAAAATAATCGTGAAACATTAAAACGTGACAATTATCATTTACACGTGAAACATATATCACAAATAATTAATAGTGTTTGTTTTATAGATAATAGACTGATATCATGATATAATTTCTTAGTTATATATAGATGATTGGAGATATTTAATGGGAAGAATTATAGCCATTGCTAATCAAAAAGGTGGAGTTGGAAAAACAACTACAACAATCAATTTATCAGCTTCTCTCGCAGAAATGGGAAAGAAAGTTCTTGTAATTGATATGGATCCACAGGGAAATACTACAAGTGGACTTGGTGTAGAAAAGAATAATATAGACAATACAGTATATGAATTAATACTTAGCGAATGTTCTGTTAATGAATGTATTATAAAAAATGTAATAGATAACGTATCTGTTATACCATCTAATGTAAATCTTGCAGCAGCTGAAATAGAATTAATAGGCGTTGATAAGAAAGAATATATATTAAAGAATGAAATTGACTGGGTTAAGGATCAGTATGATTACATATTTATTGATTGCCCACCATCACTTAGTATGCTTACTGTAAATGCTATGACTACAGCAAATACAGTTTTGGTTCCAATTCAGTGTGAATATTATGCATTGGAAGGTTTGAGTCAGTTAATTCATACAGTAAATCTTGTTAAGGAACGACTTAATCCAAGACTTTCTATGGAAGGTGTTGTATTTACAATGTATGATTCAAGAACAAATCTCTCCGCTCAGGTTGTAGAAAATGTAAAGTCAAACTTTAAGGAGAAGGTTTTTGATACACTTATTCCTAGAAACATTAGATTAGCAGAGGCTCCAAGTTATGGAATGCCAATATGTATGTATGATTCTAAATCTTCCGGAGCAGAAAGTTATAGAAATTTAGCAAAAGAGTTAATGAATAATAATAAATAGATTCTTCTATTGAAAGGGAAAAAATATAATGGCACCAAAAAAAGGGTTAGGTAAAGGACTTGATAGTTTAATACCAAGTAATGTATTGGATAGCAATGAAAATAAGCAGAAAGCTGAAAAGGCTCAAAAGCCAGATTCGATTGTAGATATTAATTTAGTCGAACCAAATAGAGAGCAGCCAAGAAAATATTTCGATGAAGATGCATTATTAGAATTATCTGAATCTATCAAACAGGTAGGATTGCTTCAGCCAATTCTCGTCCAGGATAGAGATAAGTATTATGAAATTATTGCTGGTGAGCGTAGATGGAGAGCATGTAAGCTTGCTGGATTAAAGGAAATTCCTGTTATAATAAGAAAATTCACTGAACAGGAAATTGTTGAAATATCAATAATCGAAAACATTCAGCGTGAAGATTTGAATCCAATTGAAGAAGCTATGGCATATAAGCGACTTTTAGATGAATTTAATCTTAAGCAGGATGAAGTAGCAGAAAAAGTTTCTAAGAATAGAACAACCATTACTAATTCGTTGAGACTTCTTAAGTTATGCGAAGAAGTAAGACAGATGGTGATTGATGGAAAGCTTACTACTGGACATGCGCGTGCAATTATCTCTATAGAAGATCCTGTAGAACAGACAGAATTAGCAGAAAAAATCTTTGATGAGAAGATGAGCGTACGTGATGTTGAGAAATATATTAAGAGTCTCAATAAGCCAAAGGCATCAAAACAGAAGAAGGATAATGTTTCACTTCAGGTTGTATATTCTAATATCGAAGAAGAATTGAAGCAGTTATTTGGAACAAAGGTATCAATTGCTGCCAAAGGCGATGATAAGTCAGGCAAACTTGTTGTTGAATTCTACAGTCATGATGACTTAGATAGAATAGTTGATATTATAAGAAAGAAGTAATTAATATGACAAGTGATGTACTATCTAAGATAGGGTTAGGAATAGATGTAGGTATTTTTATTATCATTCAATTTATTATTATTTTAGTATTGATAACAATAGTAACTATATTTATTGTTAGAGAAGTAAATTTACAAAAAAAATATAACAAATTCATGCAAGGTAGCAGTGCAGAAAGTCTTGAAGATGCCATAGCAAAACTATTTGAAGATAATCATAAAATTAAAAAAGTAGTTAATGCTAACAGAGGTGATATCAGACAACTTTATCATAATATGACAAGGACTCTTCAAAAAGTTGGAATTGTTAAGTATGATGCATATCAGCAGATGGGTGGATTATTAAGCTTCTCTCTTGCTATATTGGATGAATATAACAGTGGTTTTATTTTAAATTCAGTACATACATCTGATGGATGTTATACATATACAAAACAAATTATTGAAGGAAAATGTGAACTTGAGTTAGGTAACGAAGAAAGAATGGCTTTAGAGAAGGCAATAGGTTCTGAGGAATTATGAAACTAATTAAGGTTGATCAATTAACGGGAAATGAGATATTAGCTAAATCAGTATTAACTCCTGACTATAATGAATTAATAGCAGAAGGAACTATTCTTAAGCTTAGTTATATCCCAAAGTTAAATGCATTTGGTATAAAAGAAGTATATATCAAGGATAATAAACTGGATGCACAGACAAGATTAATTCTAAAAGAAGAAATCAATAAGAAATGCAAACAGAAGATTCAGGAAATTATTTCTAAGCACATGTATAAGAGTAATCAGAATATGACAGAGATTGCTGAAGCTGCGGAGAATATCATAGCCAATGTTGCTAATGATGTAAATGTTGCAGAACAGATTTATGACATCCGTGAAAGAAGTGCGGACTTATATGAGCATTGTATAAGTACCTGTACCATTGCAATTCTTGTTGGTCTTAAGATGGGACTTGCAAATGACCAAATTAGAGATTTAGGAATTGGTTGTCTGTTACATGATCTTGGATTAAGATATGTTACAGTAGATTTCGTTGATACGAACATGGATAATGCGAATATCAGAGAAAAAGAAGAATTCTACAAGCATCCAATTTATGGCTATAGTGGAATCAGACACGAAGAATGGTTGTCAAAGGCAAGTAAAGAAATAATTCTTATGCATCATGAAACACTTGATGGAAAAGGATATCCTCTTCACACAGCAGATCTGATGCTTACTACAAAGATTGCGTCGGCGTGTGATTACTTTGATGAATCGATATGTGGTATTGGACGTGAGAGAAAGAAAGTTCATGAAGCAGTTGAATATCTGAAAGCATTTCGTGGTATAAAATATGATGCTGGAGTAATAGATGAGCTTCTTGATTTTATCGCTGTATATCCATCCGGAAGTACAGTAAAGATTAATTCTGGCGAAATTGCAGTAGTAATCAGACAAAACAAAGGTTTCCCAGAGCGACCAGTTTTACAGTTAATAGCTGATAAAAATGGTAAGATGCTTGAAGGCATACTTGTAAGAGATTTATTAGAATATACTAATATTTTCATAGAAAAAGTATTAAATTAAAGAGGTGTGAAAAATGATCGACATTAAATTTTTAAGAGAAAATCCTGAATTAGTAAAAGAAAATATTAAAAAGAAATTCCAGGATGAAAAGCTTCCATTAGTTGATGAAGTAATTGAACTTGATTCAGCAAGAAGAACAGCACAGCAGGAAGCTGATGATCTTAAGGCAAAGAAGAATCAGATTTCAAAGCAGATTGGTGCTCTTATGGCACAGGGCAAAAAAGAAGAAGCTGAGGAAGTTAAGAAGGAAGTAGCTAAGAATAATTCTTTAATAGATGAACTTACAGCTAAGCAGACTGAGCTTGAAGAAAAAGTTACAGAAATCATGATGAAGATTCCTAACATCATTGATGATTCTGTTCCAGTTGGTAGGGACGATAGTGAAAATGTTGAAATTCAGAAATACGGTGATCCAGTAGTTCCTGAATTTGAAATCCCTTTCCATGCAGATATTTTAGATAGCATAAGCGGTTTAGACAAAGATGCAGCTGGTAGAACAAGTGGTGAAGGTTTCTATTACCTTATGGGTGATGCAGCAAGAATCCATTCAGCAATGATCAGCTATGCAAGAGACTTTATGATTAATAAAGGATTTACATATTGTATTCCACCTTTCATGATTCGTAGCAGCGTTGTAAATGGTGTTATGAGTTTCGCAGAAATGGAAGCCATGATGTATAAGATCGAAGGAGAAGACTTATTCTTAATCGGTACATCTGAGCATTCAATGATTGGTAAGTTTAAGGGACAGATTGTTCAGGAAAAGAGCCTTCCAATAACACTTACATCATACTCTCCATGTTTTAGAAAAGAAGGCGGTTCACATGGTCTTGAAGAAAGAGGTGTTTACCGTGTTCACCAGTTTGAAAAGCAGGAAATGGTAGTTCTTTGTAAGCCAGAAGAATCAATGGAATGGTATGACAAGATGTGGAGCTATACAGTAGAATTCTTCAGAAGTCTCGATATTCCAGTACGTACACTTGAGTGCTGTAGTGGTGACCTTGCAGATCTTAAGGTTAAGTCTTGCGACGTAGAAGCATGGAGCCCACGTCAGAAGAAGTACTTCGAAGTTGGATCATGCTCAACACTTGGTGATGCTCAGGCACGTCGTCTCGGCATTCGTACAAAGGGTGAAAACGGAAACTACTATGTTCATACATTGAACAATACAGTTCTTGCTACACCAAGAGGACTTATTGCATTCCTTGAGAATAATCTTCAGGCTGATGGATCAATCAAGATTCCAGAAGCATTACAGCCATATATGGGTGGCCAGAAGATTATTACAAAGAAAAACTAGTAATATTAAGAGGTGAATACTTTGCACAAATATCTGTCGGCAATTGGTTTTTCGTGCATACATAATAAAAAAGAATTCGATGAATTATTAAAAGTATGCGTTACTAATGCTTCCGAAAGATCATATACATCTAACGGTGATGAAACCATGCTAACAATATTAGGCAAAGAATTCGCGCCTGGTATGGGTTTGTCAGTCTGTGGTGAATATGATGATAATAATGTCTTTTCCTACGAATATTCTTATCCATATTTAAAAGGGACAGGAATTACAACGTCGGAAGATTTAACTGTTGAACGTCATTCAGATAAAGAATCTTATGCAGGAATATGTGATGACGTTAATATTGGTGTTTCACTGATATTTTATCTTCAAAATATAATTCCATATATCAGAGCAAGAAATACAGATACTCTTCCTGTAAGAGGAACTACACTGACCTTATCTGCTCTTTCTGTAAATGGTAATATTTTAATGCCAATTATGAAGGACGTAAGAGTAATGGAAAAAGTTGCCAAGAAAAAGAGTAGTCGAGACAGACTAATCCAAGCGGCAAGAAATGGTGATGAGGAAGCCATTGAAAGTCTTACTCTTGAAGATATGGATATGTATTCAACGCTTACCAGAAGAATACAAAGAGAAGACATATATTCCATAGTTGATACATGCTTTATGCCATATGGCGTAGAATGCGATCAGTATTCAATTATTGGAGAAATCCTCGAGGTAGAAAAGGTAAAAAACTATGTTACAGAAGAAAAAATCTATAAAATGAAGCTTTTATGTAATGAATTAGTTTTTGATCTTTGTATAAATGAAAATGATTTATATGGCGAACCTGAAATAGGAAGAAGATTTAAAGGTGTTATCTGGCTTCAGGGTTATATAAATTATCCAAACTAAAAATATCCATTAATTTGGATTGAGTCCTGTTAGTTTAATGGATAAAACAAGCGCCTCCTAAGCGCTAGCTGCGGGTTCGATTCCCACACGGGACGTAAAAAAGCGGAAGAATTATTTCTTCCGCTTTTAATAATTTATTGAGTTGATACTGGTTTGGTAAGCTTCTTTTGAATTATTTCATCTCTTTTGGCTGCTAATTCTTTTTTCTCATCTTTAGTAATTAATTTATGAGTAATTACAGCATAGGTCTGACCTTCTTCGGATTTTCTAACACGGATTTTACTTTTCATATATCCATGTCTTAAGCAATAGCCTACGGCATAATAATGTTTGCCATTAGGGGTAAACCATTTTACACGTTTACTCACGCGTTTTTTGCATTTGTAGCAAAGCGGTGAATTAACATTTTTATTTTCAAGAAGCTGTTTTTTATCTTCAAATGAGCGAGTTATATATTTTGAGTAATCAGAGAATGATATTGATATCTCTTTTTCTATCGAATCTGGAATAATATATGTATCAAAAGAATATTTTTCCAAAACAGCAGGATCTTCAATTTTATCAAATACCTTTGCTGTGTAATAAGCATCAGAAAAAGCTCTGTGAAATGGAATATCTTTTTTAATACTTAACATATCAATTGCATATTCAAGAGCACGTCTGCTTTTTCCATCTTCATATGCAAGACTGAATAATTTCTGAATATCATAGTACTTAATAGGACGATCAGAAAGAGGCTTAAGGTTGTAATATTTCATATTACGTTGAAGTTCAAGTAAATCTAATGTCCCCCAGGTACAGAAAAGAGAATCTTCACCACACCATTCGCGAAAAGCTTCCATTACTTCTTCAAATGGTTTGCCCTTTTCAAGTTCTTCCATCTGTATATGTATTATTTTTCTTGTGATGTTATGCATCTCATGATAAATCTGAGGCTTGATAAGCTCTGAAAATTCACTTATCATCTCACGTTCTTCATTGAGTTTAACCGCGCCGATTTCCACTATTTCAAGTGGAGTTTTCTTATCACGTTTTTCACCATGAGATACGCCTTGATTCCATTCAAGGTCAAAAATTATATAATTCATAAAGACTCCAAGTCAGTTTATTTCAAATGTTTCCATTCCAAATCTTTATTAGTGTAATTGTATTTATTATTTGGTGTACTCGTCTTTCCAGATGAAATGGATTTTCGAATCACAGAAATAATAAGGAATATAATAATTAATAATACAGCAATTCCAACTACTATGCCAAGAAGAGAGATTATATTAATAAATATATAATCGGATGAATCAGAGGATGTTTCTTCTGATTCATCATCAAAATCATAATATACAGGATCTTCTCTGGAAGGAATAACGGCTGCAGAACCAATATAAGTTCCGGAATAATAATAATCTATATTGGCAATCTGATCGTTAGAAAGATTGTCATAGGTGATTTTACATTCTGTCTGACTAAGCTCGCCGCCTTTTGGTAATACAACGTAACTGTTAGAGCTGATTTTTAAAATTGGTTTACTACTTCCGAAAATATCAATATCTGTATTAAACAGATTCGAAGATGAAATATTAAATCTTGTATCTTTATCAGCTATACTTTCAGTTGTAAAGTTACTAAAGCCATAATTAAATAAATCAATTGTATCTGTATACTGGCTAGGAGCTTCCTCTTTCATAACTACACAGATTAATTTCATTCCATTTCTTTGGGCACAGCTAACCAAAGTCTGTTGTGCATAATCTGTATAACCTGTTTTTGTTCCAACTAAACCATCATAAGCATATTCTTTTCCCTTATGCAGCTTACTTTTAGCGTATACAACCATATCATCTTTTGGCTGAGTAGCCGTCTGAGCAAAATGATATGAAGAAGTACATGCGATATTTGCAAGAAAATCATTTGCAAAGAATTCTTTAGCTATTAAAGCCATATCATGAGCTGATGTGTAATGATTTTCATCGTGGATACCATTTGGTGTAACAAAATTAGAATCAGTACAACCTAAAGACTTAGCTTTCTCATTCATCAACTTGGCAAATTCATCCAACTTACCATTACCTGATACATGTTCAGCAATAGCATATGCAGCTTCGTTGGCAGAACCAACAAGCATGCCGATTAGGGCTTCTTCCATAGTAATACTGCTACCACCATTAATTCCCATGTTGGCATCATATCTCCAGTCAATTGAATTGACTGCATCATACGAAAAGGTAACCATGTCCTTCATATCACAGTTTTCATAAGCAACAAGAGCAGTAAGAATTTTAGTAATACTGGCAGGATAAAGATGTTCATGTATATTCTTTTCGTATAAAACGATGCCAGTATCGACATCTATCAGTATGGCGCTTTGGCAACTGGTTTCTGGACCAGCAGGCCAGTTATCATACAAATTACTCTCGACAGTTATTTTTTTCCTTGCTTCTATCTGCGCATCAATATCTTCATCAGCATAGACAAACATAGGAAAAAGCAGTATTGAAGATAACAATACTACAAATATAGAGAGAAGATCTTTTTTAAGCCTCTTCATAATCAATTCCTTTGTGTATAAATACTCATTTCTATAATACACTATCTATTTGCAAAAGATAAACTATTTAATAAAGTAAAAGATGTATAAATTATAATATTATATATGCTAGAATGCCTAAAAATATATGACTATTGCTCTATTTTTCCCTTGACAAAGGGTGTAAAATAGTAAACGTTTAGGGTTTTATGCATTTTAATAGGAAGAAAGAGGAAAACCTGTTATGAGATTAAAGCATGTTAAGGGAGCAGAAGAGTATATTGCTTCAAGTATTCATGTAGTTCAGGATTTTAAAGATCATAAAGGAAACTGGAAAGAATTTTTTGGAAATGACAATCCAATACATATTGAAATTGGAATGGGTAAGGGTCAGTTTTTGATGGAACTGGCTTCAAGAAATCCTCAGATTAATTATATAGGAATTGAGCGATACAGCAGTGTACTAATTAGGGCTGTTCAAAAGAAGGAAGAGTTAGAGCTTTCTAATCTTACTTTTATTCTTATGGATGCTACTGAGATTACAGAGGTTTTTGGTGAAAAGGAAATAGACAGAATTTATTTAAACTTCTCAGATCCATGGCCAAAAGACAGACATGCTAAGAGAAGACTTCCATCAAGACAGTTTTTGGCAAGATTTAAAGTAATCCTTAAGGATGAAGGACAGATTGAATTCAAAACAGATAATAAAGATTTATTTGCTTTTGCGTTGGAGGAAATTGAACCAGGCGGATTTGTAGCAAGCCAGGTTACACACGATCTTCATCACGATGCAACTATGAACGAAGGCAATATAATGACTGAATATGAGGAGAGATTCTCCAAACTTGGAAATAATATCTGTAAATACATTATTAGGAAGGAATAGCTATGTACGTATTATTGTTCGTCTTATGGATAATATTCAATGGCAATATAACACTTGAGATAGTTTTATTTGGTCTTGTTATATCAGCGCTTATCTATATTTTCAGCTGCAAATTTTTTGATTTCTCCATCAAAAAAGATATTAACATGATTAAAAAATTGGGATATTTCATAGAGTATATGGCTATTTTATTTGTTTTAATTATTAAAGCCAATATTGAAACTCTTAAACTTATCGTGTCAAACAGATATGACATTGAGCCAACTCTTGTAACATTTGATGTTCATTTTGAATCTGATGTAACAAAGGTTTTATTTGCGAACTCAATTACTCTGACTCCAGGTACTATCACTGCAGAGGTTGAGGGTGATACATACAAAGTACATGCATTGGATGAGTCATTTATCGATGGTATAAATGAAGGGAAAATAGTGGACATCCTTCACAGAATGGAGGCCTGCCATGAATAGTTTTCTTATTGTAATAATAATCATTTTAAGTATTTTACTATTAATGTGTCTTGTCAGAGCCATAATCGGACCAAAGATTGCAGATAGAATTGTAAGTGTCAATATGATGGGAACAATCACAATAGTAATTATTGCTATTTTGACGGTACTTATGAATGAGGGATATCTCGCAGACATATGTATTATATATGCCATGATCAGTTTCCTTGCAGTTGTTGTACTTACACTTATATATATGGGTATTTATAACGAAAGAAAGCAAAAGGAGGAAAAGTAGTATGGAATTTTTAGCTATGCTTAGAGATATTCTGGCAATTGTATTCATATTAATTGGTGTAACTCTTTTTGTTCTTGAGATATACGGAGTATTCAGATTTTCTTTTGTGTTAAACAGAATGCATGCGGCTGCAATTGGAGATACACTGGGACTCACGTCCTGTTTGTTAGGATTAATATTACTTAGTGGATTCTCTTATGTAACAGCAAAGTTTGTTTTAGTAATCATTTTTTTATGGGTTTCTTCTCCGGCATCATCACATCTGATTGCCAAATTTGAAGTTACTACTAATGAAAGCGTAACAAAGCACTGTAAAGAGATAAATTTAGATAAAGAGGAATAATCATGAGCACTATTACATATATTTTGATGATAATTTTGATTGTATGTGCTATCTCAGTCAGTTTTTCAAAAAATCTCTTAAATTCCATCCTAATATATATGGGATTTAGTCTGATTATGTCAGTAATATGGATAATTCTTGAGTCACCGGATCTTGCCATTACCGAGGCAGCAGTTGGAGCCGGTGTAACAAGTCTGCTCTTTTTCTTGACTTTGAAAAATATCAGAGCCATGAAAGGGGATGAAGAAAATGAGTAAGCTTAAGTTGTCTAAAAAGGGAACTAAAGATTTCAACTTCAAAACCTGGATGGATGGAACAGAGGATCTTTATCTTGGAAATGTTGAGATGAAGCCTCAGTCTGAGCCAAAGGAAGATTATGCTACAGTTATCAGACATATGAAGGACTACGAACTTATAGAAGATAGTCTGTATGATGAGAAAAAAAATAAGGGTGTTCGTTTCTTCAATAAGTTATATAAGATTTCAAGTATCATTTTTACAATTCTTCTTATTGGAGTAATGCTTTATGTTGTAAGTTATCTTCCACCTACAGGAAATGCGTCTAATCCAGATAACAACGTTGTAGCTCAGCGATACATCGAAAATGGATTGCAGGAAACAGGGGCAGTAAATATTGTATCTGGTATGATTCTTACCTACAGAGCTTTTGATACATTTGGCGAGACCAATGTTTTGTTTATAGCAACATGCTGCGTAATGATAATGCTCATGTTAGATGAAAAGGTATTAGAGAAGCAGGAGAAGCACAATAACAATAGAAGATACGAGCCTAAAAATGACCCTATATTAATTTTCTCGGCAAAGGTACTCTGCCCGATTATTTTTGTATTTGGTATATATATCATACTTAACGGACATATTTCTCCAGGTGGTGGCTTCTCAGGTGGAGCCATTCTTGGATCAGGAATGATTTTGTATGTAAGTGCTTTTGGTTTCACAAAAACACAGAGATGGTTCAATGAGAACATTTACAAGATCTGTAAGATTACAGCCTTGAGTATGTATGGAATAATTGGTTCTTATTTTTACATAACAGGAGCCAATGGAATAGAAAATCATATTCCACTTGGTACTGCAGGTCATATCTTAAGCAGTGGAATTATCCTTCCAATTAATATTGCTGTAGGTATAGAAGTTGCATGTACTATGTACGCATTTTTTGCATTATTCAGAAGAGGAGGTTTATAAAATGGGACCAAATCTACTTGCAAATTATGGTGAAGCCGTATCCATGATTCTATTCTGTATAGGTTTTGCCAACCTGCTTTTGCAGAAAAACTTAATTAAGAAAATTATTGGACTTAACATTATGGATAGTGGAACATATCTGTTTCTTGCAGAGAAAGGATATGTTGAAGGAAGAGTTGCGCCTATTATTGTTGACGGTGTACAGGATGTAAGTGCTTACATCAATCCTATTCCAAGTGGTCTGGTTCTTACAGGTATTGTTGTATCGGTATCAGTAACTGCCCTTATGTTATCTCTGACCGTCAGACTTTACAGAAGATATCACACACTGAATCTTGATGAGATATCTATCCGGTTAAAGAAGGAGGGATTATAAGATGGATTTTGTATGTAATTTTCCTGCTATTTCCATTTTACTTTGCCTCTTTGCTGGAATTATAAGTTCAGGTGTTAATGCAAAAATTGCAAGAGCCATAAATACTGTACTTGTAGTAGTAGTTATAGTACTCAGCGCCTGCACATTTGCATATACAATACAGACAGGCGAAGCCTTTGTCTATGTTATGGGTAAATTCCCTGCACCTTGGGGCAATGAGATAAGAGCTGGAATGTTGGAAGGTCTTATGGCTACATTCTTTGGTATTATCATGCTTTTATCTCTTGTAGGCGGAGAAAAGAAACTTCATGACGAGATAGAGGAAGGAAAGATTTTCCTCTACTATGTTTTAAATGACTTATTATTAAGTTCACTTTTAGCGTTGGTTTACACCAATGATATTTTCACTGCATACGTATTTATTGAAATTAATACAATTGCAGCTTGTGGACTTATCATGATTAGACAAAATGGACGTACTATTGAGGCAGCGGTTCGTTATATGATTATGAGCCTTTTAGGTTCAGGTATGGTATTACTCAGTACATGTATGATTTATGATATTACTGGTCATTTGCTCATGAGTAATATCAAGGAATCAATTGCAACTATTGCGTTAAGTGGTGAATACAGAATACCACTTACTGTGGCAATTGCTTTGATTTGCGTAGGACTTGCAATAAAGAGTGCGCTTTTTCCATTTCATTCATGGTTACCAGATGCGTATGGTTATTCCACTGTCAGCTCGGCAGCAATTTTATCCAGTCTGGTTTCAAAGGGATATATATTCCTTTTAATTAAGATTTTTTATCGTGTAATAGGATTCGATGTAATCATTGAAAGTAAGATTATAAATGTGTTATTCATATTTGGTCTTGCAGGAATGATATTTGGTTCTTTGTCAGCTATCAGAGAAAAAGATATCAGAAGAATGATCGCATTTTCTTCTGTTGCGCAGATCGGTTATATATTTATGGGATTTGGTCTTGGTACCAAGGTTGGTATGATTGCCAGCGTATTCCATATTCTTACTCATGCGGCAACTAAATCATTGTTATTTATATCAGCTATCGGTATTACAGAAGTATCTGGTGGTAGCAGACATTTTTATGAAGCAACAGGTTCTGGTTACAGAAATAAAGTTGCTGCAATAGGATTCACTGTAGGATCTTTATCGATGGTAGGTCTTCCAGCATTTGCAGGTTTCGTTTCAAAGCTGTTATTTGCACAGGCTGCTATTTATAACAATGGAAAGATGTTACCAACATTAATTGTACTTGGTATTAGTACAATACTTAATGCGATTTACTTTTTAAAGACAGTATTGCGTATTTATACTCCAGTAGAGACAACTTCTTATCCTACTCTTAAGATGAAGGATCAAAAACTCTACTCAGCAGTAATTATATGTTTTATAGCAATTAACTTTTTCCTTGGTCTTGCCAGCGTATTTGTAACAGACTGGATTACTAAGGGAATAGATATGTTTGGATAAGTAAAGAAAAGAGGAATTAATCATGGACACTACAGCATATGTCCTTTTTAACCTGACAAAAGACCTGCCCATAATGTTTAGATGTGATGAAATCAGTTTGATTTTTGGTGGAATCACATTATTAGTCTGGGTTTTGTGTGGATACTATTCTATAAGTTACTTTAAGGGTGATAAAAAGATAAAAAGCTATGCTATTGCATATGTTCTTACGCTTTTTGTTATTCTGGGACTTGATATGGCGGGAAATCTCGTGACATTTTACATGTTTTATGAAATGATGACACTATTTTCGGTTCCACTTGTATTTCATAACAGAACCAGGGAAGCAATTATGGCAGCCCTTAAATATTTATTTTATTCACTTTGTGGAGCATACCTGGTACTCTTTGGTTTCTATTTCGTTTATTCCAATGCAGCTACAATAGAATTTACTCCAGGTGGTGTATTAGCGAGCAGTATTACAGCCCAAAATCAGGGAATACTTATGATAGCAGTTTTATGTATGATTCTTGGATTCTCTGTTAAAGGTGGTATGCTTCCAATGCATGCATGGCTTACAACAGCTCATCCAGTTGCACCAGCACCAGCCAGTGCATTTTTATCAGGTATTATAGTAAAAGCCGGTATTTTAGGTATAGTCAGGGTTATTTATTATATCTCAGGTCCAGATTTTATTCGTGGAACATATATACAGTACGTAATAGCAATTCTCAGTTTATGCACAGTATTCTTAGGATCCATGCTTGCATATAGAGAAAAACTGTTAAAGAAGAGACTTGCATATTCTACAGTAAGTCAGGCTTCTTATATAATATTTGGTCTTATTACTTTAAATCCAATAGCGTTTGTTGGAGCAATAAGTCATGTTGTATTTCATGCAATTATAAAATCCTGCTTATTCCTGTTTGCTGGTGTAGTAATTCATGAAACGGGAAAGGAATATGTAGATGAATTAACAGGTATGGGAAAGCAAATGCCAATTGTTTGGTGGAGTTATACATTTGCAAGCCTGTCACTTGTCGGTATTCCACCGGCAGCAGGATTTATTAGCAAATGGAATCTTTGTATTGGTGCCCTTAAGAGTAACCTTGGTGTTCTTGGATACGTAGGACCAGCAGTTTTACTTATAAGTGCTTTGCTGACAGCAGGTTATCTTTTACCAATTACTATTAAAGGATTCCTTCCAGGCAATGAATTTGATACAGAAGGTATGAAAAAGATACATGTTAGCGCATGGATGATAGTTCCTGTTGCAATCCTCGGATTACTCAGTTTAATCCTTGGTATTTTCCCAAATGTATTAACTAATGCGTTAAGGGCCTTGTCCTTAACATTGATGTAGGAGGGTAGATATGAGCAAGTTTTTACCATTTTCAGTTATCATTCTACCAATCCTTGGCAGTCTGGTTATTCCGTTTATTAAAGATGAATATAGAAAGATGAGGAATATATACACAGAGGTTCTGGTTATATTAAATTCTCTTTTTGTATTCTATGTTTTATGTACAAATACAGGTCAGATATGTGAGGTAGTCAGATTTACAGGTGATTTGTCTATTTCGTTTAGAGTAGATGGATTATCAACAATTTTCTCGGCTCTTGTTGCATTCCTGTGGCCTTTAGCAACTCTCTATTCTTTTGAATATATGACAAAAGAAGAAAATGAGAGAGTATTCTTTATGTTTTATACCATGACTTATGGTGTAACATTGGGAATTGCTATGGCAGAAGATTTTATTACTCTTTACTGTTTCTATGAGTTATTAACATTGGTAACAGTGCCACTTGTAATTCATACCTTAAAAAGAGAAGCTATTCTTGCGGCTAGAAAGTATCTTTACTATTCTCTTGGTGGTGCGGCGTTCGCATTTATCGGTATGATATTCATCATAATGTATGGATATAGTAACCGTTTTGTTTATGGTGGAGTTCTTGACATGAACAAAGTCGGAGACAGAGTGAATATTTTACTTCTTATATATGTATTAACCTTTATGGGATTCTCTGTTAAAGCAGCCATGTTCCCATTTAGTGGATGGCTTCCACAAGCCGGTGTTGCTCCAACACCTGTAACAGCACTTTTGCATGCAGTTGCAGTCGTAAAATCTGGTGCATTTGCCATTATGAGAATCACATATTACAGCTTCGGTGTAACATTCCTCAGAGGAACATGGGCACAGAATGTTGTCATGGCATTTACAATATTTACAATTGTTTATGGATGCAGTAGGGCAGTAAAAGAGACTCATTTTAAGAGAAGACTTGCTTATTCAACAATTAGTAATCTTTCATATATATTATTTGGTGTAACAATTATGACACCGCTTGGACTTGTTGGTGCATTGTGTCATCTTGTTTTCCATGCACTTATGAAGATTTGTTCTTTCTTCTGTGCAGGTGCAGTTATGCATCAGACAGAAAAGCATTATGTTCATGAGCTCGATGGACTTGGAAAGAGCATGCCTGTAACATTTACAATATTTACAATATCTTCCCTTGCGCTTATGGGTGTACCAGGACTGGCAGGATTTATTAGTAAATGGAACTTAGCAACAGCAGCGGCACAGAGTGGTAACACATTATCATATTTTGGTATTGCGGCATTGTTGATTTCTGCTTTACTTACAGCTATCTATATGATTAGTGTTGTTGTCAGAGCATTTATTCCTGGAAAAGATTTTGATTATGAAACAGTGAAAGAATTTAAAGATCCTAATATTCTTATGATTCTTCCATTAACAATTTTTGCAATTGTAATTTTTATTTTCGGTTTATACAGTCAGCCATTTGTTGATTTCTTTATGAAGGTGGCAGGCTTATAGAAGAAACATCCGGATTTCACAAGTGAAATGGAGATATTATGGAAATAATAAATTTTGGAATTTCAAACATATGTGACTTTGGATTAAACTTCAGATTTGACGGGTTCAGGGTTTTATATGTCTGTGTAGCTACATTTATGTGGCTTATGTCTATGACATACTCAACAGAATATATGGCGCATTACAAGAATAAGCCAAGATATTATATCTTTTCAGCGTTGACTTATCTTGCAACTGTTGGAGTTTTCCTGTCAGCTGATTTGATTACAACATTCCTATTCTTTGAGATAATGTCGTTTACCAGTTATGTATGGGTAGTGCAGGATGAAAGAAAAGAATCATTAAGAGCCGGCGAGACATATTTGGCTATTGCTGTTATGGGTGGTCTTGTAATGCTCATGGGTCTGTTTCTTTTATATTCGATGACAGGTACTTTGACAATAGCAGATATCCATGATGCAGTATTACCTTATGTTGGAACAACAAAGTTGTATGTTACTGCTGGATTAATGTTATTTGGATTTGGAGCCAAAGCAGGTGCGTTTCCACTTCATATCTGGCTTCCAAAAGCACATCCTGTTGCGCCAGCACCGGCTAGTGCATTGCTTTCAGGTGTTCTTACCAAAGCAGGTGTTTACGGAATACTTATAATTAGCTGTGAAATATTCTTAGGTGATGTTAAGTGGGGAACATTTATTTTAATCATAGGTGTTGTAACCATGTTCCTCGGTGCATTACTTGCTATGTTTTCAATTGATTTGAAGAGAACTCTTGCGTGTTCTTCAGTTTCTCAGATTGGATTTATCCTTGTGGGAATAGGTATGCAGGGACTCTTAGGGGAAGAAAACATGCTGGCAGTAAGAGGTACACTGCTTCATATGGTTAATCATAGTATGATTAAGTTGTGTCTTTTTATGGCAGCTGGTGTCGTATATATGAATCTTCATGCTTTAAATCTCAATGAAATCAGGGGCTTTGGCAGGAAGAAACCTTTATTGAATGTCATTTTCCTTATGGGTGCGCTTGGTATAGGAGGAATTCCTCTTTGGAATGGATATATTAGTAAAACACTTCTTCATGAAGCAATTGTAGAATATACTGAGGTAATTGAAGAAGGTCATATTGTAGCGTTTGCATTAAATGCGCACTGCATGAAAGTTATTGAATGGATATTTATTGTAAGCGGTGGAATCACTGTTTGCTATATGACAAAACTATATATTGCATTGTTCGTTGAGAAGAATTCATCTGAAGCGATACAGAAGAAATTTGATGATAAGAAAAAATATATGAATGTATTTTCAGCTATAGCATTATCTCTTAGTGCAATATATATGCCAATTTCTGGTATGCTTCCAACTATAGTGACAGATAAAATTGCTGATTTGGGTGAGGCATTTATGAATGTCGCAGAGGCTGGAGAGCGTGTTCACTATTTTTCTGGAACCAATGTGATTGGTGCTGTATATTCAATTGTAATTGGTGCAGTCCTTTATTTACTTGTAGTAAGAAAGCTTCTTATGAAGGATGGAGAATATCTTAACAGATGGCCAAAATATCTTGATTTGGAAGACTATTTATACAGACCACTGCTTTTAACTGTTTTGCCTAACATATGTATTTTCTTCTGTAGAATAGCAGACCGTTTTGTGGATGGAATAGTAGTTTTACTTAGAAAGACGATTTTCAAGGATGCAAAACTTCCTGTAGAACCAAGTGAAGGCAATGAGATTACTCATGTTATAGGTGGAACAATAGATGACACTATTAGATCACTCAATGATACTATCCTTGCTTATCATAAGGTTGAACCAGAATTTGAACATAAGATGGCTCTCAGACATAAATATGACAAAGAAAACATGAGTATTATTGGAAGATCCATGTCTTTTGGTTTATTCCTTTCATGCGTAGGTCTTTTACTGGTAGTGGCATATATGTTATTGTTTTAAAAAATTGTAAAAATACTACTTACACCGCGTTCTCGTTTTTGATAAAATAGAGTTCAAAGTGGACAATTTAGAGAAAGCGTGGTTGAATGTATAGCATTGGTGAATATGTAGTATATGGAAATAAAGGTGTATGCAGAATAGATAAAATAGGACCAATTGATATTCCTGGAATGTCAGCGGATAGAGATTATTATACAATGACCCAGGTTTATTCAAAGTCCAGCGTCATTTTTACACCGGTGGATAATGCTGTTTTAAGAAGAGTAATATCCAAAGATGATACAATGAAACTGATACATGATTCCATTGAATTTGAGCCGGAATGGATACCTAATGATAAAGAGCGTGAGCGTGCTTTTGTGGAAACATTAAGAACTGCTGATTCTGAGAAGTTAATCAGAATGATAAAGACGCTTGCTCACAGAAGAGATCAAAGAGTTGCAGATGGTAAAAAAGCTACCAGTACGGATGAGCGTTATTATCATGCAGCGGAAGATATATTATATGGCGAATTTGGTATTGCGCTTGGTATGGAAAAGAATCTCGTAAAACCATTTGTTTTATCAGAAATAGGACATAAAAAATAGACTGTACAGCAGTACAGTCTTTTTTAATTAAATCGGAATGACCAGATTCGAACTGGCGACCTCTTGGTCCCGAACCAAGCGCTCTACCAAGCTGAGCCACATTCCGAAATACATTGAAATGATATATTATTTTGTTTAAAAAAGCAACAATAAGGTATTGCACAGAAAGTACATATATGTTAATATCATCTCAGAAAATCAATTTGGTAGGCAAAGCAGTCGAAAGGCTGTGACGCAAAGCTATAGGGCCTCATTTAGTGGCAGCCAGTTGCGAGTGTATGACTTCGGCAACGTGGGCGCCGGGGTTTTTTTATTAATAGCCAAATAGATTATCAAATTGTTAGTTCCACCTTCATTCCTTCAATAGTGCCCACGACTCAGTTTTGAGTGGTGGGCACCTTCATTTTCAGGAGAACGTACATGAAAGAGAATAAGAAATACTTTATTACTGCTGGTGTAATGTTTGTACTGTTCATAATATTTACCATATTGGTAAGTTTAGTTGATGTACAGGCTATTGGTCCACAAAATAGTGAGGTTGGGTTTGCAACAATTAATGGAAAGGTAGCCAATTCACTTCAGTACAATGAAAGCATGTATAAAGTAAGTGAAATATTAGGATATTTAGCTATAGTAACAGTTGGTATATTTGGTTTATTTGGAGTAATGCAGCTGTTTATTAAGAAAGGTTTTACTAAGGTTGATAAAGATCTTTATATTTTGGCAGGCATGTATGCAGGTGTATTAGCCAGTTACGTATTATTTGAAAAGCTGATTATTAATTACCGTCCAGTTGTTTTGGAAGAAGGTTTGGAAACATCCTACCCTTCATCCCATACCATGATGTCTGTTGCATTTATGCTAGCTGCAATTCAGCAGTTTAGCATGCGACTTAAAGATACAATCGTAAAGAAAATTATTATTATAGCCTGCTATGCTATAGGAGCGGGAATTATTATAACAAGATTATTATCTGGTGTTCACTGGTTAACAGATATTGTTGGTGCCGTACTATTGGCTTTGATGTGGTTCTTTATTTACTGGGCAATAGTAAGAACTATTCATAAAGATAAGTTTAAAAAGGATTAAATATAAAATGCGCTGGCATATGTCAGCGCATTTTTTAGTATCCCCGGATTCTATCATTAGAATCATCTTTATTATTATCAATTTTAAGTATTTTTACAAAGTAACTAGAGCTGTCATTGATTTTTACTTCAACACGGTCCCCTTCTTTGTGGTGCATGAGTGCTTTCCCTAAAGGAGATTCAATAGTAATGAGATTATTTAAAGAATCGCCCCTTACAGTAGTCACAATTTTATAGGTTTCTTCTTCCTGATCTTCTTCAAACCAGACAGTGACCTGATTATTGAGACCAACTTCGTCATCAGCAGAAGTATCTTCGATAACTCTCGCGGTTTTTATCATTTTTTCCAGATATCTGATGCGACTTTCATTTTGATTCTTTGCTTTTTTAGCAGCTTTATATTCAAAATTTTCACTCAAATCACCATGAGCTCGGGCATCCTTAACGTCAACTAATAACTGAGGTCTAAGAACAAGCTTTCTATGGTCGATTTCTTCCTGCATCTTATCTAAATCTGATTGAGTAAGTCTATCATTCATAATTAACCTTCTTTTAGAATATTACTTAATGTGGCAAATTGTTCAAGAGAAAGAGCTTCACCTCGTATGGTTTCAGATAAATCCATTTTTACAAGAGCTGCTGTTACCATTTCTCTTGTAAATCCAAGTCCGCCATTGGTTAAACCGTTAGCAAGAGTTTTTCTTCTCTGATTAAAAGAAGCTCTTATAAGATTGAACATATATTTCTCATCGTTAACTTTAACAGGTGGTTCTTCATATCTGGTAAGTTTTATCACCGCGCTTCCAACATTTGGTCTAGGCATAAAGCAGTTTGGTGGAACGATGGCAACAATTTCAGGTCTTGCATAATATTGTACCGCCAACGATAAAGCACCATATTCCTTAGAACCTGGACCTTCCTGCATTCTGTCAGCCACTTCCTTTTGAACCATGATTGTAATACTTTTTAAAGGCACATGACTTTCAAACAATCCCATAATAATTGGAGTTGTAATGTAATAAGGAAGATTAGCTACAACTTTAATAGGACGTCCATCATTATATTCATCACAAAGTTTCTGTATATCAACCTTTAAAATATCATCATTAATAACTGTAACATTATTATATTCAGATAAAGTATCTGCAAGAATTGGAATCAGAGCTTTATCTATTTCTACAGCTATAACCCTCTTAGCATTTTCAGCCAGATACTGTGTCATGGTTCCAATTCCGGGTCCAATCTCAAGAACACAGTCATCGGGTGTAATCTCTGATTCTTCGATAATTTTTTCAAGCACATGTGTGTCTATAAGAAAATTCTGACCAAATTTTTTCTGAAATGAGAAATTGTATTTCTTTAATACTTCAATTGTATTTGATGGAATACCAAGTGTTGCCATTTTCTATCCTTTACATATTAAAAAATTGTTTCGCATTTGAATTGGTAATCTGTACCACTTCATCATAACTTAAACCCTTGATTTCAGCAATCTTTTGAGCTACCAGTGGCAGATAAAGAGAAGAATTTCGTTCTCCTCTGTGAGGAGTTGGTGCAAGATAAGGGCAGTCTGTCTCCAAGAGAATTCGATTCATAGGAATCTCTTTTACGGCTTCTACTAATTTTTTTGCATTGGAAAATGTGACCACACCGCCTATTCCAAAATAATAATCTAGTTTCAGTAATTCCCTGGCATTTTCTACACTATATGAATAGCAGTGCATAACCCCTTTAACGTCTTTATACTGTGGATCTGTAAGTATTTCCATGGTATCAGCTGCAGCTTCTCTGGAATGAATAATAACAGGTTTATTTATTTCCTTAGCCAAATCCATTTGTCGTTTAAACCAGACTTTTTGAATATCTCTTTCTGGATCAGGATAATGATAATCTAAACCGATTTCGCCTATTGCAAGGCATTTATCTGAAAGTGCGATTTCTTTCATCCAAAGTATTTTTTCTTCATCTAATTCTTCAGTTTCGCTAGGATGAACGCCTATTGCTGAATATACATTCTTATATTTGCCAGCAAGTTCATTTGTGGTTTTAACTGAACTTATGCTGGCAGCAACATTTACCACAATTTCTATATTATTATCCTGCATGTGAGACAGAAGATTGTCTCTGTCCGGGTCAAATGCCTCATCGTCATAGTGAGCATGGGTTTCAAATATCATATTTTTTCCTCAATTATTATAAAAATAAAATACATTTCGAGTGTAATTATACTATATCTTGTGGTGCATTATATACATTTTGTGTTATTTTATTAAATTTAAAAAATTGATAAAATTTTTGTAAAAAAGGGGTTGCATTGTTAAAAACTATATAATATAATACCACTTGTGTCGAACAGACAAACTAAATAAATGCGCGATTAGCTCAGTTGGTAGAGCACCTGACTCTTAATCAGGGTGTCCAGGGTTCGAGCCCCTGATCGCGCACTTTCCAAGCACTGATTTTGCAGACTTTGAGCTGTGGGGTCGGTGTTTTTATTTTGTCATTTTTACTTAATCAAGAAAGAATATTCTATCGGATATCTATATTTCATTATTATATAGAAGAAATATATTCCTTTAAGTTAACATAAATACTAGAAATTGTAATTTTTATAGAAAAAAACACAATATATTGTATCTTACTATAAAGTTTGCTATTATATGACCGATATATAGAGTAGGAAGCAGAGTATTTCTGCATGTATTATGAAAGTAATGCTTACAAGGAGGTAGAGATATGATTATTGTTAATGCTATTCAGTACAACAGAGAAAAGAATCAGAAGAACAATCAGTTAGTAAAACCGATACAGCTTTCAAAGCAGAATGCAAAAGATGGATCTGTAGAAAATTCATATCAGAACCTTCTACATGAAGCAATGATGGTATATCAGAGATAATATTTATAAACTATGAAAAGGTTGCGTTAAGCAACCTTTTTTTTTATACTTAATTTGGTTTTATTAGTATATAAAGGAGTAACAACATGAGAACAGTAAATGTTTCAGAGGTGACATCAGCTCTTAAAGACATGTGTATAGAAGCAAATCATTTTTTATCGGAAGATATGATTTGCGCACTTAATAATGCAAAGGACAATGAGAAAGCTCCATTGGGTAAGCAGATTATCGGACAATTACAGGAAAATCTGAAAATTGCTGGAGATGATATGATTCCTATATGTCAGGATACAGGAATGGCAGTAGTATTTGTTGAGATAGGTCAGGATGTGCATTTTGAAGGAGGTAATCTTGAAGATGCTATCAACGAAGGTGTACGTCAGGGCTATGTAGATGGATATCTTAGAAAGTCTGTAGTTAAGGATCCACTTATCAGAGAAAATACAAAGGACAATACACCAGCTATTATTCATTATGAAATCGTTCCAGGAGATCAGGTTAAACTAACAATTGCTCCAAAGGGATTCGGTAGTGAAAATATGAGTCGCGTATTTATGCTTAAACCAGCAGATGGTGAGGAAGGCGTTAAAAATGCGATACTCACAGCTGTAAAAGATGCTGGTCCAAATGCCTGCCCACCAATGGTTGTAGGTGTAGGCGTGGGTGGCACATTTGAAAAATGTGCGCTTATGGCAAAGAAAGCATTAACCAGACCTGTTAATTCCCACTCAGATATAGAATGGGTAAAAAATATGGAAATCGAAATGCTTGAAAGAATAAATAAAACCGGAATCGGACCAGGTGGATTGGGTGGAACAACTACAGCGTTGGCGGTAAACATCAATACATACCCAACACACATTGCAGGATTACCAGTAGCAATTAATATATGCTGTCATGTTAACAGACATGCAGTAAGAGTATTGTAAGGAGGAATATAAATTGGATTACCGTATACAGGCACCTCTCTTAAAAGAGGAAACAGACAAATTGAAAGCCGGTGATTATGTATATATCTCCGGAACAATATATGTTGCAAGAGATGCAGCTCATAAAAGAATGGATGACTTATTAAAGGAAGGTAAGGAATTACCAATCAGCCTTGAGGATAATATAATCTATTATATGGGACCATCACCAGCAAGAGAAGGAAGACCAATTGGTTCAGCCGGACCAACAACTGCAAGTCGAATGGATAAATATGCACCAAAACTTCTTGACCTTGGATTAAAGGGAATGATTGGTAAAGGCAAACGTACTCAGGAAGTGAAGGATGCTATCACTAGAAATGGATGTGTATATTTTGCTGCAGTAGGTGGAGCTGGTGCATTACTCTCGAAGGCTATTACAAGTAGTGAAATAGTTGCTTACGAAGATCTTGGAGCAGAAGCAATTAGAAAATTAGAAGTTAAAGATTTTCCAGTTATTGTAGTTATAGATAAAGAAGGAAATAATCTTTACGAAACAGCCATCAAAGAGTATTGTGAAGAGTAATTCTTTAAGAGAAAAATGGCTAAAAATATCATTTGACAAAAGTAAATGATGTGAATATAATAATAAATGCGTCTAAAAGGCGTATCAAATTACATATTGGTAGTGGATGTAATTCAGATTTGGAGAAATACTCAAGTGGCTGAAGAGGCGCCCCTGCTAAGGGTGTAGGTCGTTCGCGCGGCGCGAGGGTTCAAATCCCTCTTTCTCCGTATTAGCTACAAGAAGGAAGTGTTATAAAGGATAATACTTCCTTTTTTATTTCTATGCAGTAAAATAGCGTATTTGCAACCGTTAGGTTACAAATTGTAAAGCCCAGTTGATAGAGTGTAACCGCATATATTGTTAGGATAAGTTCAGCTTAAGCAAAACGAATTAGCAAAGTTGAAAGGAAAAACAAAATGATTTTAGCAGATAAGATTATTAATGAAAGAAAGAAAAATGGATGGTCACAGGAAGAACTTGCAGATAAGTTAAATGTCTCAAGACAATCAGTATCAAAATGGGAGGGAGCGCAATCCGTTCCTGATATACAAAAGATAATTCAAATGGCACAAATATTTGGAGTATCAACAGACTACTTATTAAAAGATGAAATTGAATGTGAAGATTCACATATGGTTGTGGATACAGACAATGACAGCGAAGCAATACGAGTAAGCATGGAAGACGCAAATGAGTATATAGAATTAAAAAAGAAATATACGCCATGGTTAGCAAATGCAGTATCTATGTGTGTGGCTTGTCCTATTGTTTTAATCTTTTTAGCAGGTTACGCTGACTGTACAAATAAGATATCAGAAAATCTGGCAGTTGCAATTGGTATGCTTGTACTTTTTGCAATGATTATTACTGCAGTAGGTATTTTTATTAAATCTTCAAAAGCATTAGAAAAATTTGAATATTTAAATACAGAAGCTATTGAGACAGAATATGGTGTGTCAGGAATGGTTAAAGAACGTCAAAAAGCAAATGAACATAAATCAGAGGTGTTGTTAATATTAGGTGTAGCTTTATGTATAGCTTGTGCTTTGCCATTAATAATAGCAGCATTAGCTGAAGCATCGGATTTTATGTGTATATGCATGACATGTGTTTTACTAATTGCAATTGCAGTAGCGGTAAATCTTTTTATTAGAGTAGGTAATATTAGTGATTGTTATAAAAAACTGCTTCAAGAAGATGGATTTACAATTAAGGCTAAGAAAGAACAAAGTAGAATTAGGCCATATGTATCATTATACTGGTCTTGTGCTGTAGTAATTTATCTTGCATGGTCTTTCATTTCTGGAAACTGGGGTTTCACTTGGATAGTATGGCCAATAGCAGGAGTATTATTTGTAGTATATAAACAAATAATACTTCTGATTACCAACAGAGATTAAGAATAAATCTTTTTATATAGAAAATCATACCTGGTGTACAGTTCCTGTACACCATTTTCTAATATATAGTAGTGTCTTATATAAGGAATTAATAATCCTATAAATAATAATGTAAGTATTAACACTGGTATGGTCTGAATAAATAATGATGTAAGTATTCCAAGCATTGTAAGAATTGCAAAGGTAATAGTAACTATTAAATGTATGAGACGTTCATGCTGAAAAAACTGGATCTGAGTCATAAGATCATTGTAGACAAATTTAAATTCAGATTCCTCATGTTCTTCAGAAACAAACTGACGCATATATTTTAAATAGTTTAAAAGTCTTTTCTCCATATATAATGCCTCGCATTCAAATTAAAAGAATGATTAAAAAACTACATATATAAATAGTAGATAAGTGATTCATAACTTATGGTGAAGAATTACATTGAGATTATAACATATATATATAGAAGAAACACAATATATTGTGGGTCAAAAAAAGGTGAAATACTATTTAAAAAACTTGTTAAAATGCTGTTGACAGCGCTAAAAATGTGGTGTTATACTACAATTCGCCTACGAAAAAAGGCGTAGTTTTTTGCATAAAAAACAAGTTAAAAATTTTTTATAAAAAGTATTGACTTGGCCTTGTACGCATGATATTATATCAGAGTTGCGTCAAGCGAAAGCAAAAAGCAACAGAGAACTTTGACAAATAAACAGCAATGCAACCCTGAAAATTCTTAAAACAAATGGCTATGGATTTTGGCCATGAATGAGAAAATTCAGAACAAA